>JBBRNQ010000045.1:0-32954 GCA_038230235.1 Actinomycetales bacterium
GACCCGCTACCTCGAGCTGATGAACCGCGACCCGCACCTCGCCCCGGTCACGGGGGTCTTCGCCGCCCAGGAGATCAAGCCGCAGGCGCGGGTGCTCGCCCAGGACCGTGGGATCCGCTGCGTCGTGCTCGACTACGACGCCCTGCGGGGGATCGACGACGTCGAGTCGCGGCTCTTCTGATGCTTGCCGGCTGCGGCTGCCGTCTGTCGGCGGTGCGTGCTTGGGTGGGTTCATGAGCGAGGACCAGGGCTGGGAGACGTGGCCGGTGACCCCCGACCGGTTCGACGACTTCGCCGACGTCGTCAACCCCAACCGGCGGGCGAGCCACTGCTGGTGCCTGTCGCACCGGCTGCGGGCCACCGAGATCGAGCAGCTCGGCGGTGGGGGTGACGGCGGGCGCGAGCGGGCCGCACGGGCGCTCTGCGGTCGCGAGCACCCGCCGGGGGTCATCGCCTACCGCGACGGTGTGCCCGTCGGCTGGTGCAACATCGGCCCGCGCGCCGACATCCCGCGGCTCGTGCACAGCACGAAGATCCACCCCCTCGACGACCGTCCCGTATGGAGCGTCCTTTGTGTCGTCGTCCGCGGTGGGCACCGCAGGCAGGGGGTGGCCGGGCAGGTCATCGAGGGCGCGGTCGCGTATGCCGCGTCGTGCGGCGCACCGGCGGTCGAGGCCCACCCGGTCGACCCGGGTGGGCGCCGGATGGACACGACGATGGCCTTCGTGGGGACGCGGGAGATGTTCGCGCGGGCGGGGTTCGAGGTCGTAGGCCAGACTGACGCCATGGCCTCGAAGATGCCCCGGCTCGTGATGCGCAAGGAGCTCGCGTGAGCGCCGCAGCGGTGGACCGGTGGGGTGACGGTGACCGCGACGCCGTTCTCGTCCACGGGCTGACCGGTGACCCCGGCATCTGGTTCCGCGTCGGGCCGGCGCTCGCCGAGCGCGGCTTCCGGGTGGTGGCGGTGACCCTGCCCGGGCACGGCGGCCGGGCGGCGCCGTCCGCATGGTCTGCGGAGGTCCTGGCCCAGGCGGTGCTCGACCAGGCGCCTGCGGCGCCGGCCCTGGCGGTCGGACACTCGCTCGGCGGGTATCTGCTCTCGGTGGCCCTCGACCGGCTGGCGCCGCAGGTGGCGGTCTACGAGGACCCCGTCCTCGACTTCCCGGCGGCGGCCCCCTCGCTGCGCAGCTACCCGGCGCAGAAGGGGTGGACGCGGGCCGACGTGCAGGCGCAGTACCCGCTCTGGCCGCAGGGGGCGTGGGACGCCAAGCTGGCCGCGCTTCAAGGGTGGGACCCGGGCATCGTCGAGCTGCTGGGCGACGCCGACGCCTTCCCGCTCGCACCGGTGCGTGAGGCAGGAGCGGCGGGAGAGGTGTCGTCGACCTTCGTGCTCGCCGAGCCGAGTGCGCTCGTGCCGCCCTCTGTCGTCGAGCGGCTGCGGACGCTGGGCCATGAGGTGGTCTCGGTGGAGGGGGCGGGGCACAGCGTGCACCACGACCGGTTCGAGGGGTTCATGGCCGCGGTCGACGGGGCGCTGCTGCGGGCGGCTGGCGACGTGGGCCCTCGCTGAGCCCGGTCGTCCCGCGGCGTCAGCGGGCAGGTGCTCCTTCGCCGGATGGCGCAGGTGGGGCGGGCGTCAGTCGCGCCCGGCGTGGGGAACGAAGAACCTCAGGGTCGCCCCGCGCGCACCGGATCGCTCGAGTCGGCACCAGCCACCGGTCGCCGACGCCCGGTCACGCATCGTCTCGAGGCCCCGGTGACCGCGGCGCTGCGGCAGGTGCTCGACGTCACCGTCAGCCGGCAGGCCGTCACCGTCGTCGGTGACCGCCACCTCGACCCCTCCGTCACGACGGTGGAGCACGATGTCGACGTGAGAGGCGTGGGCGTGCTTGCGCGCGTTGATGAGTGCCTCCTTGGCGATGCGCAGGGCCTGACCGCGCTCGATGTCCGGTAGGTCGACCTCCTCGACGCAGGTCACCGACCAGGTCGTCGTCTCGTCCTCGAAGACGCGTTCCGCGGTGGTGCGCAGGGCGTCGACGAACGACTGCGCCAGCAGCGGAGGCTCGAGCTCGAAGAGCAGGTTGCGCAGGCTGTCCGTGGCGAGCGCCACCGTGTCGCTGATGGTCTGCACCATCGAGGCCACGTCGGCCGCCTCCGGAGAGCTGCCTACCCGCTTGCTCAGCACGGACAGACGCAGGCTGACCGCCGCGAGCACCTGCACGGAGTCGTCGTGCAGGTCGCACGCGATCCGTCCCCGCTCCTTCTCCTCCGCCAGGACGAGCCGGCGGAGCAGGTCGCGCCGCGCCGTCACCTCGGCCACGAGCGCCTTGGCGCCCCCGAACCCGTCGAGCGCGAACGAGACGTCCTCGGCCACCTGGGTGAGGAGGTCACCCACCCCGTCGTCGAAGGCGGTGGGTCGGTCGGTGTAGAGCGTCAGGGTGGCGACCACGCGACCTTGGGTCCGCAGCGGGAAGGACCCGCACGCCGCGACGCCGTACCGTCGGGCGCTCTCCTGCCACGGTGCGGTGGCGGGGTCGCGCAGGAAGTCCGTGCTGAAGCAGGGCCGTCCCTCCCGCAGGGACGTCCCCACCGGGCCACCGCTGCGGGGGTCGTCGAGGTCGAGCGTGATGTCGAGCTGGTTGATGTAGACGCCGAGGGCTCCCGCCTGGGCGACGGCCGTGACCCTGCCGTCGGGCGAGGAGACGGCGATCCAGGCCCCGAGGTAGCCGCCCTGCTCCACCGCGATCTGGCACGTCGAGGCGAAGAGGGCGTCGGCGTCGGGAGCACGCACGATCGCGTGGTTGAGCTGCGCGAGGGTGAGGTAGGAGCGACTGAGCTCGGCCAGCTGCCGCTCCGCGCTGACGCGGGCGGACACGTCGGTCACCGCCACGACCGCCCAGTAACGGCCGTCGCCGAGGTCCGTCGGGGTGAGGTTGACCGTGGTGAACGTGACGGGGAACTCGCTGCCGTCCCGCCGTCGGCCGTGGACGTCGAGACCGGCCGCCATCCGCCGCGGCAGCGGGTGGGAGAAGGAGGACCGGCGGCTCCCACTGCGTCGTCCGCTCGCCAGGGAGGGGATCAGGACCTCGACTGGCTGCCCCACCAGCAGGCTCGACCGGTGCCGGAAGAGATACTCCGCCGCCCCGTTGACGAAGGCGATGAGACCATCGGGGTCGACCGCGATGATGGCGGTGGGGTTGGAGGTGAGCAGCGACCGCAGCCCCCGGGGGAGGTCGGAACCGTCACTGGCGACCGGTGACATGGCGGGAGGAGGTCCGCCACGATCGGTCATTGCCGTACTTTACGCGTAAAATACGTGAAGAGAACATTCCCCGTCGCGAGGCGACGGCCTCGCGTGCGGCATCACCCTGGTGGCCACCCGGGCTGCGACGGTCAACGGCGGATCCGGCGTGATGACCGGCTCAGGCCCTGCCGCACTGGTCGACCACGACGATGCAGGAGAATCACCCACGTGCCCGCTGCCGTCGCCGCCCCCAACACCCTCGCCGTCCAGGCGGGGCTCGACGTGGTCGGTGCCGGAGGGAGCGCGGTCGACGGGGCGGTCGCGGCCATGGTGGTGGCGATGTCGACCGAGCCGGGGATCGTCAGCCCGCTCGGCGGGGCGTTCGTCAACGTCTGGCCCGCGGGCGCCGATCCCGAGGTGGTCGACGGCAACGTCGAGATGCCCGGGCGAGGGTTGCCTCGAGAGCGCTTCGGCGCGGGACTGCTCGAGATCACCACCACGTACGGCGGCGGACTGACCCTCTACGCCGGTCCGGGCTCCGTCGCCACCCCCGGCGCCTTCGCCGGGCTGGGACTCGCCCACGACCGACACGGGCGGATGCCGTGGAAGGAGGTCCTGTCGCCTGCGGTGGAGGTGACGCGCCGCGGATACCCCCTGGGAGCGGCCGCCGCCAGCTACCTGGCCCTGACCGGGGACAGCGTCTTCGGCTGGGACCCCGAGAGCGCTGCCCTCCTGCTGCGGGAGGGCTCCGCCCTGGCCGCTGGCGCGAGCCTCGAGGACCCCGCCCTCGCCGGGACCCTGCAGCGCATCGGCGAGGCCGGGTGGGACGACCTCTACCGGGGCGACCTCGCGGCCAGCATCGGGTCGGACCTCGAGTCGCGCGGGGGGCTGCTCACCCGCACCGACCTCGAGGCCTACGAGCCGCGGCTACGGAGCGCGGTGCGCCTCGAGGTCGGACCGTGGTCCCTGGCCACCAACGCGCCACCCTCGATCGGTGGGCCGGTGCTCGCCGTGATGCTGCGCGAGCTGGCTCGCACCGGCTGGTCGCTCGACGAGGTGATCCGCATCCAGCGGGTCGTGCTCGGGCACCGTCTGCGGGTGCACGACTACTCGACCGACCTCGAGGCCGACGGCCAGGACCTGCTCGCGCGGGTCGAGCGGCACGGTCTGGAGAGCCTCCCGACCAGCGGCTCGACGGCCCACGTCTCCGTCGTCGACCGCGACGGAAACGCCTGCGCCGTCACCGGATCGGCGGGCTACGGCTCCGGTCTGACGGTCACCGGCACAGGACTGATGACCAACAACTGCCTGGGCGAGCCCGAGCTGAACCGCCTCGGACTCCATGCGCTCGTGCCGGGTACGCGGCTCGCCTCCAACATGGCCCCGACCACCGGACGCGGGGCTGACGGCGAGGTGCTCGCCATCGGCTCCCCCGGCGCCGACCGCATCACGACGGCCCTCCTGCAGGTGCTCGGTCGGCACTGCTTCGATGGCACGCCGCTGGCCGACGCGATCGAGGCACCCCGGTTGCACGTGTCCTTCAGCGGTGAGCGCGACACCTTGACCCCCCGCCTGCAGGTCGAGGACGACCCCGCCCTGAGTGGCGCCGTCGCCCGCTCCGGCATGGAGGCCGACACCCATGCGCGGCGCTCGATGTACTTCGGGGGCGTGGGCGCGGCCCACCGCCTGGCCGACGGATCGCTCGCCGCCGCCGGTGACATCCGGCGCGAGTCGGCGACCGGGGTCGGCTGACCCCTCGCTAGGTCGCGACGGTCTCCAGCGTCGGCGACGGCTCGCTCGACAGCCCTCGCGACTCGCGGATCAGGCGGACGAACTGCGCCATGATCTCGTTGAGCCCGAAGTCCTTGGGGGTGAAGATGGCGGCGACCCCGGCTGCTCGCAGAGCCAGCGCGTCGGACTCCGGGATGATGCCGCCGACGATGACCGGCACGTCGTCCAGCCCGGCCGCCTTCAGCCCGGCGAGCACGTCGGGGACCAGGGCCATGTGCGACCCCGACAGGATCGAGAGCCCTACGAGGTGCACGTCCTCGGCGATCGCGGCCGACACGATCTGGTCGGGAGTGAGCCGGATGCCCTGGTAGATCACCTCGAACCCGGCGTCGCGGGCCCGGACGGCGACCTGCTCGGCCCCGTTGGAGTGCCCGTCGAGACCCGGCTTGCCGACGAGCACCCGCAGCCGCTCACCGAGCTCGTCGTTGGTGCGCCGCACCGCCTCGCGGACGGCCGCCAGACCGTCACCGCTGGTGATCCCGACCGATCCAGAGACGCCGGTCGGTGCGCGGTACTCACCGAACTGGTCGCGCAGCGCCTGAGCCCACTCCCCTGTCGTGAGACCGGCTCGGGCGCACTCGAGGGTCGCCTCCATGAGGTTGGCGCCAGAGGCGGCGTCGGCGCGCAGCCGGACGACCGACTGCTCGGCCCGCTCACGCCGCGCCGGGTCGGCGTAACGCTGCTCCCGCCACGCCTGCACGGCGGCGACGGCGGCGGACTCGACATCGGCGTCGACGCTCTGGATCGCCGTGTCGAGGTCGGCGGTCAGCGGGTTGACCTCGGTGGTGGTGAACCTGTTGAGGCCGACGACGACGTCTTCGCCGGTCTCGATGCGGTGCCGACGGGCAGAGTGAGACGACACGAGAGCCGACTTCATGTAGCCGGACTCGACGGCAGCGACGGCACCGCCCATCTCCTCGACGCGCGCCATCTCGGCCCGGGCACCCTCCACGAGGGAAGCGACCTTCTCCTGCACCACGACCGAGCCGGCGAAGAGGTCGTCGTACTCGAGCAGGTCGGACTCGAAGGCCAGCACCTGCTGCAGCCGCAGCGACCACTGCTGGTCCCAGGGGCGGGGGAGCCCGAGGGCCTCGTTCCAGGCCGGCAGCTGCACGGCCCGGGCCCGAGCGTCCTTGCTCAGGGTGACCGCGAGCATCTCGAGCACGATCCGCTGCACGTTGTTCTCGGGCTGCGCCTCGGTGAGCCCGAGCGAGTTGACCTGCACGCCGTAGCGGAAGCGGCGCTCCTTCTGGTCCTGCACCCCGTAGCGCTCCAGCGTCAGCTCGTCCCACAGCTGGACGAAGGCTCGCATCTTGCACATCTCCTCGACGAACCGCACGCCCGCGTTGACGAAGAACGAGATCCGCGCGACCACGGCACCGAACTCCTCCGGGGGCACCTGGCCGGAGTCACGCACGGCGTCGAGCACCGCGATCGCGGTCGAGAGCGAGAAGGCCAGCTCCTGCACCGGGGTTGCCCCCGCCTCCTGCAGGTGGTAGCTGCAGATGTTGATCGGGTTCCACTTCGGGATCTCGCGCACCGTGTGGGCGATCATGTCGGTGATCAGCCGCAGCGACGGCTCCGGCGGGAAGGCGTAGGTCCCGCGAGAGAGGTACTCCTTGATGATGTCGTTCTGGGTCGTGCCACTGAGGGCGTGCACCCAGGTCTCCGGGTCCTCCCCCGCTGCCTGCGCCTGCTCCTCGGCCGTCACCTGGTAGAGCGCGAGCATCCACATCGCGACGGCGTTGATGGTCATCGAGGTGTTCATGTCCTTCAGCGGGATGTCCGCGAAGAGCGTGCGCATGTCACCGATGTGGCTGATCGGCACCCCGACCTTGCCGACCTCACCGCGGGCGAGCACGTGGTCGGGGTCGTAGCCGGTCTGGGTGGGGAGGTCGAAGGCCACCGACAGCCCGGTCTGGCCCTTGTCGAGGTTGCGCCGGTAGAGCGCGTTGCTGGCCGCGGCGCTGGAGTGGCCGGCATACGTGCGCATGACCCACGGGCGGTCACGCGGGGGCCGGATGGTCTCGGTGGGATCCGCAGCGGGCGCGGGAGCCTCCACGGAGTCGGTGTCAGGCATGGCCCGACGGTACCCGCGCGCACCCTGCGGCGGAGCCCGATCAGGCGGTGAGAGCCGCCACACCCGTCGGCCCGATGGTCCCGGTGGGCAGGGAGGCGCCCTGGAGGGCCGCCGACGGACGCCATCCTCGCTGGAGCACCCGTACGGCGCGCAGGAGCCGCGCCGACCGGGGGGTGGCCGCATCGACGACGAGGCGCCGACCGCACCGCAGGGCCAGGTGGTGGGCCTCGACCAGGAGGCCGACGGCCGCCGCGTCTCCCAGCTCGGCGCCGGAGAGGTCGACGTGCACCGGTCCTGCTCCCGACGAGACCGTCTGCAGCAGGGCGGGTCGCACGTCGGCCAGGCACCCGGCATTCAGTCGACCGGTGATGACCACCAGGTGGTGCCCCTGGGAGGTCACGGCGACCCCGAGCGTCGCCGTGACCTCTGTCAGGACGGGGTCGACCTGCCGAGCCAGCGTGTGCTGCATACGTGAACCCCTGTCGCGTGTTGCCATGGCTGCGTTCGTTTCTGCCCTGGTCTGCTGCGTCCGTCACAGATAAGACGCCGTCGGTACCCAAAAGGTTGCGTCCTCTCGGGTACCAGAGCTGCGACACCCGAACCCCGTCACCGGCTCGGGCCTCCCAGGTGAGGAGTCACGAGGCGGGCCGTTGATACCTACGCCACGCACATGGTCGCGCATCAGGATCTCTTCAGGGGGCGTAGATCTTCACCGTTGCGCAATCGTGTCTTAATCCCCTCAATGCGGCTGATACCGACGCGCTTGGCGCGGGGACCGGACGGCGCCCGAGCACCGCGGCAGTGCGGGTGGCAGGCTGGACCCATGGTCAACCTCACCCGGATCTATACGCGCACAGGCGACGATGGCACGACGTCCCTGGGTGACTTCAGCAGGACCACCAAGAACGACCCGCGCCTGCACGCCTACGCCGACGTCAACGAGGCCAACGCCCAGATCGGGGTGGTGCTCGCCGTGGGTGCGCTGCCCGCAGACGTGGCGAGCACCCTGCTGCGGGTGCAGAACGAGCTCTTCGACGTCGGGGCCGACCTCTGCACCCCCCTTCAGGAGACCTACGAGTACCCCCCACTGCGGGTGCAGCAGCCCTGGATCGACGACCTCGAGCACGACTGCGACGACTACCTCGAACGCGTGGAGAAGCTGCGCTCCTTCATCCTGCCCGGCGGGTCGACCGGTGCGGCGCACCTGCACGTCGCCACGACCGTCGTACGACGGGCCGAGCGCTCGACCTGGGCGGCCGTCTCCGCCCACGGCACCACGCCGGGAGAGGGCAAGGGGTCGGGGGGGATCAACCCCCTCACCGCGACGTACCTCAACCGCCTGTCAGACCTGCTGTTCATCCTGGCGCGAGTGGCCAACCTCGGGCACGGTGGTGACGTCCTGTGGCAGCCCGGCGGCGGTCGCGTGGCCGCACCGGCCGGTCGCGACCACGCGACGAGCGGCGACGACGGCGAAGCCGACGACTGAGACGAGAGCGGGCGCCTACGACGACAGGGCAGACGGGTCGCTCAGGCGACGTTGGCCCGGGAGCCGGGCGGGGCGGCCTCGAGCCACGAGCGCAGGGCCGTGTAGTGCTCAGGCAGCAGGGCCAGCTCGAAGGTCCTGACCCCGTCGTGGCACTGGACGCCCACGGCGTCCGGCAGGAGGTCGAGCCTCTGGTTTCCCTCGAGCAGGACAGGAGCGTCGAGATCGACCCCGTTGCGCTCCCAGCAGTAGACCGGTCGCGTCGTGAGCCCGAGCAGCGGAAACCACTCGAGCTGGCTGCTCCCGAGCCGCAGGAGGCCCAGACGCCACCTCGACGCACTGCGCCGTCGCATCCCGCACAGCGTCAGGATGCTGTCGCGAGCGAGAACCCTGCGCCGCACGAAGACGCCGGCCAGGGCCACGCAGACGAGCACCACCAGCACACCGACCAGCACCTCAAGGGAGAGGAGTGCGGTCGCCATGGGTGAGGTCAGGCCCTGGCCTCGGGGGCCTCGACGGTGTCGGCGACGATGGTCACACGGTCGTGCTCGACGGAGAGGAAGCCGCTGTCGATGGTGACGACCTTTTCGCCGTCCTCGCCGTGGATGACGACGTCGCCCGCGACGAGCACCCCGAGGAGCGGCTGGTGCTGCGGCAGGATGCCCAGCTCTCCGTCGCTGGTGCGAGCCCGCACCATCGACGCCTCACCTGACCAGACCTTGCGGTCGGCGGCGACGAGATCCACCTGAAGCTGACTCACGAGTCCTCCGGTTCACTGCTTCTGCACGCGAGGGTGATCGCGTTCGGCCAAGTCTATCGGTCGTTCGGCGCGGGCCCGACCACGTTGTCCACCGACGCCGCGAGGCCGGGCCCGTGCGGGCCCGGCCTCGCGGTCTGGGTGAGGTGCGTCAGAGGTTCTTCTGGATCTCGGCCCACTGGCGCTCGACGTCGTCGAGGCCACCGCACATGAAGAAGGCCTGCTCGGCGACATGGTCGAACTCACCGTCGGCGATCTTGGTGAACCCCTCGATCGAGTCGGCCAGCGACACCGTCGACCCCTCGAGGCCGGTGAACTGCTTGGCGACGTAGGTGTTCTGCGACAGGAAGCGCTGGATGCGACGGGCCCGGTTGACGAGGATCTTGTCCTCCTCGGAGAGCTCGTCGATGCCGAGGATCGCGATGATGTCCTGCAGCTCCTTGTTGCGCTGCAGGATCTGCTTGATCCGCACGGCCGTGTTGTAGTGGTCGGCGGCGATGTAGCGCGGGTCGAGGATCCGGCTCGTCGAGCTGAGCGGGTCCACAGCCGGGTAGATGCCGAGCGACGCGATGTCACGCGAGAGCTCGGTCGTCGCGTCGAGGTGCGCGAACGTCGTGGCCGGGGCCGGGTCGGTGTAGTCGTCGGCCGGCACGTAGATCGCCTGCATCGAGGTGATCGAGTGACCACGCGTGGAGGTGATGCGCTCCTGGAGCGTGCCCATCTCGTCGGCGAGGGTGGGCTGGTAGCCCACGGCGGACGGCATGCGACCGAGGAGGGTGGAGACCTCGGAACCGGCCTGGGTGAAGCGGAAGATGTTGTCGATGAAGAGCAGCACGTCCTGGTTCTGCACGTCACGGAAGTACTCCGCCATCGTCAGGGCCGAGAGGGCCACGCGCAGGCGGGTGCCCGGCGGCTCGTCCATCTGGCCGAAGACGAGCGCGGTCTGCCCGAGGACCCCCGCCTCCTCCATCTCGACCATGAGGTCGTTCCCCTCGCGGGTGCGCTCGCCGACACCGGCGAACACCGACACGCCACCGTGGTCGCGCGCGACCCGGGCGATCATCTCCTGGATGAGCACAGTCTTGCCGACACCGGCGCCTCCGAAGAGTCCGATCTTGCCGCCGAGGACGTAGGGCGTCATGAGGTCGATGACCTTGATGCCCGTCTCGAACATCTGCGTCTTGGACTCGAGCTGGTCGAACGGCGGCGCGGTCCGGTGGATGCCCCAGCGCTCCTTGACGTCGAGGGTCTCCCCCGGCTCGAGGTTGAGGCAGGCACCCGTGGTGTTGAAGACCCGGCCGAGCGTGACGTCCCCGACGGGGACCATGATCGGGCCGCCGGTGTCCTGCACGGAGGAGCCGCGCACGATGCCGTCGGTCGGCTGCAGCGAGATGGCCCGCACCATGTTGTCGCCGATGTGCTGGGCGACCTCGAGGTTGACGTTGCGGGTCTCCCCGAGCAGGTCGACCTGCGTCGTGAGCAGGTTGTACTGCTCCGGCATGCCGTCGGCGGGGAACTCGATGTCGACGACGGGTCCGATGATGCGCGAGATGCGGCCGACCGCGCCGGCAGAACCCGACGCGCTCGCGGCGTGGTCAGTGGCAGTGGCAGTCATGGTGACTCTTTCCTTGGTGGTTCCGGGCTGTCTGGGCGATCTGGGCGGTCGTGCTGGTCGTGACTATGGTGCCGGTCGTGCTGGTCATGCGGAGGCCAGGGCGTCCGCGCCGCCGACGATCTCGCTGATCTCCTGCGTGATCTCGGCCTGACGCGCCTGGTTGGCCAGTCGCGTGTAGTTCTTGATCAGCGCGTCCGCGTTGTCGGTGGCCGACTTCATGGCCCGCTGCTGCGCGGCCATCTGCGAGGCGGCAGCGGTGAGCAGGCAGGTCCAGATGCGCGAGATGACGTACTTCGGCAGCAGGGCGTCGAGCACCTCCTGGGCGCTCGGCTCGAAGTTGTAGAGCGGGAGCACGTCGTCAGCGTCGGGGACCTCCTCGCCCTCGACGACCTCGAGGGGCACCAGTCGGATGACCCGCGGCTCCTGGGTCACCATGTTGACGAAGCGGGTGTAGACGACGTGGACCTCGTCGAGACCCCCCTCGTCGTACGGCTTGAGGAAGTCGTCGACCAGACGCTGACCGATCTCCTTGGCCGCCTCGTAGGTGGGGGCGTCCGAGAAGCCGTCCCACGCGGCGGCGTACTCGCGCCTGCGGAACTTGTAGAAGGACGCCGCTCGCCGACCGCAGAGGTAGGACACGACCTCCTTGCCCTCGTCCTGCAGCCGCTTGTTGAGGGACTCGCCCTCGCGCAGCACCGAGGAGTTGTAGGCGCCCGACAGCCCGCGGTCACCGGAGATGATCACGACGCCGGCGCGGCGCACCTCGTCGCGCTCGGTGGTGAGCGGGTGCTCCTCGTTGGAGTAGGTGGTCAGCGCCGACAGCGCCCGGGTCAGCGCCGCGGTGTACGGGGTCGCGGCATCGGAGCGCTGTCGCGCCTTGATGACCCGCGACGCCGCGATCAGCTCCATGGCGCGGGTGATCTTCTTCGTCGCCTGGATCGACCGCACCCGTTGGCGGTAGACCCTCATCTGACCGGCCACGTCAGCCCCTCTTCTGGCGGACGATCTGCTCCTGGTCGATGTCCTCGTCGCCCAGCGACTCCGGGTCCGCCTCGTGACCGACATCGGTCTTCCGGTCGTCGAGGGGGGGCTCGCCACCGAACTGCTTCTTGAACTCCGTCACGGCGTTCTCGAGAGCGGAGCGGGTGTCGTCGTCGAACTTCTTGGTCTCGCGGATGCCGTCGAGGACGCCCTTGTGCTGGCGACGCAGGTAGTCGAGGAAGTCGAGCTCGAAGCGACGGACGTCCTCGACCTTGATCGAGTCGAGCTGCCCGGTCGTGCCGGCCCAGATCGAGACGACCTGCTCCTCCACGGGGTACGGGTTGCTCTGGCTCTGCTTGAGCAGCTCGACCAGGCGGGCGCCACGGGCGAGCTGGGCGCGCGAGGCGGGGTCGAGGTCGGAGGCGAACATCGCGAACGCCTCGAGGGCACGGAACTGCGCGAGGTCGAGCTTGAGACGACCCGAGACGTCCTTCATGGCCTTGATCTGCGCGGCCCCACCGACGCGGGACACCGAGACACCCACGTCCATCGCCGGACGGACGTTGGCGTTGAACAGGTCGGCCTGCAGGTAGATCTGACCGTCGGTGATCGAGATGACGTTGGTCGGGATGTACGCGGAGACGTCACCGGCCTTGGTCTCGATGATCGGCAGACCGGTCATCGAGCCGTGACCGAGGGCGTCACTGAGCTTGGCGCAGCGCTCGAGCAGCCGGGAGTGCAGGTAGAACACGTCACCGGGGTAGGCCTCGCGGCCCGGCGGGCGGCGAAGCAGCAGCGACACGGCTCGGTACGCCTCGGCCTGCTTGCTCAGGTCGTCGAAGACGATGAGGACGTGCTTGCCCTGGTACATCCAGTGCTGGCCGATGGCCGAGCCGGTGTACGGCGCGAGGTACTTGAAGCCGGCCGCATCCGACGCGGGGGCCGCGACGATGGTGGTGTACTCCATCGCGCCGGCCTCCTCGAGGGTGCCACGCACGGAGGCGATGGTCGAGCCCTTCTGACCGATGCCGACGTAGATGCACCGCACCTGCTGGTCGGGGTCACCGGTCTCCCAGTTGCGCTTCTGGTTGATGATCGTGTCGACTGCGACCGTGGTCTTGCCGGTCTGGCGGTCACCGATGATCAGTTGTCGCTGGCCGCGCCCGATGGGGGTCATGGCGTCGACGGCCTTGAGACCGGTCTGCATCGGCTCGTGGACCGACTTGCGCTGGACCACCGAGGGGGCCTGCAGCTCGAGGGGACGACGCTCCTCGGCCTCGATCTCGCCGAGGCCGTCGATGGGCTGGCCCAGGGGGTTGACCACGCGACCGAGGAAGTTGTCTCCGACGGGGACCGAGAGGACCTCGCCGGTGCGCTTGACCTCCTGGCCCTCCTCGATGCCGCTGTACTCACCGAGGACGACGACACCGATCTCGTGCACGTCGAGGTTCAACGCGAGGCCGAGGGTCCCGTCGGCGAACCGGAGCAGCTCGTTGGTCATCGCCGAGGGCAGCCCCTCGACGTGGGCGATGCCGTCACCGGCGTCGGTCACGCGTCCGACCTCTTCGCGCGCGGCAGCGCCGGGCTCGTAGGCCTGGACGAAGTTGTCCAGGGCGTCGCGGATCTCCTCCGGACGGATCGAGAGCTCCGTCATCGTGTCTTCTCCTTCTGGGACCGGTGTCCCGGGTTCGACCGCGGGGGCCGAAGCGTCGGTGGTGCCGTGCGTCTGTCGGGTGGTGCGGGGATGCGTCGTACGGGTGCGGGGTCAGGCCCCGAGGCGGCGTCGTGCCTCGTCGAGGCGGCGCAGGATCGTGCCGTCGACGACCTCGTCGCCGACCTGCACGCGGATGCCGCCCACGACCCGGGGGTCGAGCACGACGTTGAGGTGCACGGTCTTGCCGTAGTGCGCGCTGAGGACCGAGACCAGGCGCTCACGTTGCGAGTCGTCGAGGGCGATGGCCGCCGTCACGGTGGCGGCGAGCTCCTGGCGTCGGGTCTCGGCGATGATCTGGAAGGTCTCCATCACCTGATGGAAACGCCGGCCGCGCGGGGACAGGACGGCCTGCCGGGCGAGGCGGACGGTCTCTGGTGCTGCCCGCCCGGCCAGGAGCGACTCGATGACCTGCGCCTTCGGGGCCACCGCCGCCCGACGGTCGGTCATCGCGTCGCGCAGACCGGGGTTGCCGGCGACGATCCGCTCGAAACGGAAGAGCTCGTCCTCGACCCGGTCGGCTCGACCCTGCTGTTCGGCCCCGGCGATCACGGCAGAGACAGCGAGCTGCTCGCCGACATCGGTGAGGTCGCGGTCCTGCGCCCACCGCTGCTCGACGAGACTGCGCAGCACCTGCAGGGCCGGGTCGCCGACCTTGCCCCCGAAGAGGCGGTCGACCAGGGCCGTCTTGGCCGAGCCCTCGCGTGACGGGTCACCGACGGCGCGACGCAGCGCGGCGCTCGCGTCGAGGGCCCGCACGATCGCGAAGAGGTCGTCGGCGAGCGAGACGGCGTCGGCGCCGCCTGCGAGCACCCCGTCGAAGACCTCCGTGGCCGCGACCAGGGCCGCGCGCGAGGATCCCTGCATCAGGACTCGACCTTCTCGGGCTTGACCTCTCCAGCCTCGAGCTCGGCGAGGAAGCGCTCGACGATGCCCTTCTGGCGGACCTCGTCCTGCAGCGACTCACCGACGATGCGGCTGGCGAGGTCGGTCGACAGCCGGCCCACCTCGCCGCGCAGCTGCACGACGGCAGCCTGCCGCTCGGCGTCGATCTGCTTCTTCGCGTTCTCGGTGATGCGGAGGGCCTCGGCCTGCGCCTTCTCACGCAGCTCGGCCACGATCGCGGCGCCCTGGGCCTTGGCGTCCTCCCGGATGCGTGACGACTCCTCGCGGGCGTCACGCAGCTGGGCGTTGTACTGCTCGAGGGCGGCCTGGGCCTGGGCCTGGGCCTCCTCGGCCTTGCTGATGCCCCCCTCGATCGCCGCCGTGCGCTCGTCGTACATCTTCTCGAGGCTCGGGACGACCTTGGTCTTGTACAGCCAGTAAAGGATGGCGAAGGCCACCAGGCCGACGACGAGCTCGGCCGGGTGCGGAAGCAGCGGGAGCTGGTCGGGCCAGCCGGGAGTTCCCTCCGCGGCGACTACGGAGCTGCGAACCATGTCGCGTCCTTATCTGTGAGGTCGGTCAGCGTGGCAGTGGGGTAGTGCTGGGGTGCCGAGTTGTCAGGTGCGGAAGATGAAGGCGAAGACGAGACCGAGGATGGCGAGCGCCTCAGTGAGCGCGAAGCCGGTGAAGGCGATCGTCTGGAGCATGCCGCGGGCCTCGGGCTGGCGGGCGACGCCGTTGATGTAGGCGGCGAAGATGAGACCCACGCCGATGCCGGGGCCGATCGCGGCGAGACCGTAACCGAGGAAGGCAATGTTGCCAGTCATGCTGTGTTCCTTTCGCGTGGCACCGGGAACGGCTCCCGGTGTCCTTGATGGGTCGTGCGTTCGGCTCCCTGGAGGGAGGTCAGTGCTCCTCGGAGACCGCGTCAGCGAGGTAGAGGGCAGCAAGGATGGTGAAGACGAAGGCCTGCAGGAACTCGACGAGGAGCTCGAAGAAGGTCATGACGATCGAGAAGAGGAAAGAGAGGATGCCTGCACCCGCGAGACCGATGTTGCCGGACTCGAAGACGAGGTACTCGCCGCCGACGATGAAGACCAGCAGGAGCAGGTGGCCCGCGAACATGTTGCCGAAGAGCCGCAGGGCGAGCGTCAACGGCCGGATGACGAAGTACGTCGCCAGCTCGAGGATGAACATCAGCGGAATGACCCAGCCGGGCAGACCCGGGGGCACCATCGACTTGATGTAGGGGATGAAGCCACCCTTGGCACGGAAGCCCACGACGTGGTAAACGACGTAGATCACGAGGGTGAGCACGATCGGGAACGCGATACGACCCATCGTGGGGAACTGGATGAACGGAATGATCCCGAAGAGGTTGTTCAGCAGCACCATCGTGAAGATCGTGAACAGAAGCGGGGTGAACCGCTGGAAGTCCTTGGACCCGATCACATCGCGGCCGATGGTGTTGCGAACGAAGCCGTACACCTGCTCGACGAGGAACTGCCCCTTTCCGGGCACGACCGTCAGCTTGCGGGTCGAGGCGATGAAGAACCACCCGAGAGCCACGACCGAGACGAGCATGAACAGGGACGGGCGGGTGAAGGCGTAGTTGCTGTCCCCCCCGACGAGGGGCCAGAAGAAGTCGCGGACACCGGGGGACACGAAGGCCGTGCCTGAGTCACCTTCGGCAGCCACGACCGCGGTGGGCAGGAAGTGTGCGGACAACACGCTGGGGCTCACAGCCTCTCCTCGAAACGATGGATGATCCTGGGGGGCGCTACAGCGTGACACGCTGCGACAGCTGGTCGGATCAGGCTCACCGACCCCGCTCTCCCCACGCAGAACAGTCGGTACGCTATCCCACTCGAGGCACCTCTGACGACGCCACGCGTGGTCAGGACAGATCTCATGGGGCACTCCCGGCGACGGGGTCGACGAACGCGTCGCCAGGCAGTCGCACGTCGTCGTAGATCGGGAGCCGTGCGCGCCGCCATGCACGTATCTGGGCGACCTGCCACATGACGACGCACACGAGGATGGCGATCCCCGCGGCCACGGTGTCGAACGCCTTGACCTGACCGGACGCCACGATGACGCCGAAGAGGGCGATCACCTGGGCGAAGTAGGTGGCCATGCCGACGGCCATGAAGAGGAGCGGGTTGCCGGTGTCGTCGACGATACGGGCCATGACCAACAGGCCCGAGGCGAAGAAGGCCACGGCGATGACCACTCCCACGAGGGCACTGAGTCCGCCGCCCGGACCGCGGACCAGAGCCAGCACGAGGGCAGCAAGACCACCGGAAAGCACCGTCGGCGGGACGGAACCCCGCAGGACCACACCGAACGCAACCCGCCGCTGCGCGTCGTCAGTGCGGGGTGTGCTGTTCACTGCGGCTCCGGTCGTCGGTGTCAGGAGGTAGAGGTCGGGCGAAGGGGCTGGTCCAGAGGGCGCCGGACCTGCTGCGCACAGTCTCTACCAAGGTGGCGGTCATCTCGCATCCAGCGTTCTCCCCCGACTTTGTGAAAGGTATCACAAGCGCCGGGGGGTGCTCCACCTCGGAAGCCACAGCGTCACGACGCTGGCGGCCAGGAGGCCGGCCAGGAGGGCGAGCGCAGCCTGCCACGGCTGTAGGAAGGCGAAGGAGACCGTGCCGATGGACAGCACCGCTCCCCACAGGTACAGCACCAGGACGGCGTTGCGGTGCCCGTGGCCGATCTCGAGCATCCGGTGGTGCAGGTGCTTGGCGTCGGCCTGCCACGGCTTCTGGCCGGCCCGGGTGCGTCGTACGACGGCGAGCACCACGTCGACGAACGGGACGCTGAGCACGGCCAGGGGCACGGCGATGGGCAGCAGCGCCGCCGACACCTCCCCACCGGAGAAGTCGCTCGGGTCGACGTTGCCCGTGATCGAGATCGTCGCCGCGGCCAGGAGCAGGCCCAGGAGCAGCGCCCCGGAGTCGCCCATGAACAGTCGGGCCGGATGGAAGTTGTGGGGCAGGAAGCCGAGGCACGCCCCCAGCACCGCCGCCGTGATGAAGGTCGCGTTGGTGAAGACGTTGGGCGGGTTGTAGCTGTTGGCGACGAGATAGGAGTAGGCGAAGAAGGCCAGGGCCGCGATGGCCACGGTGCCCGCGGCGAGACCGTCGAGCCCGTCGATCCAGTTGACCGCGTTGACCGTGACGAGGACCACCAGCACCGTGACCGCCACGAGCGCCGGCGTGGGCAGCACCGTGCTGGTGCCGAAGAAGGGGATCGAGAGCAGCTGCACGCCCTTGTAGGCCATCACCCCGGCAGCCAGCACCTGGCCCGCGAGCTTGGTCAGCCAGTCGAGCTCACGGATGTCGTCGACGGCCCCGACGAGGCACACGATGCCGGCGCCCATGAGCACGCCGGAGATCTGGCCCGAGGAGTAGACCTTGCTGAGAAACGGCAGCTCGCGTGCCACGAGCGCCGCTGCAGCGAACCCGAGGAAGATCGCCACCCCCCCGAGACGCGGGATCGGGGTGTCGTGCACGTCACGGGCGCGCAGCGGGGTGAAGGCCCCGGTCACCACCGCGAGCGCCCGCACCAGGGGCGTCGTCAGGAAGGTCACCGCGGCCGCGACGACGACGATCAGGAGGTACTCCCGCACGCGCGCCTACCCTGGCCCGCTACCGCTCGACCGCCGCCTCAGGGGCGGGGGTAGGCGGGGAAACGCTCGACGAGCTCGCTGACCCCGGCGCGCACCCGGGCCGAGACAGCGTGCTGCGGGTCGGGGTCACCCTGCGTGACGGCGGTCGCGATGAGCTCGGCGATCGTGTCCATCTCGGGCAGCCCCATGCCCTGCGTCGTCACGCAGGGCGTGCCGACCCGGATCCCGGAGGCGATGCCGGGCTTCTGCGGGTCGAAGGGGATGGCGTTCTTGTTGAGCACGATGCCGGCGGCGTCGGCACGGGCCTCCGCCTCGACACCGGTCACGCCGACCCCCTGCAGGTCGTGCAGGGACAGGTGGGTGTCGGTGCCTCCGGTGGTGGGCCGGATGCCGCGCTCACCGAGCTGCGTGGCCAGCCGCGCGGCGTTGGCGACGACCGAGCGGGTGTAGGCGGCGTACTCCGGGGTCGCGCACTCCTTGAAGTTGACCGCCTTGGCCGCGATGGAGTGCATCTGCGGCCCCCCCTGCATCATCGGGAAGACGGCCTTGTCGATCTTGGCGGCGTGCTCGGCCGTGCAGACGATGGCGCCCGAGCGCGGACCGCGCAGCACCTTGTGGGTGGTGAAGCTGACGACGTCGGCATACGGCACCGGGCTGGGGATCGCCCCGCCGGCCACCAGGCCGATGAAATGGGCCGCGTCGACCCAGAAGATCGCCCCGATCTCGTCGGCGAGCTCGCGGAAGAACGCGAAGTCGATCAGGCGCGGGATCGCGCTGCCGCCCGCCAGGATGACCTTGGGCCGGTGCTCGCGCGCCAGCGAGGCGACCTGGTCGTAGTCGATGTTCTCCGTAGCCCGGTCGACGCCGTAGTGGACCGGGTTGAACCACTTGCCGGAGAAGGAGACCTTCGCGCCGTGGGTCAGGTGGCCACCGTGTGGCAGCGACATGGCGAGGATGGAGTCGCCCGGCTCGAGGAACGCGCCGTACACGGCCTGGTTGGCGCTCGCGCCCGAGTGCGGCTGCACGTTGGCGTGGTCGGCGCCGAAGAGGGCCTTGCACCGCTCGATGGCGATCGTCTCGGCCTTGTCGACCTCGGAGCACCCGCCGTAGTAGCGCCTGCCCGGGTATCCCTCGGCGTACTTGTTCGACAGGGTCGAGCCCAGGGCGGTGAGCACCTCGGGGCTGCTCATGTTCTCGCTGGCGATCAGCTGCAGCCCGCCGCGGATGCGGTCGAGCTCGGAGAGGAGCACCCCCGAGATCTCGGGGTCGAAGGCCGCGAGGGCCCCGAAGTCCGAGCCGTAGAAGGGCTCGTCGACGTCATGGTGCTCGAGGGTGGGGTCCGCAGAGGTGGCCGGGGCGCTCGTCATGACGACCACTCTAGAGCGTGATGGAAAGGGGCGGTCACTCGTCCCGGCGGCGTCCGGCGACCTTCGACGACTTGGCCCCGCCTCCCGGGGTCGGCCGCCTGGTCGGGCGGCCCACGCCCTTGCCCGGGCGGATGGCCGCGAGCTCGGCCCGGCGCGCGGCCGCCGCCAGCCGCTCGGCCTCGGCCTGCTCCTCGAGCCGCTCGGCCGCGAGACGCGCGCGTCCCGTCTCGAGGGCGGCGTCGACGTCAGCGCGGGCGATCGCCCCCTCCCGGAGGGTGACGACCTCGTCGCCGGTGAGGTCGAGGATCGTCGAGGCGGTGGCCGACGTGGCCGGACCCCCGTCGAGGTAGACGGCCACGGCCTCCCCCAGCTGCTCCTGCGCCTCCTGCGCCGTCGCCGCCGGCGGCTGGCCGGTGCGGTTGGCGCTGGTGACCGCCATCGGCCCGATGACCGCGAGCAGGTCGAGCGCCGTGGCGTCGTCGGGCATCCGCACGGCGACCGTGCCGTTGGTCTCGCCGAGGTCCCAGGAGAGCGACGGCTGCGCCCGGAGCACCAGGGTGAGGGCGCCCGGCCAGAACGCCGCGATGAGGATGCGAGCGTCGTCGGAGACGTCGCGGGCCAGCCCGTCGACGGTGCGGACGTTGGGCACGAGCACCGGTGGTGGCATCTCGCGCCCGCGGCCCTTCGCGGCCAGGACGGCCGCCACGGCGTCCGCGCTGAAGGCGTCGCACCCGATGCCGTAGACGGTGTCAGTGGGGAGCACGACGACCTGTCCGCTGCGCACCGCCCGGCTGGCCGCCTCCACGCCCTCGGCGAGCCCGTCGGGGGTGGTGCAGTCGATGACCTCACTCATGGCGCCACCCTAGATGGAGCGGCGGGCACCCGACGACGCGCTCCCGGTCAGCGGCTCGTGCCGCCGCCGCGGGTGGCCACGGTGCACCTCGGGCGCCCCACCAGGTCGGTGTGGTCGAGGACCGTCCCCCACTCCCCCGTCCCGACGAGGGCGCGGGGCAGGCTCGACCCCTGGCTGTCGGCGTGCTCCATCACGAGCACGCCTCCGGGACGCAGCAGCCGGGCGGCGCGCGCGGCCATCAGCCGGGGTAGCGCGAGGCCGTCGGCGCTTCCACCGTAGAGCGCCAGGCCGGGGTCGTGGTCGCGCACCTCCGGGTCGACCGGCACCTGCCCGTCGGGGATGTAGGGCGGGTTGCAGGTCACGACGTCGACCTGCCCCAGCAGCTCGTCGTACGACGTCAGCGCGTCACCGCAGATGAGGGTCACCTCGAGCCCGAGCCGGTCGCGGTTGGCCACCGCCCAGGCGTGCGCGAGCTCGCTCAGCTCGACGGCGCACACGTCGACGTGGGGCGCCTCGTCCTTGACCGCGAGGGCCACGGCGCCCGAGCCGGTGGCGAGGTCCACGACCAGGGGCGCGGGGGTCCGCGGAAGGGCGGCGATGGCCACGAGCGCCAGCTCGACCACCAGCTCGGTCTCCGGCCGGGGGACGAAGACCCCCGGACCGACCGCGAGCCACAGTCGGCGGAAGCCGGCGCGCCCGGTGAGGTGCTGCAGCGGCACGCGCCCGGCGCGCTCGGCGACGAGGTCGTCGTAGCCCGGCGGCGCGTCGGTGGCACCGAGCACCATGAGCCGCCGCACCTCGCCCACCTCCTCGTGCAGCAGGTGGGCGGCGAGGACGAGGGCGTCGACCGGCGCGGTCTCGATCCCGGCCCCGGCGAGCGTCATGGTGGCCCGTCGTACGGCGACCTGCAGCGGCACCGGGCCCTCACCGGCCCCACGCTCGGGCCCCAGCTCGGGGGTCATGCCCCCTCGCCGATGGCCGCCAGCCTGGCCGCCTCGTCGGCCTGCACGCACGAGGTGACCACCGCGTCGAGGTCACCGTCGAGGACCGTCTCGAGGTTGTAGGCCTTGAAGCCGGTGCGGTGGTCGCTGATCCGGTTCTCCGGGTAGTTGTAGGTGCGGATGCGCTCGCTGCGGTCGACCGTGCGCACCTGGCTGCGCCGAGCGGCGCTGGCCTGGGCCTCGGCCTCGTCGCGGGCCTGCTGGTGCAGGCGGGCCCGCAGCACCCGCATCGCCGACTCGCGGTTCTGCAGCTGCGACTTCTCGTTCTGGCACGAGACGACCAGACCGGTGGGGAGGTGGGTGATGCGTACGGCGGAGTCGGTCGTGTTCACGCTCTGCCCACCCGGGCCGGAGCTGCGGTAGACGTCGATCCGCAGGTCGTTCGCGTGGATCTCGACCTCGCCCTCGTCCTCGACCTCGGGCATGACGAGCACGCCCGCGGCAGAGGTGTGGATGCGCCCCTGGCTCTCCGTGACCGGCACCCGCTGCACCCGGTGCACCCCACCCTCGAACTTCAGCAGGGCCCACGGTGCCTCGCCGGGGGCCGGCGTGCCCTTGGCCTTCACCGAGATGCGGGCCTCCTTGTAGCCACCGAGGTCGGACTCCGTGGCGTCGATGATCTCTGCCCGCCAGCCGCGGCGCTCGGCCCAGCGGAGGTACATGCGCAGGAGGTCGGCCGCGAAGAGGGCCGACTCCTCGCCCCCCTCCCCCGCCTTCACCTCGAGGATGGCGTCGCGGTCGTCGTCGGGGTCACGCGGGATGAGCAGGTGACGCAACCGCTCCTGCGCCGTGGTGACGGTCTCCTCCAGACCGGGAACCTCGGCAGCGAACCCGGCGTCCTCCACGGCGAGCTCGCGGGCGGCGGCGAGGTCGTCACGGGCGGTGGACAGTGCGTGGTGCGCGGCGACGGTCGGTGCGAGCGCGGCATACCGCTTGTTGAGGGTGCGCACGAGGGTCTGGTCGGAGTGGATCTCCGGCTCGGCGAGGCGGCGCTCCAGCTCGGCGTACTCCGCCAGGATCGCCTGCGCGGGCTCGGCCTCCCCGGGTCCGGCCGTGTGCTTCTCGCTCATGCTCATTCTCCCGTGCGGTCGCGTCCTGCCTCGGTCATGCGAAACGCCGGTCCCGGCGGCAGGTGCACTGCCGCCGGGACCGGCGTGACGGAAAAGCTACTTGGCGACCTTCTTGCCGTAGCGGGCCTCGAAGCGGGCCACGCGGCCACCGGTGTCGAGGATCTTCTGCTTGCCGGTGTAGAAGGGGTGGCACTGCGAGCAGACCTCGACCTTGATGGAGCCGGAGGACGCGGTGCTGTGGGTGGTGAACGAGTTGCCGCACGAGCAGGAGACGGCGGTCTCGATGTAGCTGGGGTGAAGGTCCTTCTTCAAAGCGCTCTCCTCGGGTCAGGTCGTCCGGGTCGGCTGGCCCCCCACCGAGTGCGGGGAGCGGTAGCGCCGTGAACCGGACAACGGATCAGTGTGCCAGAGCGGGGCACGTCATTCCAAACGGCCGGGAGGCCGTGCTCATTCCCGCCCCGAACCCTCGGGGGTCGGGACGGTCAGGCGTCGCCCTCGCCGAGCTTGGCGGCCGAGGTCAGCTGCACCTGGCGCAGGAACTCGATGTTGCTGCGCGTCTTCTTCAGGCGCCGCAGGAGCAGCTCCATGGCCTGCTGGGCGTCGAGTCCGCCGAGCACCCGTCGCAGCTTCCAGACGATGCTCAGCTCCTCCTCGCTCATGAGCAGCTCCTCGCGCCGGGTGCCCGAGGCGGAGATGTCGACCGCCGGGAAGATCCGGTGGTCGGCGAGCTCACCGGACAGCTTCAGCTCCATGTTGCCGGTGCCCGTGAACTCCTCGAAGATCACCTCGTCCATCCGCGAGCCGGTCTCGACCAGGGCGGTCGCGATGATGGTCAGGGACCCGCCGTTCTCGATGTTCCGCGCGGCTCCGAAGAACCTCTTCGGGGGGTAGAGCGCGGCGCTGTCGACGCCACCCGCGAGGATCCGGCCGGAGGCGGGCGCGGCGAGGTTGTAGGCCCGGCCGAGCTTGGTGATCGAGTCGAGCAGGACGACGACGTCGTGCCCCAGCTCGACCAGCCGCTTGGCCCGCTCGATGGCGAGCTCGGCGACGGTGGTGTGGTCCTCCGCCGGCCGGTCGAAGGTCGAGGCGATGACCTCGCCCTTCACCGCACGCTGCATCTCGGTGACCTCTTCGGGGCGCTCGTCGACGAGGACGACCATGAGGTGGCACTCGGGGTTGTTGGCCGTCACGGCGTTGGCGATGGCCTGCACCACCATGGTCTTGCCCGCCTTCGCGGGCGCGACGACGAGGCCGCGCTGGCCCTTGCCGATGGGGGCCACCAGGTCGATGACCCGGGAGGTCCAGCCGGACGTGTCGGTCTCGAGGCGCAGGCGCTCGTTGGGGTAGAGCGGGGTCAGCTTGGCGAAGTCGCCACGGGTGCGGGCGTCCTCGGGGTTGGCGCCGTTGATCGAGTCGAGGCGCACGAGGGCGTTGAACTTCTGCCGCCCGTTGCTGCCTCCCTGCTGCGGCTGCTCGCCCTCGCGCAGGGCCTTGACCGCGCCGGTGACGGCGTCCCCCTTGCGCAGCCCGTGCTTCTTGACCAGGCCGAGCGGCACGTAGACGTCGCTCGGACCGGGGAGGTACCCCGAGGTGCGGACGAAGGCGTAGTTGTCGAGCACGTCGAGGATGCCGGCCACGGGCACCAGCACGTCGTCGTCGGCGACCTGCATCTCGGGCTCGAACTCCTGCGCTCCCGGCGTGACGCCCCGGCGCTTCCGGTCGCGGCTGCGCTGGCGGTTGCGTCGACGACCCCCGGGGCGGTCGTCGTCGTCGTCGCTCTGCGAGAGGGGGTGGGAGGCCGGCGCCTGGGTCGCGTACGACGACGTCGCCGTACCGCCTCCCTGGGGCGTGCGGACCGACGGGACCGACTGGCCCGATCGGTCTGACTGGCCCGACCGGTCTGACTGGCCCGACCGGTCTGGCTGGCCCGACCGATCTGGCTGGCCCGACCGATCTGGCTGGTCTGGCTGGTCTGTCGCGCCGGTCACGCGCGGTGGCCTTTCACCCTGGCCGGTCCCTGCGCCCCGCGAGGCGGACCCGGCTGATCCTGCTGGTGCGGCCGACCCGGCTGCTCCGGCTGACCCGGCTGACCCGGCCTCTGCTCCCACCGACTGGCCCTCGGAGCGACCCCCGTCGCCCTCCTGTCGCGCCTGTCGGGCCTCCTGCCTGGCCGCCTGGGCCTCGCGGCGGGACTGCCGGGCCTCCTGTCGCGAGGCCTGCGTCGACGACGGCTCGTGCTGCGGCTCGTGCTGCGGCTCGTGCTGGGCCTCGTGGCGCGGCTCCTGCTGGGGCTCCCGCAGCTCGGGTGCCGGGTGTCGCTCCGCGCTCGCCAGCTCCTCCTGGAGCTCGGCCCGGCGGCGGTTCTCCTCCACGCGCGAGGTCGGCGCGTCCTGCGGCCCCTGCTCCGAGGCCGGGGCGGGCGTCGTCACGCCGGACTCGGCGCGACGCCCCAAACCTCGGCCGGTCGCCATACGGCGCGCGGGGGCACCGTCAGCGGGAGCCTCCTCGGTCGGGACCACCCTCGTGGGGGCCGCCGCGGCAGGGGCCTCCCGGGTGGAGGCCGCCTCGGGAGGGGCCTCCTGGGTGGAGACGTCCTGGGTGGGGACCTCCTGGGTGGGGACCTCCTGGGTCGACGGAGCCGGCGTCACCGACGGGGTCCGCTGGGCCCTGGGCCTGCTGGCGGCGGGAGCCCCGCCAGCCGCAGGACTGTCGGCGGACAGCGTGCGCGGCGCGTCCGTGGAACCGGCCTGGTGGGCCACGATCGACGCCACGAGGTCGTCCTTGCGCATCCGCGCCGTGCCCCGGATGCCGAGCTGGCCCGCGAGGTTCTTGAGGTCGATGACGTTCATCGCGGCGAGGCCGCCGCGGGTGCGCGCGGCCCTGGCCGTCGACGACGCCTCGTCCGCGGCCTGGAGGTCGGTGGTGTCTGTCACGAAGGTCCTTCCCCTCGTCATCGCCCGTCCCCCTGTGGAACGGCCGGTACGAGCCAGCATGAACTGGCGTCGTGGTGACTGGTGCCGCCCCGGTGGGCCAGACGGCGACGGGAGCGGCGACGGGGTCGCTGCGAGGCAGTCCTGACGTCTCTGGGCGCGGAGCCGAAGAGCTCGACCGCACCCCCCGGGGGCCTGCTCAGACTAGCATCTCGCCACCTTCGCCCCGACCGGCATCAGCCGGCTAGGGCGAGCCCGCGCGAGCGCCTCGGCCGAGGTTGGTCACCGTCACCCCTGTCGGGGGGATACCGGGGGCCAGCCGCTGCCAACCCCCCTCCGCACCTGCTGGTACGACGACCTGCCCCTGCGCCTGCGTCGGGGTCAGGACCAGCACCGAGGGACCGGCCCCCGACACCACTGCGGCGTGCCCCTCGGCGCGCAGGGCGTCGACGAGGGCCATGGTCGGGGAGAACGACGACCGGCGCTGCTCCTGGTGGAGCCAGTCACGGGTCGCCGGGAGCAGCAGGTCGGGTCGACCGGTGACGGCGAGGGCGAGCAGGGCGGCGCGCCCGGCCTGCTGCGCAGCCTCGTGGTGGGCGACGCTCGAGGGGAGCACGGCCCGGGCGGTGTGGGTCGCCAGACGCGTCGCTGGAACGAACACCACGGCGGTGAGACCAGGGGCCACGGCCACCCGGGCGGTGCCGGTGCGTCCGGCGCGGGGACCGCCGGGATCGAGGGTCCACGACACCGTCAGCCCGCCGTGGACGCTCGCGGTCGCGTTGTCGGGATGGCCCTCGAGCTCGCTCGACAGGTCGGCCACGAGATCGAGGTCGAGGGCGAGGCAGTCGCCGTCGGCGTGGTGGTCGCGTGCGGCGGCGACCAGACCGTGCGCCGCCGCGACGCCGGCGACGATGGCGGAGGCCGACGACCCCAGACCCCGGCTGTGCGGGATGGCACCGCGGGCCCGCAGGTGCAGGTGCTCCGGCACGGGCAGGCCGAGCTGGGTGAAGCCGCTGACCAGCGACCGGTGGACCAGGTGCGAGGCGTCGCGTGGCACCTCGTCGGCGCCCTGCCCCTCGACCTCGATGAACAGGCCACCCCCGTCGGTGACCGTCACCTCGATCTCGTCCCAGACACCGAGGGCGACCCCGACGGAGTCGAAGCCGGGCCCGAGGTTGGCACTGCTGGCCGGGACCCGCACCCGCACGCTGGTGCCGGTCGGCGGCATCCCGGGGGGTCCCTCCCCCGCTGGCCGGGTCACTCCAGCCCGAGGGCGGCGGCCACGGTCATGGCGTCGACCGGCACGCGCACGGGGACGACCTCGGAACCGTCGGCGTTCTTCAGGGCCCACTGCGGGTCCTTCAGCCCGTGGCCGGTGACGGTGCAGACGATGCGGGCGCCCGCAGGCACGAGACCCGCCTCGGCGCAGGCGAGCAGCCCGGCGACCGACGCAGCCGACGCCGGCTCGACGAAGACGCCCTCGCGCGACGACAGCAGCCGGTGGGCGTGCAGGATCTGCTCGTCGGTGACGGCGTCGATCCGTCCTCCGGACTCGTCTCGGGCGGCCACGGCGAAGTCCCACGACGCAGGGTTGCCGATGCGGATGGCGGTGGCGATGGTCTCGGGCTCGTCGATGGGGTGGCCCACGACCAGGGGAGCGGAACCCGCCGCCTGGAAGCCCCACATGACGGGCACGCGCGTGGCGGGCCCGGGGTGCTCGGAGCCTTGGTGGTACTGCGAGTAGCCGCGCCAGTAGGCGGTGATGTTGCCCGCGTTGCCGACAGGGAGGCAGTGGATGTCTGGCGCGTCACCGAGCGCGTCGACCACCTCGAAGGCGGCGGTCTTCTGACCCTCGATGCGGGCCGGGTTGACCGAGTTGACCAGCTCGACGGGGTAGGCCTCGGCCACCTTGCGCGCCACGGTGAGGCAGTCGTCGAAGTTGCCGTCGACCTGCAGCAGCGTGGCGCCGTGGGCGATCGCCTGGCTCAGCTTGCCCAGGGCGATCTTGCCCTCGGGCACGAGCACCCCGCAGGTCATCCCCGCCTTGACGGCGTAGGCGGCCGCACTGGCGCTGGTGTTGCCGGTCGAGGCGCAGATGACGGCCTTGGCTCCGTGCTTGGCGGCCATCGAGATCGCGGTCGTCATCCCCCGGTCCTTGAAGGAGCAGGTGGGGTTGAGGCCTTCGTACTTGAGGTACACCTCGGCCCCGACGAGCGACGACAGGTGCTCGGCGGGGATCAACGGGGTGCCTCCCTCGAGGAGCGTGACGACCGGCGCCCCGTCGAGCATCGGCAGGCGGTCGGCGTACTCGCGGATGACTCCGCGCCACTGCTGGGCCATGGCTGCTCCTACTCTCCCTCGACCCGCATGACCGAGCGGACCGACCGGACGATGGGCAGGGACGCGAGGGCGTCGACCGTCGCCGACAGCGCGGCGTCGGTCGCGGTGTGGGTGACGACGACGAGCGAGGCTCCGCCCTCGACGGTGGCCCCTGCGTGGCCCCCTGCGTGGGCCTGCTGGCGCACCGTCTCGATGGAGACCTCGTGGTCGGCGAAGGCGGACGCGACCTGCGCGAGCACTCCCGGGCGGTCGGCCACGTCGAGGCTGATGTGGTAGCGGGTCAGGGCCAGCCCCATCTCGAGGATGGGTAGGTCGGCGTAGGTGCTCTCCCCAGGACCGCGACCCCCACCGACCAGGTGGCGTCCGACGGCGACGACGTCACCGAGGATGGCCGATGCGGTGGGGTCACCGCCGGCCCCCTTGCCGTAGAACATCAGCTGTCCCGCGGCGTCGGCGTCGACGAAGACGGCGTTGAAGGCCTCGCGCACCCCGGCGAGCGGGTGCGAGCGCGGGATCATGGCGGGGTGCACCCGTACGGAGACGCCGATCGCGCCTCCACCGGCGTCGACCTTCTCGCAGATCGCGAGCAGCTTGACGACACAGTCCATCTCGCGTGCGGCGGCGACGTCGGCGGCCGTGACGTCGGAGATGCCCTCGCGGTGCACGTGCTCGCTCGAGACCCGTGTGTGGAAGGCCAGCGACGCGAGGATCGCGGCCTTGGCGGCGGCGTCGAACCCCTCGACGTCGGCCGTCGGGTCGGCCTCGGCGTAGCCGAGGGCCTGGGCCTGCGCGACCGCGTCGTCGAACCCTGCTCCCGTCGTGTCCATCTTGTCGAGCACGTAGTTGGTCGTGCCGTTGACGATGCCGATGACCTTGCGCACGTCGTCACCGGCCAGCGACTCGCGCAGCGGACGAAGGAGGGGGATCGCCCCAGCGACGGCGGCCTCGTAGTAGAGGTCGACCTCGTGCTCGGCCGCCGCGGCGTAGAGGGTCGGCCCGTCCTCGGCCAGGAGGGCCTTGTTGGCCGTGACGACCGAGGCGCCGTGCTCCATCGCGCGAAGGATCAGGGTGCGGGCGGGCTCGATGCCGCCGATGACCTCGACGACGATGTCGGCGCGGGTGACCAGCTCGTGGGCGTCGGTGGTGAAGAGGCCCGGGTCGACACCGGAGGCGCTGCGGTCGCGGCCGGCGCGTCGTACGGCGATGCCCACGATCTGCAGCGGACGGCCGACCCGGGCCGCGAAGTCGTCACCGTGCTCGGTGATGAGCCGCGCGACCGAGGAGCCGACCACACCGCACCCGAGGAGCGCGATCCGCAGCGGCTCACCGGTGCCGGCGGTGGGCGCGCCACTGGCGTGGGGGGCAGCAGGGATCGGGGTCACGGAAGAGATCCTGCCGTCTGTCCACGGGGTGGACGTCGATCATTCCGCGATCCGGACGAGTCGCCGTACGAACGGACGGCGGGCAGGGCGTCGTACGGGGGCCCGGTGGTGCTGGAGCACGAGTGGCTCACGAGACGTCCAGGGCGAGCAGGTCGTCGATGCTCTCGCGGCGCACGATGACCCGGGCCTCCCCGTCGCGCACGGCGACGACGGGAGGGCGGGGGGTGTGGTTGTACTGGCTCGACAGGGCCCGGCAGTAGGCCCCGGTGCCGGGCACCGCGAGCAGGTCACCGGCCCGCACGTCGGCGGGGAGGAACTCGTCCATCACGACGATGTCGCCGCTCTCGCAGTGCTTGCCGACCACGCGCGAGAGGATGCCGGGGGCGTGGCTGCGGCGGCTGGCCAGGGTGCAGGAGTAGTTCGCGTCGTAGAGGGCGGTGCGGATGTTGTCGCTCATCCCCCCGTCGACCGAGACGTAGGTGCGGCGGGCCCCGGCGTCGAGCGAGACCTGCTTGACCGTGCCGACCTCGTAGAGGGTGAAGGTGCTGGGGCCGGCGATGGCCCGCCCGGGCTCGACCGAGATCCGCGGCACCGTCACTCCGTGAGCGCGGCACTCGCGCTCGACGATGTCGGCGAGGCCGCACGCGAGGGTCTTCGGCGGCAGCGGGTCGTGCTCCGTGGTGTAGGCGATGCCGAAGCCTCCGCCGAGGTCGAGCTCGGGCAGCTCGAGACCGTGCTCACGCGCCACCTCGGCATGGAGCCCGACGATCCGCCGGGCCGACACCTCGAAACCGGCTGTGTCGAAGATCTGCGAGCCGATGTGGCTGTGCAGGCCGATCAGCTCGAGGTGGGGGCCGTGCGCGAGGATCTGCCGCACCGCCTCGGCGGCGGCCCCACCGCTGAGCGAGAAGCCGAACTTCTGGTCCTCGTGGGCCGTGGCGATGAACTCGTGCGTGTGGGCCTCGACCCCGACGGTGACGCGCACCATGACGCGGGCGACCCGCCCTGCCCGCTCCGCGACCTGCGCGAGCCGCTCGATCTCCTCGAACGAGTCGACGACGATGCGCCCCACGCCGTGGTCGCCGTAGCCCACAGCGGCCTCCAGCTCGGCCATCGACTTGTTGTTGCCGTGCAAGCCGATCCGCTCCCCCGGCAGCTGCGCCCGCCCGGCCACGGCGAGCTCGCCGCCCGAGCAGACGTCGAGTCGCAGCCCGTCGTCGCGGATCCACCGCGCCACCTCGGTGCACAGGAACGCCTTGCCCGCGTAGTAGACATCGGCCCCGCCGCACAGGTCGCCGAAGGCCTCGGACCAGGTGTCGCGGAACTCGGCGGCGCGGCGCCTGAAGTCCTCCTCGTCGATGATGTAGGCCGCGGTGCCGAACCGGGCGGCGAGCTCGAGGACGCTGACCCCGCCCACCGTCAGCGCGCCGTCGACGCCCCGCCCCACCGAGTCGGCCCACAAGGAGGGGACGAGGGTGTTGACGTCACCGGGCACCGCCAACCAGGACGGCCGGCCGTACCCGTCGGCGTGCAGTGCTCCGGCCTCGTGCGCGCGCATGCCCTCAGCCTAGGGCCGACCTCCGGGGGCGAACGCCCGCCCCTGTGCGGCGAAGCCCTCGACCAGGTCGACGAGCTCGTCGGGGTCGAACGGCTTGGCCAGGAAGGCGTCGACACCCACCGCCCCGGCCCGCTTGCGCTCGTGGTCCTGCATGGCGGCGGTCACCATCACCACCGGCACGTGCCGGGTGGCCTCACGGTCACGCAGCCACGACACCACCCACCACCCGTCGCGAGGCTCCATCTGGGCGTCGACGACGACCACCGCCGGGAGCGGGTCGGAGCCTCTCAGCAGGTCGACGGCCGCCTGGCCGTCAGGACGGTCGACCACGAGGAACCCCGCGAGCTCGAGGTTGACCCTGATCAGCAGCCGGATGGAGTCGGTGTCGTCGACGACCAGCACCCAACCGGGGCGTCGCAGCGGGCCACCCGGCGACCCCGCGGGTCCGGGTGCCGGGGCCGCTGCCGGTTCCATGAATGGCACCCTAGGCTGCTACCCTCGCCGGGCACGGGGAAACGGAAGATCTCCCCTGCGAGACCACGACCACAGGCACGGCCGACTGGCCTCGGCCCCCGTAGCTCAGGGGATAGAGCGCCGCCCTCCGGAGGCGGAAGCGCAGGTTCGAATCCTGCCGGGGGCACCACCGCGCAGCTCTCTGACCTGAGGGAACGTCATTCGGGTCCGGCGCGTGCAACGGGCGAACACACGACTCCTTGCCCTGCGGTCACGTGCTCCTCCACCCGGTGGTGCTGCACCACGGTGACCGTCTTGATCGTCTCGATCCGTCGGTCGTTCACCTGCACCGCTGCGAGACTGGAGTCGGGGGCGCGGGACGGTCCCAGGCCCGGGTGACGGCAGGCGGCCGAGCACCATCTCGGCACCCCTCAACGGGCTGGGACCTCAACCTCGGCTCGCATCAACCGCACTCGACGACCTGCCCGGGTGCGCGCGACGACCGTCTCGGGGCGCCTGGCCACCGCTCTTCAGCTGCTGATCATGGGCTGCTCACGCGTCGCCTCCGGGGGTCGAATAGGTTCGACTTATCGTCACAACGATAGGCCCGACCCCGGAGCGCATGAGGTGTGCGGGCCATGGGTTCCGGCGTTTTCGGGAAGTACGACGACGACGTCCGGGAGCCGGGGTGGGGCGCGGGCCTCTGGTGGGGTTGTCGTCGTGCTCGGCGCGCGCGATCACGAGCCTGGAGGGAGCGTGGGAAGCCGGACGCTGGAGGTCAGGGCAAGTCGGGGTCGGGGTGGGTGTCGGCGAACCCGTCGGCGGCGTCCTGGTCGATGAGTCCTTCGTCGAGAAGCCACTCGACCGCCTGCCATCGGCGCCCGTACTGAGGACGACCGGGGAGACCGCCCGCCGGCGGGACGCTGCCAAGGCGCCCCGACCCGCGGCGTACGGGGTCCCAATCCCGTGGCGGCGTCTACCCTTGGAACATGAGCACGCCGAGCGCGCAGAGCGAGTCGCTGAGGGCAGCGATCGCCAGCCGTCGCGGTGCTCTCGAGGTGATCATGGACCGTTACGCCGCGACCAACCCCCGGCTGTTCGGTTCGGTCGCCCGCGGCGATGCGACGTCTGGCAGTGACATCGACCTGTTGGTGGACCTGTCGTCAGGCGGCGGCAACGAGCTGCTGCGCGTCTCAGGCATCGCCGAGGAGCTGACGGTGTTGTGGGGGGCCAGAGTCGATGTCGTGGCCGCGTCGCTGCTGCGAGGCGAGGTGTCGTCGAGCGCTCTCGCAGACGCCGTGGCGGTGTGAGTCGGTCGGAGGACGACCGGTTCGCCGACATCGTCGACGCGATCCAGCGGTGTCAGGTCTAGGCCCCTCACCTGCGTTCCCCCGACCTCGGCTCGATGGCCTACGACGCGGTGCTGCGCAACCTCGCGGTCATCGGCGAGGCCGTGCCGTCGCTGCCGATCGAGGCGAAGGAGACCATGCCCGACGTTCCCTGGGCGTCGATCGCCGGCTTGCGCAACATCGTCGTGCACGAGTACTTCCGCGTGAATCCCGACCTGGTCCTCGACATCGTCGGCCGGGAGCTGGTCGACCTGGCTCGTGCGATCCGCAACCGCTGAACGACTTCAGCTCTCCACTATCCCCCAGACAATGGTCTGTAGGCGGCGGATGGACACGGCCGCTTCGCGGCCGGTTAGACGCTGGCCGCTCTCGCGGCGGTGTGGGACGGCCGCTCTCGCGGCGGTGTGGGACGGCCGCACACGCGGCGGTGTGGGACGGCCGCACACGCGGCGGTGTGGGACGGCCGCACA
>JBBRNQ010000046.1:0-31961 GCA_038230235.1 Actinomycetales bacterium
CACCCAGCACAGCTCCACCCTCAGCATCGGGTGGATGAGCAACCCGCTGCTGCTCGGCGGCATCGCCTTCGAGCTGCTCTTCACCGCTGCCGTCATCTACCTGCCCCCGCTGCAGGCGGTGTTCGAGACCGCGGCCCTTCCTGGCTGGGTGCTCGCGCTGCTCGTCCCGATGCCGGTGCTGGTATGGGGCCTCGACGAGGTCTACCGGTGGCTGGCCAGACGGACGGCGCGCCCGATCACGACGCGCGTCGGCCACCCGGCGATCGATTCGCCGATGGCGCCGCGGGCTCGGGCCGGTGGCGTCGTCGGCTGACGCGGGTGGACGTCAGTCCGTCGTGACCGACGGCGCCGACCAGGGATCCACGCTCTCAAGCGACTCCGGTACGGAAACCGTCCAATCGCCGCCGCCGGCCCCCGGGGACAGGCGCTGGTTGCGGGTGGCTCGTGCGACAAGTCCTGGCCGCGGCCTCCGATCCCGCCGTACAGGGGGTCGTCGACACCCGCGCCCGGCTCGCTGCCGCCGACGCGACGCTGGGTTCAGGCATTCGGGCCGACGCGTCGGCTGGCCACGCGTCGGCCTTCGACGCCCAGGGCTTGCCACCCACGGCACGAGCGGGGTGACCTTGGGGTGGGGACAGCGCGACCTCCGGTTTACCCAGCGTGCAGAGCCCGCGTCTCGGGTGAGCGCAGGATCTCCCGAAAGAGACGCTGCTCCAGCGTCAGGCCCTCGTTGAGGGGCAGCTGCGCCCCTTCGACGAGCGCCCGCTTGGCGGCGGCGAGGGAGTGCCGGGGGGCTACCGCCATGGGGGCGACCCAGTCGAGCACGTGCTCGAGGAACCCGTCGTCGGGCAGCACCGCCTCGACCAGCCCGAGCTGCAGGGCCTCGTCGGCGGACAGCAGGTCCCCGGACAGGACGAGGCGGGCGGCCCGGGACAGGCCGATCAGGCGGGGGAGGCGCTGGGTGCCTCCGGCGCCGGGGATGGCCCCGTGGGCGACCTCGACGAAACCCAGCTGCGCCGACGTCGAGGCCACCCGCAGCAGGCAGGCGAGGGCCAGCTCCAGACCACCACCGCAGGCCTGCCCGTTGACAGCGGCGACCACCGGCTGGGGGAGGTTCCCGAGCCGCTGGAGCGTGGTGTCCCACGTCTCGGGGCCGTGCGGCCCCGGGTCGGTGTCGTCCACGAGGTGCTCGACGTCGGCGAGGTCGGCGTGGGCGACGAAGTACCCCGGCACCCCCGAGGTCAGGACGACGACGCTCGTCTCCCGGTCGTGCGCCACGACCTGCAGGTGGTCGTCGAGCTCGGCCAGGTCGGCGAAGCCGAGCACGTTCTCCGGGGGCCGCCGATAGGTCAGGACGGTGACGGCGTCGTACCGGTTGGCCTCCCACACGGGCGGCTCAGCCCGTCGCTGCCGAAGTGGCCTCGGACGGCTGGGGTGACGCAGCCACCTCGGCCGGGAAGCGCTGCAGGAACTCCACGAGGTTGCCATCGGGGTCGCGCACGAAGGCCACCAGCGAGACGCCGTCGGGTGCCGTGGTCGGGGCGAGGGACGGCTCCGCCCCCGCCGCCACGACAGCCGCGAAGGTCTGCTCGATGTTGGGCACCCTCAGCGCGAACTGGAACCACCCCTGCCGGCGGGTCGAGTCGAGCTGGTGGTGGGGCCCGGTCGGCTCCGAGCCCTGCCGCTCGAAGAGCTCGACCCGGGCGCCCTGCTCGTTCATCAGCACCACCCCCTTGAGCTGGTGCTCGGCGAACTCGAAGCGGTCGTCCACGCGGTCGAAGCCGAGCACGTCTCGGTAGAAGGGTTCAGACACGGCCAGGCTCGCGACCGAGACCCCTGCGTGGTCGACGACTGCGGCGGCGGTTGAGGCATCAGACACGACGGAGCTCCTCTCCTGGCACCCAGGTGCCGTGGAACCCGTACCGGAGCCGGAACGGGATCTTGATGGTCGCCACCGGGCCGGCGGCGACGTCGAGTGCGTCGAGGACGATCATGTCGTTGCGGTTCTCTGCTCTGCGCCCGACGAGCGCCAGCAGCCAGCCCTCGCCCTCCCCCGACCCGCGCGGGATGAAGACCGGCTCCTCGGGGGCCGAGTCCTCGCCGACGAAGTAGCCGGACTGCTCGCCGGTGTGGTCGTCGCGGTGCACGATGCTGTTGAACGGCGGGCCCATCGGGCCGAACTCCGGCATCGGGCCCAGCGCCGGGTTCATGCAGCCGATCCACGAGTGGCGGGTCGGCTCCATCAGGGCGCGCGGGTCGACGCGGGGCATGTCGCCCGGGAAGGTGAACAGCTGCTCGGAGGTGAAGCTGGCCGAGCTCTCCGTCCAGTGGGTCGCGCCCTGCCGCAGGTCGAAGGTCCAGCGCTGGGCGAACGGCGGCTTCTCGCGCTGGAGCCCCTCGGTCGTCTTCGGGAACTGCGAGAACCAGCCGCTGTCGGCCACGAAGTGATCGGCCACGAGCAGGTCACCGGTGGTCCAGGCGTTGAGGCTGTGCGTCTCCATGACCAGGGGGCTGCTGAACCACTTGATGCCGGCGACGCCCTCCTCGCGCGGGATGACCGCCACGTGGGTGCCCTGCGGCGGGTCCCACATGAAGTACTGCGGCTCGTCGCGCATCCGCTCCCAGTCCGAGATCATCGGGGAGAAGGTGATGACCATGTGCTCGCGGGTGACCAGCCAGTCGTGCACCATCGAGGAGTACGGCGCCTGGAAGCGCTCGGTGCGCACTACCTGGCCCGCGGGCGAGATGACGTACAGGTTGATGAAGGGGTCCGGGCGGCCGCTGGAGTTGTAGGAGAAGGCGATCATCTGGCCGGTCACGGGGTCGATCTTGGGGTGGGCGGTGAAGGTCCGCCCCGGGATCTGGCCCTGGAAGTCGAAGACCCCGCGGGTCTCGAGGGTGACGGGGTCGAGCTCGTAGGGGAGCGCCGCCTCCTTGAGCGCCAGCAGTCGACCCGCGTGCCACACCATGGAGGTGTTGGCGTTGCCGTCGTCGATGCCCGCAGCCAGAGGGTCGTCGGTGAAGGGGTTGCGGTAGGCGCCGAACAGGGCGCGGCGGGCCTCGCGCTCACGCAGGAATCGCTGGGTGCGCACGTACCGCGTGCGCAGGTCGACGTGGCCGTTCTCGAAGCGCAGCATGGTGATCATGCCGTCGCCGTTGATGTAGATGTCGTCCTCGCGACGCGGCGAGAACTGCGTGTCGGCCGCCGCGCGGTAGAAGGCCCCGTCGAGCTCGGGGGGCAGGGTCCCTTCCACCTCCAGCTCGAAGACGTCGGCCTCGATCCGGGAGGGCGCGAAGAACCCCCGGAAGGCCGGGGTGTCGGGCCACCCGTGCCCCGGCACGTACCCGGCCGGCAGCGGACGGGCCTCGGTGGACGTCGTCATCACAGATCTCCTTCGTGGCCAACGGCCAGCTCGGTGGGTCGGTAGCCCCGGACCTCGACCAGACGGTGGCCACGGGCATCCGTGGCCACGCCGTCGAAGCAGCGCGGGAGGGTGGGGTCCGCCGACCGCGGCCTGACCCGGACGATGGGGGTGCCGGGGGTGGTCGGCGTGGCGGTGGGGGAGTCGAAGGCGTTGGAGGGGACGGCCGACAGCGCGACGGACACCTCGTCGATCCACCGCGGACGCATCATCCGCCCGGTGTGCTCGAGCTCCCAGACCCCACAGGACTGGAAGACGAGCTCGAGCAGGGCGGTCGGCAGGACCGGGCCGTCGGCGAGCAGCGACCAGTCCGGCACCCCGGCCGCCGGCTGCACGACGACCGCGCCGTCGACGACGTCGAAGGAGCCCACGACCTGGAAGACGGGCCCGTGGAACATCGGCGGGTAGACCTCCTGAGCGCCGCGGGACAGCCGACCCTCGTGTCCGTTGGGCTCGCCGAGGGGCCGCGCCCCGTGCTCCTCGGGGACCGCCACCGGTATGAAGGCGCGCAGGTGCGTCGCCGTCTCGCTGCGCAGCTCCAGCCTCCAGCCCTCAGGTACGTCCGCAGCGATCGCGGCGACCGGCTGGGCGCACACGTGCATCGTGAGTGGGGCGTCGGGGACGGTCACTGCATCCAGGACCTCGATGGATCGGATCACGAGGGCCCCCGAGTCACCGAGCAGCTCTCGGGCAGTCGCCGCGAGCAGGTCGAGCTGCAGCACGGTGGGCACGAGAGGGATGCCTTGCACCCGGTGGTCGTTCAGGAACCCGTGTCGTTGCAGGCTGATCGCCACCACGTCCATCACCGTCCAGCTCCCGCCAGGTGGGGGAGAGGGGCTGGCGTCGACGCGGTCCACGGTGATCACCGCCCCATCGTCACCCGCTCACGGGTATCGTGTCCAACACCTCATCGTGCACGCAGCGATCGGAGAACCAGATGGATCTGCAGCAGCTGCGGTACCTGCTCGCCGTGTCCGAGGAGCTGAACTTCACGCGGGCGGCCCAGCGGTGCCACATCGCGCAGTCGGGCCTGAGCCACCAGGTGGCCCAGCTGGAGAAGGAGCTCGGCGTGCGCCTCTTCGAGCGCTCGAGCCGCTCGGTCCGTCTCACCCCGGAGGGGCAGGTCTTCCTGCCCTACGCCCGTCGCATTCTGCGCGATGCCGAGGAGGGACGGTCGGAGATCGCCGCGCTGCGGGGCGCCATCCGGGGTCGCCTCCGGATCGGCTCGATCCCGGTCTCGTACGGCGACCTCGACCTGCTCGGGCTGCTCCGTGGCCTGCGGGAGGCCTACCCTGCGATCGACATCTCCCTGTCGGACGAGGGGAGCCTGGGGACGGTGACGGCCGTGCTCGCGGGCGAGCTCGACGTCGCGGTCGTCGGCCTCTTCGCCCACCAGGTGCCGCTGGGTCTGGCTGTGCACCTGCTCAAGCTGGAGCCGCTCGTGGCGGTGGTCGGACGCGACCACCCCCTCCGCGGTCAGGGGGTCGTGTCGATGACGCGGCTGGTGGACGGCAACCCGTTCCTGGAGAGCCACGTCGACTCCGGGCTGCGCACCCAGGTGGACGAGGCCTGCGCGAGGGTCAACGCCAGGCGCCAGGTCGTGTGCGAGCTGCGCAACCCGTCCGACCTCGCATCCCTGGCCCTGACCGGCATCGGCGTCGCGGTGGTCCCCTCCAGCGTCACCGACGCCGTCGTCCCCCCCGAGCTGGCCGACTGCGTCCTGCCGCTCGCCGACGCCCGCGCGACGCAGCCCGTCGCCCTGATCCACGTCGACCCGGCGCCGACCAGCGGCCCGGCCCAGGCCTTCCTGCGGATGGCGGCGGCCCGCTGGCCCGAGGTCGACTCAGCGGCCGGAGGGGTGCACGGTCCCTCGGCTCGCGAGGCGTCCGGCCCGGCCGGTCACCACGGGTAGGCGGGAGGCGTCGAGCGCATCGTCAGCCACTGCGTCTCGGTGAAGGCGTCGAGGTTGGCCTGGGCGCCGCCGTGCCGTGAGCCCGTCCCCGACGACAGCACACCCCCGAACGGCGCGACGGCCTCGTCGTTGACGGTCTGGTCGTTGATGTGCACCAGGCCGCTGGGCACTGCGTCGGCGATCTGCATGCCCACCATCACGTCGCGGGTGAGGATCCCCAGCGAGAGGCCGTAGTCGGTGGCGGAGGCCAGCGAGACGACCTCCTCGATGCTCGAGAAGGTCGTCACGGGGGCGACCGGACCGAAGATCTCGCGCGTGAACGCCGGGGCGCTCGACGTCACGTCGGCGAGGACCGTGGGCCGGTAGAAGAGCTCCGAGAACGTTCCTCCCGCGGTGAGCCGCGCCCCGCCGGCCACGCTGTCGCCGACGATGGTGTGAACGGCGTCGCGTTGGCCCACGTCGATCAGCGGACCGAGGTCCACCGGCCCCGTGGCGGGATCACCCACCTGCAGCGCGTCGGCTCGGGCCGAGAGGCGGGCGACGTACTCCTCCGCGACCTTCTCGTGCACCAGGTGCCGGCTGGTGGCCATGCACACCTGCCCCTGGTGGAAGAACGACCCCCACGCTCCGACGGAGGACGCTGCCGAGACGTCGACGTCGTCCATCACCACGAGGGCGCTGTTGCCTCCCAGCTCGAGGTGCACCCTCTTCAGGTGCGTGGCAGCCAGTGCCCCCACGCGTCGTCCCGCCGCGGTCGACCCCGTGAAGGCGATGACCCGGATGCTGGGGTGAGCCACGACCGCCTCACCGACGTCGACCCCGCCGGGCAGCACGGAGAGCAGGCCGGCCGGCAGCCCGGCCGCCTCGAAGATGCGGGCCAGGGCCACGCCTCCGCTCACCGCAGTCCGCGGGTCGGGTTTGAGCACGACGGCGTTGCCGAGCGCCAGCGCCGGGGCCACGGCCCGGATGGAGAGGATGATCGGCACGTTGAAGGGGGCGATCACGCCCACGACACCCACCGGTAGACGTCGCGCCAGGCTGAGGCGAGGCTCGTGGCTGCGCAGCAGCTCGCCGTACGGGGCGCTGGCCAGTGCGGCGGCCTCGTAGCACTCCTGGGCGGCGGTGGTGATCTCGAAGGCCGCCTTGCCCGGGATGGAGCCGGCCTCCGTCATCAGCCAGCTGCTGATCTCCTCCAGGTGCTCCTCCCAGAGCTGACCGGCCCGGCGCAGGACCGCGGCGCGCTCGTCGTACGGCGTTGCGGCCCAACGCCGTTGCGCGTCGACCGCGAGAGCCGCTGCCGTGTCGACGTCGGCGGGCGTCGCGATGCCGACGCGTCCGAGGCGCTCGCCGGTCGACGGCGACACGACGTCACGGGTCCCCCCACCTCCTGGCCGCCAGGTCCCCATGAAGAGCTGGTCCTGCCATGCGACGTCGTCGAGCAACATGCGCTGTCCTCCCGGGCTGCGGTTGATTCTCGCTGAATGAGACTGACTTTCATCGAAGTATTGGTGTCCTCGTGGGCACTGTCAACCGTCCGCAGGCCGGATTCGCCTACCGGTCAGGGGCGGGGAGAGTGGCGCCCGACGAGTGCGGCGTAGGTCGCGGCGCTCGGTTTCGGCGTCCGCGCGAAGGTCTCCCGGTCGACGTCGTGCAGCCCCAGCCTGGACTCGTAGCCGAAGACCCACTCGTAGTTGTCGAGCAGGGTCCAGTGCAGGTATCCCAGGACCGGAACCCCGTCCGACATGGCGGCGGCGAGGCCGTCGAGACTGGGGGCCAGGAAAGCGGCGCGCTGGGCGTCGTCAGCGGTTGCGAGACCGTGCTCCGTGACCAGGACGGGCACACCGGTCTGCTCGTAGGCGTAGCGGACGGCGCCGCCGAGGGACTCCGGCACGACGGCTGAGCCCATCTGGTTCGGCTCGAGGTCGGCCGGTGGTGGCACCTCGCCGTCTCCGTCGTAGGCCATCCGCTCGTAGTTCTGGACGCCGACGAAGTCGTCGCTCCTGGCCAGCTCGAACCAGCGGCGGTAGACCTCGTCGCGCTTGCGGTCGCGGACCGTGGGGTCGTCGCCCACGACGACGTCGTCGACGACCGCGATCGAGAAGCCCACCGGCAGGTCCGGGCGCCGCGCCTTGATCGTCGCCCTGGCCGCGCGGTGGCCGGCCTCGAGCCCCTCACCGATCGCGTCGAACTCCTCCGGGAGCACGACGTTGGAGGCGCGGTAGCGTTCGACGCCGGCGGCCGTGCTCGCCGCCGCCAGGTTCGCGCGCTCGAGGTCGTGGACGAACTCGGGGATGGGCAACCACGACAGCAGGCGCGGCAGGTTCGGCTCGTTGAGGGTCACTGCATACGCGATCCGGTCGCCGAACCGGTCCATCACGACGCCGCAGTAGCGGGAGAAGAGCTCGGGCGCGTCGGGGGCGAGCCAGCCACCCTTCTTCGCGAACCAATGTGGTGAGGTGAAGTGGTTGAAGGTGATGAGCGGTGCGATCCCGACGGAGACGCAGCGGTCGACCATGGCCTCGTAGTGGTCGAGGGCGTCGGGGGAGAAGGTGCCCTCCTCGGGCTCGACCCGTGCCCACTCGACCGAGAACCGGTAGGCGTCGAGGCCCATGGCTCTCACCAGCTCGATGTCCTGCTGCCACAGCTCCCAGCTGTTCGTCGCCCTACCGGATGGCTCACGGAAGGCGGTCGGGTCGGTGTGCTCGAGGAACCAGGTGTCGCTGCTCGAGTTGTCGCCCTCGTTCTGGTGGCCGGCCGTCGAGACTCCCCAGAGGAAGCCCTCGGGCATCGCGAAGTCGGTCATGGTGTCTCTCCTCGGTGGTCGGGGTGGGATGTGCTGGACAGGCCGACGTGGTCGAGACGAGGGTGCGCAGCCGGGTCAGGCATGGGCGTTGAGCCCATCAGGGTCGCCCGTAAGATAGGTCTCGACGCGGTGCTGCGGGTCCCTGACCGCCCGGATCCGTTCCAGGCGGTCGAAGTGGTCGTCGGACAGGAACCGGTCGTTGCGCCGCCCGAAGTCCGTGTCGCCGAGGTAGACACCGACTCCGCCCTGTGCGGCGATCGCGCCCGTCCGACCGTGCACCCAGGACCGGTAGCGCTCGTCGTCAGCAGCGTCGGTGTAGATCACGTAGGTGGCGACGTAGACGTTGCCCTCTATGGAGAAGGCCATGTCAGGCAGCCTTCGCGTCGGGGCCCACCCGTACCAGATCGAGAAGGAGTGCTCGGTCTCCAGCTCGCTCCAGAGACGGGTCAGGGGCGGGGCGAGGTCGGCGGCTGTGGCGTCGGTCCAGGTGCAGTCCACGGCATACCGGTGGTGCTCCGGGTTCTGCTCCGCCTGGACGACGTTCTCCTGAAGGACCGTCGTCCGTCCCCGGACGTGACCGAGCTCGCGACCCGTCAGCGGTCCGCCCTCGAAGGGGTGCAGCAGTCGAGCGCACTCGTCGTCGGTGTCGCCCATGACGGTCGTGTGGACGAGCAGCGTGGTGCCACCGGGATGGTCCACCCCGGGGTGCAGGGGGACGTTGGGCAAGCGGGTCGCGGCGATGACCGGCTCCACCCGCTGGTCGAGGGTGGGCAGCAGCTCGTGCATCCAGTGCAGCAACTTCGCGCCCTCGGCGAGGGCGAACGTCCAGGTGTCGTGCCACATGACGCGCGGAGCGGCATACGTCTGGAGGTGGAAGCCGACGACGACCCCGGGGAAGCCGGGGCCGGCCCCCCGCGCGGCCCAGTAGAGATCGGCGTTGGCGCCGGACGTGGCGTGCAGCACTTCGCCGTCAGCCGTGACGACGTCCACGCCGACGACGCTCTCGCAGGCCCAGCCCCGGGAACGGCTGTTCCATCCCTGGCCGCCCTGCAGCAGGTAGCCACCGATGCCGACGGACGGGCAGTGCCCGCCCGGGAAGGCCCGCCCCCGCTCCGCGAGGAACGGTGCGAGCTCGAGGCCCCCCTTCGTCGCGGGCCCGGCGACCACGATGCCCGTCACCTCGTCGTAGGCGATCGACCGGAGGGCGGCGAGGTCGATGAGGAGGGCGTCCTGCCGCACGCTCCAGGCCGCCCACGAGTGGCCCCCGGAACGGACCGAGACCCGCCAGCCCCGTTGGGCTGCGAGCCGGATGCCGGCGGCGACGTCGTCCACCGTCGCGGCCTCCAGAACGGCGGCAGGATAACGGTCCTCGCGACGCTCGTTGAAGACCCGGCCGACCCGTGACTGCTCGTAGTCCCCATCGCCCCGTTCGACGTACCTTCCGGTGAAGGCGGGGTCGCCCTTCGCGGCGCCATCCATGGTGCTCATCTCATCCCACCGCGGCTGTTCCGCCGTCGACGGGGAGGTTGACCCCGGTGATGTGCCCGGCCTCGTCGCTGGACAGGAAGAGGATGGCGTGGGCGATGTCCTGCGGCTGTCCCCACTTGCGCAGCGGAGTCCGCGCGATGATGTCGGCCGCGGGCCCGGAGGGGTCGCGCAGCATGGGTGAGGTGTGGGGGGTCTCCGTCATCGCGGGGCTGACCGCGTTGACCCGGATGCCCAGCGGCCCACCTTCGACGGCGAGCTGGCAGGTCAGGGCGAGGACGCCGCCCTTGGCGGCACCGAGGAAGTCGACCGCGCCCCCGATCCTCGCCGCCTCGGTGACCCAGGTGGCTGCCCCCCCGGCGCTCGCGAGGTCGACCGGCGAGACGTCGTCCATCCGCCCTCCGGCGTGCCGGACGAGCTGCACCGTCTGCGCCGAGGCCTGGGGGTCGAGGTCGCAGCCGACGACGTGGGCCCCCTCACGGGCGAAGACCTGAGCCGTCGCCCGCCCGATGACGCCGCCGGTCCCCGTGACCAGGGCGACCTTGCCGGCCAGCCGCCCTGTCATACGTCAGCCCCTTCCGGGTGGGCGACGTGGTGGAACGACCCGTAGACGCAGGCCAGCTCGTCGATGCGGGACTGCATCGCCCCGTGGCGCTGTGCGGTCGCGATGATCTCGCGGTAGTGCTCCTGCTTCTCGGCCAGCGAGATCACCGAGGTATCCAGAGACGTCCACTCGACGACCCCGTCTGCGGTCAGCACCCCGTGGGCCCCACAGGTGGCGCACTCGACGTCGCGACCTCGCAGCTCGATGAGCGAGAGGTGGCACAGCGGGCAGAGACCCTCCTGCCCGGCGTAGGCAGCCTCTTCGAAGGGGCGGCCGAGCTGGCTGGCGACGTGCCGCCCGAGCTGCCGGGCCCGCTCCAGGGCGGCAGGGTCGAGGACGACCGACCGGGGGGTGCCGCAGCCGCTCACGACGAACTGGTCCACGACGGCGGTCTGCATGGAGAAGGTCAGGCTGTGCAGGACCGGCAGCGCGAGCGCGTGCCAGCGGCTGACCAGCGAGCCTCCGACGGCCATGAGCCCGGCGACGCGCGGCTTGAGCACCCGCTCGTCCAGACGGAAGGTCATCGCCGGCTGCTCGCCCCGGGCCTGCATCTCGAGCATCGTGCGGACGATCGCCGCATCGGCGTTGGGCCCGAGGAGGCGGTCGACCACCACCTTGACGGACGTGGGGACGGTGCGACTGAAGATGGGGACGCTGACGACGAGGCCGTCGCAGCCGAGGAGGCGCTCCCAGAGCCAGGCGAGGTCGTCGGTGCCGGCTCGCTCCGGACCGGTGCCGTAGCGCAGCTCGTCGAGCCGGACGAGCTCGACCTTGACGTCATCCGACTGCGCGGCCCGCAGCGCCTCCTGAAGCAGGATCTCGGCACTGCCTCCCCGGGCACCGGCTCCGAGGCCGAGAATGCGCTTGGTCATCGGGACTCCTTGGCGGCCACGGGCGGCATCGGCTGGCCGGCGCACCGACTCTGGTGGAATTCTCTGGTTCGAGCGAGAGGCCTCTACTCTTGCTCTGCGGAAGTACACTTCTCACAGTGAGAGTACGCTGAAGCCGTTGCGAACGGAAGTGCCGTCCACGAGGAGCCCAGTATGCAGATCACCCACCTCGGCCACGCCTGCCTCCTCGTCGAGCTCGAGGGCACCCGGGTGCTCGTCGATCCCGGTGTCTACTCGGACGTCCGGGGGGTGAGCGACCTCGCCGGCATCCTCGTGACGCACCAGCACGCTGACCACGTCGACGTCGCAGCGGTCCGCGACCTGCTGGCCGCGAACCCGTCCGCCCAGCTCGTCGTCGACCCGGACACGGCGACGGACGTCGAGGGGCTGCCCGAGTGTCGGGTCGTGCGTCCCGGAGAGCGCTTCCGTCTCGGTGGAGCCGGCATCGAGGTCCTCGGTGGACTCCACGCCCCGGTGTGGGGGCCGGTCCCCGGGTGCACGAACAACGCCTACCTCTTCGGTGACGGCGAGCTCCTGCACCCCGGGGACGCCTTCGTGCCGACCAGCCGCGACATCGACGTCCTCGCCGTGCCGATCGACGCGCCGTGGCTCAAGCTCTCCGATGCCGTCGAGTACGTCGCGAGCAGCGCTCCGCGCGTGGCGATCCCGATCCACGAGGGCGAGACCACCGACCCGGCGAAGTACACCGGGATGCTTGCGGCGTTCAGCCTGGACGGCGTGGTCCGTCGGCTCGTCCGGGGTGAGGCGACCAGCTGCTGAGTCAGGCCATCCAGGACGTCGGCCCGCAGGGCCCGCCCGGGTCGGCCGCGACCCGGGCAGGCCCGCGAGCTCAGGAGAACATCGAGGAACGGGCCCCGGTGATCCAGCCGACCAGGTGGTCGTTCTCGGTCTCGGCCGTGGCGACGTCGGCCACCATCCTGCCGCGGTTGAGGACCGCGATCCGGTGGCAGACCGCCATCGCCAGCGGCAGGTTGTGGGTCACGAGGACGCACGCGATGCCTTGCTCGGCCATGCGTCGGATGAGGTTCTGCACCTGGAGCGTCTGCTCGTAGCCGAGGGCGGCAGTGGGCTCGTCGAGCAGCAGCACGCCGTTCTGCTCACCGGTGACCCGGGTCGCGCTGCGGGCGAGGGCCACGACCTGCCGCTGACCACCCGAGAGCATCTCCACTGGGCGGGTCATGGCCGCGGTGCGCACACCGAGGCGCTCGAGCTCGCCCTCGGAGCGCTTGCGCTGGGCCTTGTGGTCGACGAAGCCGAGCCAGCCGAGGGGGCCCTTGCGGATGATCTCGCGGCCGATGTTGAGGTTGGTCGAGATGTCGAGGGCGTCGACGAGGGCGAGGTCCTGGTAGACCATCTGGATCCCGGCCGCGGTCGCGTCCCTGGGTGCGCTGAAGACCTTCTCGTGCCCATGGACCCGCAGGGTGCCCCCGGTGGGGCGGTGGGCCCCGGACATCACCTTGAGCAGCGTGGACTTGCCCGCGCCGTTGTCGCCGAGCAGGCCGACGATCTCTCCCTGGCCGACGTGGAAGTCGATCCCGTCGAGGGCGCGTACGAAGCCGTAGTGCATGTCGATGCCCGTGAGCTGCAGGGCCGGTGCGACGCCAGTCATGCGATCTACCTCGTGCCGGTGTGGACGGAGGCCTGAGCGGTGGTCATCAGACGCGCGGAGACCGACGTCGACACCCACTTCTCGAGACCGAGGGACGCGAGCAGCAGGGCGCCGGTCACACCGGTCGCCCAGTAGGGCTGGACTCCCTTGACGGTCAGCCCGTCGGTGATCGTGGCGAGGACAAGTGCGCCGACCAGCACGCGAGGCAGGCTGCCGCGGCCACCGGCGAGCGAGACGCCGGCGAGAGCGACGGCCGTCAGGGCGTCGAAGATGATGCCCGGGCTGGCCGCAGGGTTGGCCTCGGTGACGATCGCCGTCGTGACGAGGCCGCCGATCGCCGCGCAGACCGAGCTGATGACGAAACCAGCCACCTTGTAGCGGTCGCTGGGGATGCCGGAGCGCCGGACGGCCTCGGAGTTGCCGCCCACGGCCATCATCCGGATCCCGTCGCGCGTCCGGGTGAGGAAGACGGTCAGCACTGCGAACAGCACCACCACGATCCAGACGGGGGCGGGCAGGCCGAGGTACCGCCTGGTGCCGATGAAGGAGAGGTCGGCCAGGCCGGGGATGGTGTACCCACCGGCGACGATCGCCGCCGCGGCGGTCGTGATCGAGAGCATGGCGATGGTCACGATGATCGGATTGAAGCCGCGCAGCGAGATCAGGCCGTTGGCCAGGCCGATCAGCGCACCGACGAGCAGCGCGGCCAGGATCGCGACCGGGACGGACTGGCCATGCGTCAGCAGCCAGCCGGCCACGCAGCTGGCGAGCGCTGCCACGCCCGGGATGGACAGGTCGAGGACGCCGCAGATAATGCCGATGGCCACACCGGCGGCGAAGATCGCGGTGATGGACGCGCCGTTCGCGATGAGGACGGCGTTCTCGACCTGCGCGAAGAACGGGTTGGCACACACGGAGAAGAGCAGGATGATCAGCGCCCAGAGGACGAAGATCCCGCGGTCGCGGATGAAGATCAGGGCCCGAACCGCTGGTGAGTCCTTGGCGACCTGGGAGACGTTGGGTACGGCCTCGGCGACCGCTTCGGGGGCGGCAGTCGCCGAGGACTTCTCGGAGGATGACGTCGTCATGGTGTGGCGCCCGCTCAGCCCGCGGCCGTGATGACCTTCTGCGGGACAGTGAGCACCTGGCCGACGGCCTTGGGGTCGGACTGCATCTTGACCAGGGTGTCGAACGACTGGGCCATGTCGGCCTGGAACTGCAACGCGGTGGAGGCGTAGATCATGCCGGACTTGACGTTGGACAGGACCTCGTCGTTGCCGCCGAGCTCGGAGATGCACGGAGGCTTCTTGCCGGCCGTCGAGAACGCCGTCAGCGCGGCGAGGGCGCCTTCGTCGTTGACGGCCATGACGCCGTTGATGTCGGGGTTGCCCTGGAGGACACTGGAGATCGTCGTGACCCCCTTGGTGCGGTCGGTGACGATCTGCTCGGAGACGATCTTGGCGTTGGGGGCCGCCGCGGCGAGCGCCGCCTTGGCGGCGTCCTCCATCTCCTTCTTGCCGGCCTGGCCCGCGGCGTTGGTGGCGAACAGGACCTTGCCGTTGCCCCCCGCCTTCTCGGTGAGGCACTTCCCGAGCTGCTCACCGATGTTCGTCCCGGACAGCGCGTAGTCGACGTAGTCGAACGTGATGCCGGCCTGCGGCCCGCTGAGGGCATACTCCTCGGGCTTGCCGTTGACCAGCACCGGGACCCCCTTGGCCTGCGCCGCCTTGAGGAGGTCGCCCATGGCGGACGGGGCGATGGCCAAGGTCCACACGGCACCGGCCTGCCCCGAGTTGATCACCGTGGTGAGGTCCTGGATCTGCTTCTGGGCGTTGAAGTTGGGGTCCTGGACCGTCACCTGCCAACCCTTGGACCCTGCATATCCCTTGACGCCCTCCGAGAGCCCCTTGAGGGCCGGGGGAGCGAGGGACAGGGGCGAGAAGACCAGGGTCTTCGGGAGGGCTGCGGCCCCCGAGCCGCCGCTGGCGGGTGACGCCGCTCCGCCGCCCGAGCTGCACGCGGCCAGGGCCGTGGCAGTCAGACCGACCGTGAGAACGGACAGGGTGCGGGTGCGACGCCGACGAGGGGTGCTCACGGTCGGTCTCCTCTTTGAGTAGTCCGGCTCAACTCTCGCATTGTGAAAGTCGATTTCGGTATGGAGCAACTGTAGGCGCTCGGGCGCTTCTTGTAAACGCCCTCCACGATCACGCTGTGGTGACGGCGAGGCCATGCACGAGCGCGCACATCAGGTCGTGCCGCGGCGTGGGGATCCCGCGTCGGCGTCCCTCGGCCGCGATGCCGCCGTTGAGCACCTCGATCTCGGTCGGGCGCCCCGAGAGGACGTCCTGGAGCATCGACGGCTTGTGGCGGTATGCGACCCTGATCGCCTCGGCCATGGCCTCGGCCGGGATGGTGGTCAGGACGACACCAGCCGCCTCGCACACGGAGAGCGCCTCTGCGACAAGCAGATCCACCTCGCGGCGGAGGTCGGGCTCGCTGCACACCTGACCGATCGTCAGCCGGGTCAGTGCGGCGATCGGACTCGTGGCCGCGTTGAAGACCACCTTGCTCCACTGGGGCCCTCTGACGTCGGCGAGGGCATGGGTGGGGAGTCCGCCCGCAGTGAGCAGGGCGGCCAGGCTCTCGATCGCCGCCATCGGTGCGGGGCTCGGTTCGAAGGGCCCGACCCAGGTGTCGCCCCGGGCGTCGAAGCGGACGACGCCCGGTCCGGTGACGGCACCGGCCGGGACGATGCTGCCCCGGGCCACCAGCGGCAGCACCTCGGCGATGACCTCCTCGTTGCCCAGCCCGTTCTGCAGACTGACGACGGTCGCGTGCTGGAGGGCGGCGCGCGCGTCGGTCACCGCCTGCCGCGTGTGGTGCGCCTTGGTCGCGACGATCCCGAAGTCGCACGGGGGGAGCTGCGAGCCGTCGATGACGGCATGCACCCTGGCGACGAACTCGGCCGCCCCCGTGACCCTGAGTCCCTGGGCCGCAATGGCTTCGGTGTGCTCGCGCCACGGGTCGACGGCCCAGACCTCGACCTCGGGCAGGCGAGCGAGGTGTGCGGCGTAGAGGCTGCCGATCGCCCCTGTGCCGATCACGGCGACTCGTGTCAGCCCGGTCATGAGCCGGATGCCGCGCGCGCGAGCTCGGCGCAGAGTCGTGGGTGCACCCCGCCGACGCCGATCCCCCCGACGACGCGGCCGTCGACCACGACAGGGAGGCCCCCGGGGGACGTGAGGAACGGGAAGGGCGCGAGCCGTCCCAGCTGCCGGGCGGTGGCCCCGTACTGCCCCTCGACCTCGTCGCTGGCCAGGCCGTAGCGAGCCGCCGTGGTCGCCGTGGCGAGCGCCACCTCGGGTCCGGCGACCGGCGAGTCGTCCATCCGGTCCTGCTGGATGGGGTCGCCTCCGGGGTCGACCACCGCGACCGCGACCCGCACGCCGCGTTCGGCGGCGGCCGCGATGACGCGGTCGACCAGGCCGATGGCCCAGTCCAGCTCGACCTGCCGGGACGCGTCGGGCGCTGGCGCCGTGCCCAGGCTGTCGTCAGGGTCGATGGTCAGGTCGCCGAAGCGGGCAGCCCAGCGTGCGGCGTCGTCCCCGTGCTGGCCGACGTAGGGGACGCCCAGGGCGTAGGCGATGAGCAGGTCCTCAGGGTTTGCGGGCCGACCGGCAGCGCTGACCACCTCGGGAGCCACGTCCACCGGGAGGAACGGGCTCACCGTAGCCCCCGACGTGGCGATGCCGCCGACCACGTGACCGGCGCTGTCGTGCAGCGGCAGCCCACCGGCGCCCGGGAACATCGCCTGCGGTGAGACCCGCACGAAACCGTTCGAGATCGGTGCCGGCAGGCTGGTCATGCGGTGCAGGTGCTCCGCACTCGGGATCTGCTGGGTGGCCGAGATCCAGGCCTTCGAGGTGGCGCGCGCCATGCCGCCCAGCCCGCCGTGGTCGAGCCTCGAGGCGCTGACCAGGCCGCCGCTGGCCCCGACGACGGCGATGCCGCCGCGCAACCCGAGCTGCTCGGCCTTGTCCACCGCCCGGCGCACGATGCGTCGTGCCTCGGTCAGGGGGACGTCCTGGGGATGGGTGGTCACCGGGCGTGCACGAGCATGGTGGGCTCCTCGAATGGCGGACACAGCGGACGTGGCGGTCGGAGTCTCAGGCGCCGACCATGTTGTATCCGCCGTCGGCGACCATGTAGCCACCCGTCATGTGGTTGGCGTCATCGGTCGCGAGGAAGAGTGCAGCCCCGGCGTAGTCGGCTGGACCAGGGATGCGACCCATGGGCGTCATCGAGCGCAGCTGGTCCCCGCGCCCTGACTTCCAGTCCGCCCGGCCGAGGGTGGCCTCGGTCTCGATGAAGCCCGGCGCGAAGATGTTGACTCGCACCGTCGGCGCGAACGCGTGTGCATAGGACTTGGTCGCGCCGAGGAGACCGTACTTCGCCGCGGCGTACTGCGGGGCACGGGCGCTGCCACGCACGATGACGGTCGAGCCGATGTTGACGATGGCTCCGTGCCCCTGGTCGAGCATGCGGCTGCCGAACTCGTGGATGCAGGCCATGGTGCCCTTGATGTCGACGGCGAGGACGTGGTCGATCGACTCCTCGGTGATGTCACGCCAGGACATCTGGTCGCGGGCGACGTCGCCGACGTTGTTGACCAGCACGTCCACCCCGTGCAGCTTGTCGAAGGCCGCGTCGGCCATCGCCGCCACCTGGTCCCAGTGGACGATGTCGGCCTGCAGCAGCACCGTCTGCGCACCTTCGGCGCGCACGCGTTCGGCCGTCTGCTCGGCGCCGGCCTTCGAGCTGCGATAGTGGATGCCGACGACACGGGCGCCTTCCTGGGCGGCGCGGACGGCGATCTCGGCTCCGAAGCCGGTACCCGCCCCGGTGACGACGACCGAGCGCCCTTCGAAGCGGCGGGGGATCGGGACGGGGTTGAGCGGCATGTGGACGGCCTTTCGCGATAGGGGAGAGCGGTGGTCGGGGCTCAGACGAGGACCCGACCGCCGTCGACGTAGAGGATCTGTCCGGTGACGAACCTGGCCCGGTCGGAGGCGAGGAAGGTCACAGCATCCGCGACCTCCTGAGGCTGCCCGAGTCGACCCGCGGGCACGAGGGACTCCAGACCCTGACGGTGTCCGTCCTGGTCGAGGTAGGCCCGGGTGAGGTCGGTCTCGATGTAGCCGGGCGCGACGGCGTTCACCGTCACGCTGTGGGTGGCCCACTCACGAGCCATGACCCGCATCATCTGGTTGATACCCCCCTTGCTGGCGGCGTACGGCGCGTGGTTGGGGTGGGCGAGCAGGCCGGAGACCGAGGAGACGAACACCATCCGACCGTAGGCCGCGGCGACCATGCGGCGCCCCACCTCCTGGCCCAGCCACCAGGCAGTGGACAGGTTGACGGTGAGCATCTGCTGCCAGTCGTCGTCGTCGAGGTCGAGCACCGGACGGCGGGTGTTGAGGCCGATCGCATGGAGGAAGACCTGGGGGGTGCCGACCACCCGCACCGCCTGCTCCACCGCGGCCCTGCTGTCCTGAGGAGTGCCGACGTCGGCCTCGAGGGTGGTGAGCGCCAGGCCGGAGTCCTTGGCCGAGCGGGTCAGGGCGTCCAGGGCGTCGTGGTCGCGGTCGATGACGACGACGTGCGCGCCCTGCTCGGCCAGCGCGAGGGCGCTGGCCCCGCCCAGGCCACCCGCCCCGACGACGAGGGCGGGTCGTTCACTCAGAGAAAGCCAGCTGCTCACCTTGCCTGCCTTCCTGATTCTCGTATGATGAAAGTGACTTTCTCAAAGTAGACCACCCGAGGGCGATGTGTCCAGTGGGTACGGGTGCGGCGGCTCTAGGCTGACCACGGATATCGCTCAGCTCAGACGGGACAGGGAGACTCGCATGACACCGAAGACGACGGCAGCAGACAGGGACGGTGCCGGCGAGAGGCCCGAGTACCGCGTGGAGGCGCTCGCCAAGGGCCTGCGCCTGCTGAGCCTGTTCGACGAGCAGCGACCGACCTGGCGCGTGACCGATTTGGCGGTGGCGGCAGGCCTGCCCATGCCGACCGTCTACCGCGTCGTGATGACCCTCACCTCGGAGGGCTATCTCGACCACCTGCCCAACGGCGACTACCGACCGGGCGTCAAGGCGCTGACGCTCGGGACCGCAGCGTTGCGCAGCTTCGACCTCGTCGGGCTGGCGACGCCCAAGCTGCAACGCCTGGCGGAGCAGACCGGAGAGACCGTCAACCTCGCGGTCCTGACGGGCGACCGGGTGCTCTACCTGATCCGCCTGCGCAACCGCGACCTCGTCACCGCCAACATCCAGGTCGGTTCCACCCTGCCCGCGGTGACGACCTCGATCGGCAAGCTGCTGCTGGCCGACCTCGACCCCAAGGACCTCAAGGCGAGGATCACGGCCGCGTCCTTCAACACCCAGCACGGCCCCAACGCCAAGCTCACCCTCACGGCCCTGAAGGCCGAGCTCGCGGCCATCCGCAGCCAGGGGTGGGCCACCCAGAACGAGGAGCTCGCCCACGGGCTCCGGTCGGTCGCGGGGCCCATCCTCGGGCCCGGCGGCGCCGTCGTCGCGGGGGTGAACGTCGCCGTGCAGGCGCGCGACTGGTCGACGGAGCGGTTGCTCGACGAGCTGAAGCCGACGCTGCTCGAGACGTGCGCCGACATCTCCATACTGGCCTCGTCCGGCACCGTCGCGTGAGCGCCCGACTCGCCAAGCGGGCCCCGTCCGACCTCGACGACGACCAGCGGGTCGTCTACGACGCGATCGCGGGTGGCAGGCGGGCAGCGGGTCCGCAGCTGTTCCGGATGCGGGACGACGACGGTGGGCTCGAGGGGCCGTTCAACGCCTTCCTCTTGCAGCCGCAGGTGGGTGGGCCACTGCAGTCGCTGGGGTCGGCCATCCGTTACGCGACCACGCTCTCCGACCGCGTCCGCGAGGTCGCCATCCTCGTGGTGGGGGTGCACTGGCAGTCGGAGTTCGAGTGGTACGCCCACGAGGCGGTCGGTCGACACGTCGGGCTCACCGACGACGAGCTGGCGGGAATCCGTGACGGCTCCTACGCCGTGCTGCCCGAGGACGAGGCCGCGGTCGCTGGGCTCACCCACGCACTGGTGGCGGCCGGGGACCTCGACGACCCGGCCTACGCGCGGGCCGTCGCCCTGCTGGGCGAGTCGGGGGTCTTCGAGCTGACGACCCTGGTGGGGTACTACGCGACCCTCGCCCTCCAGCTGCGGGTGTTCCGCGTCGGGGTCCCCCTGCCCTGACGTCGGACCGTCTTGACACGCGCCACGCCGCGGGAGAGAATTTCGGAAAATGACTTTCACTGAGTGAGAGTCACCTGGATCTCGACGAGGAGCACCCCCATGAAGCTTGTGGCGTTCGACGACGGCTTGGTCGGCAGGCTCGAGGGGGACACCGTCATCGAGCTCGACGTCCCCTCGACGCGCGAGTTCTTCGAGCGCGCCGGCCAGGTCGCCGAGACCGGCGCCACCTACGCGCTCGCCGACGTCACGCTGCGCGCCCCGCTCGTGCCGAAGAAGTTCTTTCACACCGCCGGCAACTTCTCCGACCACCACGAGGAGCTCCAGGCGGTGGACTGGAGCCACCCGGTGCACAAGGGCATCGTGTTCTTCCAGAACGTCGACGCGATCATCGGCCCCGACGAGGCGATCGTCTATCCCGAGGGTCTCACCCGCGAGCTCGACTACGAGCTCGAGCTCGGGATCGTCATCGGCAAGAGCGGCAAGTTCTTCGGGCCCGAGGAGGCCGAGGACTACATCGCCGGCTACCTGGTCTTCAACGACATCACCGCCCGGGACATCCAGCGCCGCGAGATGCAGTCGGGTGTCTTCTCCTTCTCCAAGGCGATCGACACCTTCTGCCCGATCGGGCCGTGGATCGTCACCAAGGACGAGCTCCCGGACCCCCACAACCTCGCCATGGAGCTGCGCGTCAACGGAGAGGTCCGCCAGTCCAGCAACACCGCGAAGATGCTCATCGACATCCCGCACCTAGTCGCCCACCACTCGGCCCAGGGCTACAGCGCGGGCGACATCATCACGACGGGCACCATCTCCGGGGTCGCGGCGGTCCAGCCCAACCCGTTCGACTTCTACCTGCAGGTCGGCGACCGGATCGAGGCCGAGATCGAGGGCATCGGGGTCCTGCGCAACCACGTCATCGGCTGGCGCGACCGTCACGACAGCGAGCCCTACACGACCGATCTCTACGCCGACCACGAAGGCTGAGCCGTGCGGTTCGGCACCCTCAGCGGTCGGTTCGTCATCGTTCGCGGTGACGGGCCGCAGGTCGAGGTCCTCGACGTGGCCACCGCCTCTGACGGAGACCTGCCGTACGACGTGATCGGCGCCCTAGCCCGGTGGGACGACGTCAGTCGCTGGGCTGGCTCCGCAGACTGGTCACACGCCTCGTCGGTCGACGTGCGGCTGCTCGGGGCTCCCGTCCCCAGGCCTCGTCAGGTCTTTGCGGTGGCGCTCAACTACCGGCCGCACGCGGCCGAGGCCGGCTACCAGCCCCCGTCGGAGCCGTTGCTGTTCACGAAGTTCCCGACCTGCATCACCGGCCCCGACGTCGAGGTGGCGCTGCCGCCAGGCAACGTCGACTGGGAGATCGAGGTCGTGGTGGTCGTCGGCGCGGGGGGCTACCGCATCCCCCGCTCGCAGGCGTGGGGGGCGCTCGCCGGGGTGACCGTCGGGCAGGACCTGTCCGAGCGCGTCCAGCAGCTCACCGGGACGCCGCCGCAGTTCTCGCTCGCCAAGTCCCATCCCGGCTTCGGTCCCACCGGTCCGTGGGCTGTGACCCCGGACGACCTGCCCGACCGCGACGACCTCGCCTTCGAGTCGCGCCTGGGCGACGAGGTGCTCCAGCGGGGGCGGACGGCCGACCTGATCTTCCCCGTGGACGACCTCGTCGCCCGGATCTCCTCGGTGTGCCCCTTGTTGCCGGGCGACCTGATCTTCACCGGCACCCCGGCCGGGGTCGGCAACCGTCGCACCCCACCCCGCTTCCTGCAGCCCGGTGAGGAGCTGGTGAGCTCGGTCGAGGGCATCGGGCAGATCAGGCAACGGTTCGTCTGAATGACCACACCTATCGCGGATGGAACAGGAGTCACCATGAGCAGGACGATCTTCACCGGGGGAAACGTCTTCGACGGCACGGGGGTGCCGGCCTTCCCCGGTGAGGTGGTCGTCGACGGCGACCGCATCATCGAGGTCCGATGGGGCCACCACCCCAGCCACCACGAGGGGGTCGAGGTCGTCGACATCGGCGGGCGCACCGTCATGCCCGGGATGGTCGAGAGCCACGCCCACCTCACCTTCCCGTCGGCCGTCGGGCACATCGACCCGTCCTTCAACCCCCCGCTCGACGTCAGCTTCTTCCACCACATCGAGGGCTTCGAGTCGGAGCTGGCCCGCACCGAGCGGAACGCCAGGATCCTGCTCGACGCGGGCTTCACCTCGGCCTACTCAGCGGGCTCGCTGCTCCCGATGCCGGTGGAGACCGTGGTTCGCGACAAGATCCGTGGCGGCGTCATCCCCGGACCGCGGATGCTGGCCGCCGCCGCGGAGCGCGACAACCACCCGCAACGGCCCGACGGCCACGTCGAGCCGGACTGGACCGGCCCGGACGCGTGCTCGCGGTGGGTGCGCGAGCAGGCGGCTATGGGCTTCGACAGCGTCAAGTTCCTCGTCAGCAACGACGACGTCTTCGTTCCCGGTGGCAGCCACATGACGCAGTACACCGCGGAGGAGCTCGACGCCGCCGGCGAGACAGCGCGCGAGGTCGGGGTCTGGCTCAACGGCCACTGCCAGTCGCCCGAGTCGGTCAAGCTCGCCGTACGCGCCGGCTTCCGCTCCATCTACCACTGCACGTACGCCGACGAGGAGGCCCTGGACCTGCTCGAGGCCAACAAGGACTTCCTCTTCGTCAGCCCGGCGCCGGGCATCATCTTCGCCAACGTCCACGAGGGGGAGGACTTCGGGATCACGAGCGAGGTCGCCCGGGCGATGGGCTCGGTCGACGCGCTCGCAGGGATGCAGGCCATCTACCCCGAGATCCGCAAGCGTGGCATCCGGGCCCTCGTCGGCGGCGACTACGGCTTCCCCAACAACCCGATCGGCCGCAACGCCCGCGACCTCGGGCTCTTCGTCACCGAGCTCGGGTACTCGCCGGTCGAGGCGCTCGTCTCGGCGACCCGGTACGGCGGCCAGCTGATGGGGATGGGTGACGAGCTGGGCCTGCTGAAGCAGGGCTACCTCGCCGACCTGCTCGTCGTCGACGGCGACCCGACGACGGACGTGACGATCCTCGAGGACGCCGACAACCTGCTCTGCATCGTGCAGGGTGGGCGCTTCCACAAGCGCTCAGCGGAGATGGTCGCGGCCGCCCCGTGACCGAGGCCCACACCGGGCCCGTCGTCCACACCGGGCTCGCCTTCCACGAGGTGGTCGGCTTCCGCCCCGTCGAGCTGGACCTCTACCTGCCGGCCGCCTGCAGTCCGCCCCCCGTGGTCATCTACCTGCACGGTGGTGGCTGGCGACGGGGGTCGCGACGACAGCTGCTTCCTGCGGTGGTCGCCGTCGAGCCCGACCCCTTCGGCCGGCTGGCCCGCGCAGGGTTCGCTGTCGCGGTGGCCGACTATCGACTGAGCGGCGAGGCCACCCACCCGGCGGCGCTGGAGGACGTGCGGGCGGCCATCGACTGGGTGCGCACCGGCCCGTGCTCCGCGCAGCTCGACGGCTCGCGCATCGTCCTCTGGGGGGAGTCGGCCGGCGGCCACCTGGCCCTGCTCGGCGGACTGGACCCGGGTCCTGGCCGCACCGCGGTGGCCGCCGTCATCGCCTGGTTCCCGGTCACCGACCTCGTGGGGCTGGCCGAGGACGTCCGCGCCGCGGGTGGGGAGCCTGACGACGGGCCGGGCTCCCGCGAGTCGCTGCTCATCGGTGCGGAGGTGGCCGACCGCCCCGACCTGGCCCGACGCGCCAGCCCCACGGCCTACGCGCACGCGTCGGCCCCGCCGGTCCTGCTGCTGCACGGCACCGATGACGTCCTCGTGCCAGCGGTGCAGAGCAGTCGGCTGGCGGCGGAGCTCGGTGCGGCCGGCTCGAGCGTCGAGGTCGGCCTCGTCAAGGGTGCCGGCCACATGTGGAAGGGGGCCGCCGACGTGGAGGCGATCCTGCGCCGGTCCGAGGAGTTCGCTGCGGCCCACACGTGACGCGAGGCGAGGCGAGCAGCCTGGGTGCTGAGGACCTTGGGCCCTTCACGCGCGACCCTGCTGACGTCACCCTCGAGGGAGCGGGTGGCCCCGCCCGCTGGCCTGCTCGAGGCAAGCGTCACTGAGGAAGCGGTGAGTCATCAGGACCACGCGAGGTCTTCGCACCACCCAGCCCTCTCCGCCGCCCGTCCGACGGCATCGCCGCGGGCGCGCCCGCGCGCAGGGCGCCATCGCCCTGGGGGCCGTCATCGGGATGCTCGCGGGCTGCGGAGCGAGCGGGGACGCGGGGGCACCCGCTCCGGCCGCGTCCACACCGGTGACCCCGTCGCTGACCCCGCCACCTCCGGCGCCCACTCCGTCGAGCACGCCGCATCCGGCTCCCTCGAGGTCGACGCCCAGCCCCCCGACTGCCGGCCGGGGAACCGCCCTGGCGGCTGTCGCCGTACTGACCGTCAAGGGTCGTTCTCCCATGACGGGGTACTCACGCGCCGACTTCGGACAGGCCTGGTTCGACACCGACCGCAACGGCTGCGACACCCGCAACGACATCCTGCGCAGAGACCTCACGGGCCGCAGGATGAAGAACTCCTGCCTGGTCCTCGCTGGCACCCTGGACCCGGGCCCCTACACAGGCAAGAGCATCCGCTTCGTCTACGGCGGAGCCAGCGAAGTCGACATCGACCACGTCGTCGCCCTGGGTGACGCGTGGCAGAAGGGGGCCGCGACGTGGAGCGCCGGGACGCGTCTGGCCTTCGCCAACGACCCGCTCGACCTGCTGACCGTCGACTCCGGCGTCAACCGCGCCAAGGGCGATGGGGATGCCGCGACCTGGCTGCCCGCGAACACGTCCTACCGGTGCGCCTACGTCGCCCGGCAGGTGGCCGTGAAGTCCAAGTACCACCTGTGGGTCACCTCTGCCGAGCGCGACGCCATGCTCCGGGTGCTGTCCGGCTGCGCCACGATGCTCCTACCCGCGACCGGATCGGCCCCCACGACGGCTGCTCTGCCCAGGAGCACGCCGCCGCCCGCCACCGTCGCACCCGTCCCTAAGCCGGTGGTTCCAGCGCCCGCCGGCGTCTACTACACCAGCTGCGCAGCGGCGCGGGCAGTCGGCGCGGCCCCGATCCGCAGGGGCGAGCCCGGCTACTCGGGCAGGCTCGACCGCGACGGTGACGGCGTGGCCTGCGAGTAGCACCGGAAGGTGCTCCGCGCCGACGGTGGCGTTCTCCCGGTCCGAAGGGACGCCCCCGGCCGACTGCTCGGAGCGTTGTCCGACGCCGGGCCCACGCTGGCCGCGGATCGGGGCAGTCGCAGGGTCCTCACGTATCAGGAGGTCCGCGAGGCCCCTCTGTTCGGGCAGTGGGACACACGTCCCTGCGGCTCATCCAGCCGAACCCTCTCCGTCGGCACTCGGGGTCGACGGCCACCGAACGGCGGTCCCTCCATGCCCATCAACACCGACACCAGACTGGTCCCGATTCCTGGGATACCTCATCTCCAGCTCGTCAGCCCGCTCGGGCTGCTCGCGCCGTTGCCCGGCAAGTGGGCCGGCACCGGTTTCAACCAGATCTGGCGCCCCTTCCACGGACCGGGATCCGACAACTTCCTCGAGCTCAACCTCACCAGCGAGACGCTCGAGTTCTCCGACATCGGCGGTGAGATCCCCAACCGGGGACTGGTCCAGGACGACATCTCGCTCTTCGGGATGACCTACCTGCAGCAGGTCGCCGACGCGGTCGTCAAGGACACCTCGGGCAACCCGGCCGGGATCCACATCGAGCCGGGCATCTGGGTCAACGTTCCGCTGACGACCGACCCCGGGGAGCCCGCCACCGTGGCTCGGATGGCCAACATCCCGCACGGCACCTCGCTGCTCGCGCAGGGCACGGCCCAGGTCTTCCCCGGCCCGCCCCAGTTCGCCCCGGTCGACATCACGCCCTTCTTCATCGGGGCGCCGGGCAACCTCGTGCCCTTCCCGTCGCAGCAGCTGGGCAACGTCAGCGCCTTCCGCAGCGCTCCGGCCGACATCGTCGGCGTCACGCAGGCGATGGTGGACAACCCCAACTCCGTGCTCGCAGCCGCCCTCGTCGGCAGGACGATCCACTCGACGACCGTCATCCGCATCTCCACCCGGGCCGGTCAGAACACCGCTCCCGCCGTGGGCGGGGGCGTCTCCGACATCGCGTTCCTCGACGGCGCGGCCGCCCCCAACGCCCGGGTCGACGGGATGGAGGCGACCTTCTGGATCAGCGACTTCACCAACGACGCCGACGGCACGGTCGGGACCCTGCTGCAGTACTCCCAGGTCGTCGTCCTCAACTTCGCCCCCCTCAGCTGGCCCCACGTCTCCGTGGCCAACCTGGTCAAGCAGGGCGTCACCAAGGCGCCGATCAAGGACATCGTCGACCACAAGCACCTGGTCAAGGACAAGATCGAGATCAAGGAGCACAAGGTCGAGATCAAGGAGGTCAAGGTCGAGATCAAGGAGCACAAGGCGGAGATCAAGGAGCTCAAGCACGAGCTCGAGCTCCCGTTCCCGCAGAACCCCCTACCGGGTCCCGGTCCGGTCGAGCTCCCGCAGGGTGGTCCCGTCGGACCGGGCGGACCGGCCGGTCCCGCGACACCCGCCCCCAGCTTCGGTCAGGCCTTCATCGCCCCGGCCGAGCGACCGACGGTCGGGGGGCAGTCCGGCGGCGCCGGTGCGGCCGGACCGGCCGGACCCGCCGCGGCGGCCCCCAGCTCACCCGCCGCCGCACCCGCGCCCGCCACTGCACCTGCCGCTCCGGCCGAGAAGGCGGGCCCGCAAGAAGATGGGCCCCGAGAGGCCTGAGGGGCGCTGACGATGATCCTCGTCCTCGCCAGCTCCTGGGACACCAGCGCCTCGGCGCTGGTGTCCGGCTGGGGTGCCTGTCGCGCCCGCCTGCTCACGCCCGTCGACCTCGCCCGTCCCGGTTGGCGCTGGGACCCTGCCGACCCCCTGGCCGGTGACCTCGCCGTGGGGTCTGACGTCATCGCCGTCAGCTCGGTCGACGCCGTCGTGTCCTGCCTGTCGGTGATCTCGCCGATCGAGCTGCAGCACATCGCCCCGGACGACCGGGAGTACGTCGCCGCTGAGGTCTCGGCGTTCCTCGTGGGCTGGCTCACGTCCCTGGGGGAGCGGGTGCTCAACCCCCCGACACCGCTGTGCCTGAACGGCCCTCACCTGCGCGACGCCCAGTGGCGTCGTGACGCGGCGCGCGCGGGCCTGCGGGTGGCGACGACGCGACGTACGGAGTCCTGCCGCGCCGGTGACGCCTCCGGCGACGTCGGCTCAACCACCGATGCGGTGCCCCCGCCGGGCTCCGTGGTGGAGGTGGCCGTCGTGGGCGGGTCCTGTGTGACACCCGGCGCGGTGCCGGCGGTGGTGCGGCGGGGCCTCGAGGACCTCGCGGTCCGGACCGGGGCAGGCCTTCTGACCGCTCGTCTGCTGCCCGGGGTCGACGGTGCTCAAGGGGCTGAGCGTGCTGACGGTGCCACGAGTGCTGAGGGGTCCCCCTGGTGGTTCGACGGGGCGCGGTCGGGTGTCGACCTCACGGCCGCCGGCGTCCGGTCGTCGCTGGAGCGCTGCCTCGGGGTAGCGTCGTGATCCTGCTGTGGGGACCGGTCGACGACCGACCCTTCGCGGCCGTCCGTCGGGCCCTGCACGACCGCGGCGCCGAGGTCGCCGTGGTGGACCAGCGACGCGTCGTGGCGACCCGGGTGGACCTGCGCCAGGGCGACGTCACCACCGGTGTCGTCGAGGTCGACGGCGCGGTGGTGGACCTCGACGACGTCGGCGGGGTCTACTGGCGCTCGCGGGACCTGCGCGAGGACGTGCTCGCGGCGGCCGGCCAGGACGCCGGCGCCCTCGGCCGCGCCTGGGCGGTCGAGGACGCGCTCCTCGGGTGGCTCGACGTGACGGGGTCGGCGGTCGTCAACCGGCCGTCGGCGATGGCCAGCAACGCCTCCAAGCCCTACCAGCTCATGCTGCTGCGCGACCTCGGCTTCGACGTGCCCAGGACCCTCGTCACGACCGATCCCGCTGCGGCACGGGCGTTCTGGACCGAGCACGGCGCTGTGATCTACAAGTCGGTGAGCGGGATCCGCAGTGTCGTCAGCCAGCTGGGTCCGGCGCACGACGACCGGCTCGGGGCGGTGGCCTGGTGCCCCACGCAGTTCCAGCAGCTGGTGCCGGGGCAGGACCACCGGGTGCACGTCGTCGGCGACGAGGTCTTCGCCACGGCGGTCATCAGCGACGCCGACGACTACCGCTACGCGGGGGTCGACGGCGACCCGGCCGAGCTGCGCGCCGTACGGCTGCCCGACGAGGTGGCGAGCCGGTGCGTCGAGGCGACGCGGGCGCTCGGGCTCGCCGTCTCCGGGGTCGACCTGCGGCGGGCACCGGACGGGCGCTGGTTCTGCTTCGAGGTCAACCCGTCACCGGGCTTCACCTACTACGAGGCGAACACCGGCCAGCCGATCGCCGCGGCCATCGCCTCGCTCCTCGTCGCCGCCGACCGCGCCCCCCATACGGCAGGGTGACGCTGGGCCGAGTGCTCACCCGGTGCGGGCGGTGTGGGCGGCGCGGGCGGCGCGGATGGCGGCGGCGAGCGAGTCGAGGTCGTAGGCGCCGTATTGTCGTTGGCCGTCGACGAAGAAGGTCGGGGTCCCGGCTGCGCCGCTGACGTCGGCGGACTCCACGTCCTGCGCCACCCTCGCTTCGTGCACGTGGCGTCGCAGGTCGTCGTGGAAGCGCTCGACATCGAGCCCGAGCTCACGGGCGTAGGTGACGAGGTCAGCCGGACGCAGGTCGCCCTGGCGCGTCAGGAGCAGGTCGTGCATCTCCCAGAACCTCCCCTGGGCGGCCGCCGCCTCGGCCGCTTCGGCGGCGAGCTGCGAGGCGGGGTGCACGTCGGTGAGCGGCAGGTGCCGCCAGACGAAGCGCAGGTCCCCGTCAGCCATCAGCTCGCGGGCGACCCGCTCGGCCTCGCCGCAGTACGGGCACTCGAAGTCACCGAACTCGATGACCGTCGTCGAGGCGTCAGCCGGACCTCGGATGTGGTCGCGTTCGGGGTCGACCTCGGGCACGAGGTCCTGGATCACGCGGACGTCGCCCATCAGCGCGCGAGCCCGCCGGGCGGGGGAGAGGAGGGCGGTGAGCCGGTAGACGACCCAGGTGAGCGCAGCGGAGAGCACTGCCGCCGACAGGGCTCCCAGCTTCGCCTCGGCCAGCTCGGGTCCGGTGAACGCCCGGTCGGCGATGAGCAGCGCGACGGTGAAGCCGACCCCGGCGAGCGTTCCGCTGCCGAGGACGGCAGCCCAGCCCACCGGTGCCCTGACCGACCCGCCACTGAGCCGGGTGACGACCCACGAGGTCGCGACGACGGCAGCGGGCTTGCCGACGACGTAGCCGATGATCACCCCGAGGGTGATCGGCGCGGTGTAGGCCGTCCTCAGGAAGGAGGCGTTCAGCTCGATGCCGGCGTTGGCCAGAGCGAAGAGCGGGACGATCACGAAGCTCGTCGGTGGGTGGAGGAGCGACTGCAGCCGTTCGTTGACCGACAGGGTCGAGGTGATGCCGGCGGTCGCCGTCCGGGCCAGCGCCGGGGTCGGCTGCTCGCGGAAGAGCTTCACTCGCTGGGTGGCCTCCTCGAGCTGCCCGCGACCCGGCGTGAAGGCGGGGACCGACAACCCGATGGCCAGACCGGCGACGACCGGGTCGACGCCGCTCGCCAGCAGGGCGGCCCACGTCACCACCCCGAGCGCCACGTAGACGGCGCGGGGTCGCACCTTGAGGGCCGCGCTGCCGACGAGCGCGGCGAACGCCACGAGGGCAAGGGCGAGGTGCGCCAGGTCGATGTGGTCGCTGTAGACCACCGCGATCACGAGGAGGGCGACGAGATCGTCGACCACGAAGACGGTCAGCAGGAACACGCGGACGCGATCGGGGACGTCGCGCCCGACGAGCGCCAGCACGCCGAGCGCCAGCGCCGTGTCGGTGGACATCGCAACACCCCAACCGTGGCTGCTCGACCGACCGGCGTTCACGGCGAGGTAGATGCCCACCGGGACGACCATGCCGATCAACCCCGCCAGCAACGGCAGCACGAACCGACGCCGCTCGCGCAGGTCGCCGAGGTCGAGCTCGCGTCGCGCCTCCAGACCGACGACGAGGAAGAAGAAGGTCATGAGGCCGCTGTTGACCCAGGTCCGCAGATCACGGACGAGCTCGACGTCGCCGAGGCGGATGGCGAGGGTCGTGTGCCACAGCCGTTCGTAGCCACCGGGGTCGGTGTTCGCCCACACCAGCGCGGCGACGACCGCGGACAGCAGGAGGCCGGCGCTGCCCGACTCGGTGCGCAGGAAGGCACGCAGCGGTGCGGTGCGGTCGCGCGCCCACGCTGTCCGGGCCACCTCGGGACCCGTCGTCACCTCGACCTCGACGCACACCGGAGGCGGTCAGCAGCGTCGAGCCGGCCGGGCGCTGACCCACGACCGGTACCGCCGGCTGGGTTCATGGCCACCACCCTATTTCGGCCGTGGCGACCTCCGTCGACGGCCTCCGCCGACCTCCGCCGACCTCCGCCGACCTGCGACGACCCCGACCACCCGGGGGCAGCGGCTGACCGCTGGTGCGGACCCCGCCCGGCGGGTGCGCCGAGGCGGGGTCCGGGGCCCGTCCCACCCGCTACGAGGGGGAGAGACAGGGCTGCCGGCGACCAGAGGTGAGGGTGTGTCGCACTCCCTAGATTAGGGGGTTTCTGTGACTTTTATGCGGTTATCGCCAGAGCCCAATGTACGGCGGCCCGTTCGGACGAGGCCGAAGGTCCCGTGACCCTCCGTCCACGGGGGGAGGACACACACAGAAGGCGGGGTGACAATAGTGAGGTGAGAGTCTCGCTGACCGACCGCCCTTCCCTTCGCTGGGCCGCACCCGCAGCCGCCGTCGCGCTCCTCGCCGGCGGCGTGGGCCTCAGCCGGGTCGCTGCCTCCGCCGACGGCGGTCTGGCGCCGCTCACGGCCCAGCAGCTGCTCGTCGACGCCCAGCAGGCGGCGACGTCCGGCCAGGTGCGCGGGCTGTCCGGCGTGGTGAGCAGCACGGCCGACCTCGGTCTGCCCCAGCTGCCTGGTCTCTCGACCGGCTCCGGCGCGAGCAGCGACCCGTCCCTCACCTCCGTCGTCAGCGGTACCCACACCTGGCGGGTCTGGGTGGGCGGCGCGACGCAGCAGCGTCTGGCCCTGATGGGTGGCATGGGGGAGTCCGACGTCGTGCGCAACGGTCGCGACGTGTGGCTGTGGTCGAGCCAGGACCAGAGTGCGACCCACACCGTGCTGCCGGCCGACGCCCCCCAGGGTGACGCGGGCACCCTCCCGACCGATGCGCCCCGTACCCCCGCGGAGGCGGCCACCCGCGCGCTGGCCGCTGTCAGCCCCACCACCGAGGTGACGACGAGCGGCCTTGCGACGGTCGCTGGTCGCTCGACCTACGAGCTCGTGCTGACGCCCCGCGACGCCACGACCAGGGTCGGCCAGGTGCGCCTGGCCCTCGACAGCCAGACGAAGGTCCCCCTGCGCACCCAGGTCTTCGCCACCGGCTCGACGACGCCCGCCATCGACGTCGCCTACACCTCGGTCGACTTCACCGTGCCGCCGGCGTCGACCTTCACGTTCACCCCCCCGCCCGGCACCAAGGTGACCGAGCGCGCCACCCCGAAGGCCCCCTCCGCAGCCGTTAAGGCCTCCTCGAAGGCCGCCGCGACGGCCGCCGGTCGACAGGCTGCGCCGAAGGTCGTGGGCACCGGGTGGAGTGCCGTCGTCGTGGCCCGGATGCCGCAGGGTGCCGTCACGAAGGCGTCCGGCGGCTCGACGGCCGGGTCGGCCGCGAGCGTGCTCGCGGTGCTGCCGCGCGTCTCCGGCGCCTGGGGTTCCGGTCGG
>JBBRNQ010000047.1:0-31524 GCA_038230235.1 Actinomycetales bacterium
GCTCGTCGACTCGTCGCACGGCCTCTGGGTCGGCACCGGTGAAGCCAACACCAACGCCGACTCCTACCTCGGGGTCGGGGTCTACCGCTCCACCGACCACGGCCTCACCTCCACCCGCGTGGGAGGCACCGAGCTGCTCAACGCCCAGGTCTACCGACTGCGCGATGCCGGCAACGGCTGGGTGTTCGCCGCCACGAGCCGCGGCCTGTGGCGTCACCGCTCGACGACGACGGCCGGCGCCTGGCAGCTCGTCCTCAAGCCGGACCCCAACCCCACCGGCTCGCCCTACCTCACCTCGATCATCACGGACGTCGTCGTGCGTCCCGGTACGGCGGGCCTCGACGTCACCGCCGTGCTCGGGTGGCGCAACGGCTCGTCGTACAACGGCTTCTACCGCTCGACCAGCGGTGGTGGCGCCGGGTCGTATCGCGCCTTCGCACCCACGGGCGGGATCGACACGAAGGACATCGGGCGCACGACCCTGGAGTACGCCGCCGACGGGTCGCGCCTCTACGCGATCATCGAGTCGCCGCGCATGCTGCTGAACGCCAGGGCGACCAACCTGCAGGGCGTCTTCGTCTCGGCCTCCGGTGACCCCCGCGGGCCGTGGACCCTGGTCGCCGACTCGGCCAAGCTCGGGGCGTCTGGCTCGGCCCTGGGCAGCTCGCCCGGCTACCACGTCGGCGTCCAGTCCTGGTACAACCAGGCCCTGCTCGTGGACCCGGCCAACCCGAAGCACGTCTACGTCAGCCTCGAGGAGGTCTTCCAGACCGATGACGGCGGCACGACCTTCACGACGGCAAGCCCCTACTGGAACTACGGACTCGCCTGCGGTGCAAGCTGCCCGAAGACCACCCACCCCGACCAGCACGCGCTCGCGGCGACGTCGGACGGGCAGGTCGTCATCGGCAACGACGGCGGGGTCTACTCCCGTCCGCTCACGGTCTCGGGCTACGGCCGCTGGGCCAACCACAACACCGGTCTGCGCACCCTGCAGTTCTACGACGCCAAGGCGGGTGCGGTGACGCAGCGGACCGTCGGCTACTGGGGTGGTCTGCAGGACAACGGCACGGCCAAGGTCGGCGCCGACGGCAGCGCCGTCGAGCCGGCCGGTGGTGACGGCGGCATGGTCATCACCGATCCCCGCTCCCTCCAGCGCATGGTCGGCGAGCACACCAACCTGCTGATGTACCGCACCAGCGACGGCGGCCACTCCTTCACCACCCTCAGCCCCGTCTGCGGCACGTACACCGGCGCAGACTGCGATCCGGTGGCGCGGTTCATCGCGCCGATGGCGGCCGACGTGCACGACGCCGACCACTGGGTCGTCGGCGGGTCAGCGGTCTGGGACACCGTCAAGGGCTGGGACACCAGCTGCTCCGGGGCCTCGTGCGACTTCACCCGGGTGCACGACCTCGGCCTCGACTCGGCCGGCGCACCCAACCAGTCGACGGCGATCGCCGTGAGCGGCGTCACGACGTACGCCGGGTGGATCGGAGGTGGGGGCAACCCCGGGCCGGCCTTCGCCTCCGGCATCGACACCAACTACGGCGGAAGCTGGCACCGGATCGCCGCGCCCAACCTGCCGCAGCGCTACGTCGCCGGCCTCACCGTCGACCCGGCGAACCCCGCCCACGTCTTCGCGGTCTACAACGGCTACTCGCGACGCTGGATCCCCGGCGGCGGGCAGGGCGTCGTCTTCGAGTCGCACGACGGCGGGAGCACCTGGACCGACATCAGCGGCAACCTTCCGGACGCCCCGGGTGACGCCATCGCTCTGGCGGCTGGTCAGCTCGTCCTCGGCACCGACACCGGGCTCTTCACGGCCTCGGCCTCGGCGCCGACCCGGTGGGCGCACGTGACCGGTGTGCCGGATGCGTCGGTCAACAACGTCTCGGCATCCCCCGACGGTCGCTCGGTCGTCGTGGCGACGCACGGGCGCGGGATCTGGGCGGTGACGCCCCGCTGAGGCCCCTCCCGGCCCGATGACCTCCGGGCAGCTCACGACTCGCCGGTCCCGCCCTCGTGGTGGGGCCGGCGAGCGTCTTCGATCCGCCTGACCGGTCATCCGATCGACCCACCCGGAGTGAGTACTGGGCACTTGGTCGCCACCCGACGCGGCAGGTCCTCGCGGCGTTGACCGCTGACGAGAAGCCGCTCTACTTTCCAGCGAGCGCACAACCTGCGCACGACCTCGACCTTCGCCTAGCGCTCGAAGCCCCTGTGCGACGGGTGCCCGATCTCAGATCGCTCCTCTCTTCCCAGGACAAGGACGTACCCCATGAAGAAGCGCTTCCTCGCGACCGCTGTGTCGGTCGCGCTGGCTGCCGGCAGCGGCGCCGCGGCGCTCGTCGCCGGCCCGGCCCAGGCCGCCGCCCCGACGAGCTGCTCGGCCACTGACGCCCAGATCTACACCCCGCCCGCCGCCTCCCTGATCGGTGCCCCCGGCACCCTCCTCGGCTGCAGCGTGACGACCCTGCCGCTGCTCAGCCAGAAGAACATCGTCGCGGCGAAGGTGCAGTACGCCTCCACCGACCAGGCGGGCAAGAAGATCGCCGTCTCGGGTCTGATCATGGTCCCGACGACAGCCTGGGCGGGCGCGGGCACCCGGCCGCTCATCGCCTTCCACGCCGGCACCCTGGGCATCGGCTCGCAGTGCGCCCTGAGCAAGCAGCTCGCGGGCAAGTTCCAGGACGCGTACGAGGGCCCGAACCTCGACGACTTCCTCAAGGCCGGCTTCGCCGTGGCCGCCACCGACGGCGTCGGCTACCTCGACGGCCAGCTCCACCCCTACGTCATCGGCGGCAACGCCGGCCACGCGATCCTCGACATCGCCAAGGTCGCCTCCAAGGTGCCTGGCTCGGGCATCTCCGCGACCACCAAGGTCGGCATCTCCGGCTACTCGGAGGGTGGACAGGCCTCGCTCTGGGCGGCCCAGCTCGCCAAGTCCTACGCGCCGCAGCTCAACGTCGTCGGCGCCGCCGCCGGTGGTGTCCCCGGAAACCTCACCGTCACGGGCAAGTACCTCAACGGTGGCCCCTTCGCCGGCTTCCTCGCCGACGCCGCGATCGGTCTGTCCACGGCCTACCCGAGCCTGCCCTTCAACAGCCTCCTCAACCAGAAGGGCAAGGACGCCGTCGTCCAGGCGAAGAAGCTCTGTGTGCTCGGCACGGTGGCGGCCTTCGTCGGCGCCAAGATCGAGTCCTTCACGACCAAGGGCTACACGATCGACCAGCTGCGCACCATCGCGGGCCCGGACGGTGTGACGTGGGGTCAGATCCTCGACGCCCAGAGCCTCGCGGTGGGGATCGGCAGGGCGGGTTCCGGAGCGAAGTACCAGGTGGGCTTCCCGACCTTCCAGTACCGCGGTGCGGCCGAAGAGGTCATCGACACCAAGACCGAGAACGCCACGCGTGACGCCTACTGCAGGGCTGGCATCACGACCGACTGGAACCAGTTCTACCCCAGCGAGCACCTCACCACCGACACGCTGGCCTCCGGTGACGTCGTCAAGTGGATGGGTGACCGCTTCGCGGGCAAGGTCACCCTGGGTAACTGCTGGCTCCCCTCCTTCTGAGCGGGTTGCTGCCTGCGAGGATCTGGACCAACCTCCACCGATGACCTCACCCTGACCTCTCGGGACGCCGAGAGGACAGGCGGGGCGAACGGGCCGGGTGCGCGTGAGGCGCACCCGGCCCGTTCGTGTGCCCCGAGTGCTCCCGACGTGCCCCGAGTGACGTCCCGACTGACGCCCCGACTGACGTCGACGCCATGGATCACGAGCCGGTCATCCCCTCGCGGGGGTGACCGGCTCGTCCGTTCTGGCGTGGGATGCAGTTGCCGAAAGATAACCTCATCTTGGAACATGGATAACCAGATGTGAGTTGTCCTCGTTGAGGAGGCGGGCCCTGGGGGGCCGGCGGAACTCCATACCGGCTCATACAGACCCATTTCGACAGCAAAGGCGACACCGTGCCCATCCACGACGACGTGACCAAGCTCATCGGCCACACCCCTCTCGTACGACTCAACCAGGTGACCGACGGGGCGAAGGCGACCGTCGCGGCCAAGCTCGAGTTCTACAACCCCGCCAGCTCGGTCAAGGACCGCATCGGCGTCGCGATCGTCGACGCCGCCGAGGCGTCGGGCCAGCTGAAGCCGGGCGGCACGATCATCGAGGCGACGTCGGGCAACACCGGCATCGCCCTGGCCATGGTGGGCGCCGCCCGTGGCTACAACGTGGTGCTCACCATGCCCGAGTCGATGAGCAAGGAGCGCCGGGCGCTGCTCCGGGCGTTCGGCGCCGAGCTCGTCCTCACCGACCCGGCGACGGGAATGAAGGGCGCGGTCGCCCGCTCCGAGGAGCTCGCGGCCGAGCGCGGTGGCGTCCTCGCCCGCCAGTTCGCCAACGAGGCCAACCCCGCCATCCACCGCGCCACGACGGCGCAGGAGATCTGGGACGACACCGACGGCAAGGTCGACATCGTCGTGGCCGGTATCGGCACCGGCGGCACCATCACCGGGGTGGGGCAGGGCCTCAAGGCCCACAACCCGGCCATCTCGATGATCGCGGTCGAGCCGAAGGAGTCACCCATCCTCAACGGCGGCACGCCCGGCCCGCACAAGATCCAGGGCATCGGCGCCAACTTCGTGCCCGAGATCCTCGACACCACGATCTACGACGAGGTCATCGACATCGACGCCGCGACGTCAGTCGCCTGGGCCCGCCGCGCCGCCACCGAGGAGGGCCTGCTGGTCGGGCTCTCGTCGGGCGCCGCGATCGCGGCCGCGGTGCAGGTCGCCCAGCGCCCCGAGAACGAGGGCAAGACCATCGTCGTCATCATCCCGAGCTTCGGCGAGCGCTACCTCTCGACGATCCTCTTCGAGGGCCTGGTCGACTGACGTCGGTCAGCCACCAGCCACTCCGGCGTCGTCCCAGCCGACAGACCGAGCCGACACACCTAGCGACAGACCGAGCGACAGACAGGGCGTATGCCGTGCACGACGTCACGCACCACCTCTCCCGTCCCAGCCGGGCCGGGTCACGCGGTCGGGTCGGGGGTGCGCTGAGGCGCGCGGTCATCGAGGTCATCGAGGACATCGACGCGGTCCTCGCCCGTGACCCCGCCGCGCAGTCGCGGGTCGAGACCTTCCTCGCCTCACCCGGCCTGCACGCCGTATGGGGTCACCGGCTGGCCCACCGGCTGTGGCGCGACCCGGCCACCCGCCTGCCGGCGCGGCTGCTGTCGCAGCTGACGAGGGCGATCACCGGGGTCGAGATCCACCCGGGGGCCACGATCGGTCGGCGCTTCTTCATCGACCACGGCATGGGGGTGGTCATCGGCGAGACGGCGATCGTCGGTGACGACGTGACGATCTACCACCAGGTCACCCTCGGGGGCCGTTCCCTCCGGCGGGTGAAGCGCCACCCGACGGTGGGTGACCGGGTGACCATCGGCGCGGGCGCCCGCGTGCTCGGCGACATCACCATCGGTGACGATGCCCAGATCGGCGCGAACTCCGTCGTCACCAAGGACGTCCCTGCGGGCTCGGTCGCCGTCGGGATCCCCGCGCAGATCCGGCAGCCGGTGCCGGGCCTGAGCCCCGAGCAGCTGCTCGACGAGAGTCCGGCGATCTGGATCTGACGCGGTCGACGTGGCCTCCGGGCCCGCGAAAGTGCCCTGTGGACAACGGTTTCGGGCCCCCCGCCCCCTGACATGCTGGTCGGACCCGGACGGGTTCGACTGTGGTAGCAGGTCGGTAGCAGGTCGGTAGCAGGTCAGTAGCAGGTCAGTTAGCAGGTCAGGGGGACGACACATGTACGCGATGGATCCGCAGGCAGTGCGGGCGGTCGGTGGGGGCCTGGGAGAGCTGGAGCCCCGCGCCCGGGCAGTGGCGGGCGACCTCGAGGTCCTCGGGTTGCCGGTGACGGGTGACGGGCTGGGGCTCGGACCCGAGCTGGCGCCCCTGCTCGCGGTCTGGGCCGACGCCGTCCACGCCCTGGGCACCGAGCTGGGTCTGCTCGAGGAGCGCTGCGCGCTGTCGGCATCCGGCGTCGAGGCCGCGGACGAGCGTGCGCGTCACCGGTTCGGGGGGCGGGCGACCGGGCTGGGGGGCTCCTGATGCGGAGCCTGGTGTCGGGCGTGGCGTCGGGCCTGATGTCGGCCCCCCCGCCGGTCGGCGGTGGCCACTACGCCCTGGCCGGTGACGACCCTGCTCGGGTCCGCGCGCTCGAGCGTGACCTCGACGAGGCGGCCTCGGCCCTGCACGTGCTGGCCACGGCCGTCTCGTCGTCCGTGCCCCGGCTGCTGACGGCCTGGCCGATGGGGCCGGCGGGTGAGGCGGCCCGCGACGACGTCGCGCTGACGGCCGACTACCTCGGCCGGGCCCCGGGGGTGCTGCGGCAGGCGGCTGCGAGCCTCGGCTCGTACGCCGATGCCCTCGCCTCGCTGCGGCGGCGGGTCGACGAGCTCGACACGGCGTACGACGTCCTGGCACCGGCGGAGGCGGCGTTCGGTCGCCTCCCGCTGCCGCCGCCTCCCGAGCGCCTGCTCGAGTGGGAAGCGGCCGACGCCGACCTCGTCGTCGCCCGCTCCCGCAGCGGCTTCCGGTCGACCACCGAGATCGATGCCGCGTACGCCGCGCTCGTGCGTCAGGTCGAGCGACACCGCGACGACTGCGCCGGCACCCTTGAGCGGCTGGCCGCCGACGACCTGCTCCTGGGGTCGGTCCGCGGGGCGTCGGCCTTTGCCGCTGAGCTGCGTCTGCTCACCCTCGACGGGCTCCCCGCGTTCCTGCGTCGCGCCGGGCTGTCCGCCCTGCCGACCACACCCGGCGGGGTGCGCCGCTTCTGGTCCACCCTCAGCAGCGCCGAGCGGGAGGCGCTCGTGCGCGCCGACCCGCGCCTGGTCGGCGCGCTGGCGGGGGTGCCTGTCGTCGACCGCGACCGGGCCAACCGTCTGGTGCGGGCGGCTGACGAGTCGCAGGGTGCGCAGGTGCTGCGGTCGGCGGGCCTGCCGCTGCCCTCGTCGGTGCGCGGTCTCGACTCGATGCTGGCCCACCTCACGCTGCGCCAGCTCGTCGCCCTGGGGTCGGTGCCCGGCCCCTTCGGGGTCGGTCGGGTGCTCCGTCCCGACGTGCTGCAGCGCCTGGGCGTCTACCGCAACGCGCTGGCGGTGGCCGGGTCGCTCGCCGCCGGACCGCCCGCGTTCCTCCTCGCGTACGACGCCACCGCCTACCCCAAGGGTTCGGTCCCCGACGGGCGGGCAGCCATCGCGTACGGAGACCCCGACACGGCCGACGACGTGGCGGTGTGCGTCCCCGGCCTGGAGTCGCGAGTCGCGAACCTCCAGCAGGTCAGCGGCGACGCCGTCGCCCTGTGGACGGAGGCCGCCGCCGCCGACCCGTCCCGCACCACGTCGGTGGTGGCCTGGCAGGGGTACGACGCACCGGAGTGGGCCAACGTGGCCGGCCAGGGTCGCGCCGACGCAGGCGGCGCCCAGCTCGCGTCCGACGTGCACGCGCTCGCCGTCACCCACACCGGTGGCGACCCCACCGTGACGGTCATCGGCCACTCCTACGGGTCGACCACGACGGGTCTGGCGCTGCAGCACTTCGCCCTGGCCTCCGACGTCGACGAGGTCGCCCTCATCGGCAGCCCGGGGGTGGGTGGTGCGGCGCGGCGGGTCGACGACCTGGGGTTGCGCCCCGACCAGCTGCACGTGGGCACGGCCAGTCGCGACCTGATCAACGCCGCGTCCAACACCCTGCTCGGGGCCGACCCGGTCGACCCGGGTTTCGGGGCGGAGCGGTTCAGGGCCGAGAGCGTCGCCCGAGACGGCCCCGGCGTGCTCGACGTCGTCGGTGTCACCGACCACAGCCGCTACTACGACCGGGGCTCCGAGTCGCTCTACAGCCTCGCCGACATCGCCACCGGGCACGCCGACCAGCTGGGCGCCCACGACATGCTGGCCGCGTCGCCGAGCCGGGCGCGTACCGTCCTCGACCCGTTGCCCCTCTCACCCGTCCCGCCCGCGCCCGGCCTCCCTGCTCTCCCTGCTCTCCCTGGTATGCCGGGCGGGCCTGGCCTGCCCGGCCTTCCTGGGCTCCCGGGACTGCCCGGACTGCCCGGACTGCCCGGACTACCCGGCCTTCCCGGGCTGCCGAGGGTGCCGGGGCTGCCACCACCCCTCGGGACCGGTTGGCCCTCTCAACCGGTCCCCCCGTCGACCTACGTCGACCCCGAGCTCACCCGGGTGCCCACGGGAGGCCACGTCCACCGGGTGGCGTGACCATGGGTGGCCCACGCGTCCGGAGCGCGCCTCGCGCCGTAGTCGTTCAGTCGTTGGTCGTGGCGGCGGCCTTCCGCCGCTCCCCGTGGTGGCGGCGCTTGTCGTCGTACATGGCGACGTCGGCTTCGTGCATCAGGGCTTCCACGGTGACGTGATCGTGTCGGGTCAGTGCCCGCCAGGCGCTGCCGACGCTGACCGACCACGGCAGGTCGAGGACGCCTGTGGTCCCGGTCAGCTCGGCCGTGATGCTCTCGCGAAGGCGGACCAGGGCCTCTTCGTCGGGAAGGTCGGTGATGATGAGGAACTCGTCGCCTCCGGTCCGAGCGACGAGGTCCTGCTGACGGGTGAGCTGGCCCAGTCGTCGGGCCACGACGCACAGGATGGCGTCGCCGGCTGAGTGGCCCAGCTCGTCGTTGATGGCCTTGAAACCGTTGAGGTCCAGACTGATCACGGCCAGGATCGACACCTGCCCACCGATGCCCATGAGACGGTCGGGCAGACCGCGGCGGTTCAGGAGTCCGGTGAGAGGGTCCTGGGTGGCCAGCAGCGCGATCTCCTGGGTCAGTGCATGCAGCTGTCGGCGGCCGGACGAGTGGTAGAGGTACAGGGACACGCCCATCAGGACCCCGATGACCAGGGCGACCGGAGAAACGGCGACCGGCTCGCTGTGGCCGAGCCCGGCGAAGGCGAGGACGTCGGCGACCACCAGGATCGTGTCGACGATCAGGAGCAGCCACCACCGCGGTGCTGTGGCGCCCGTGGCGACCGCGCTGAGCAGGAGGAAGGTGGTGGACTCGGGATCTCCGCTGGTCAACAGGTGCCCGGCGGACTGGACGCCAAGGATGACCGCAACCCCGGCGGGCGCCCATTCGACCAGCCGGTCGGGGATGGCCCGGCGCCAGTGGGCTGCGCCCAGGACGCACAGCCCGACGCCGGCCAGCACCGACACCACCGCGCTGGCCCACAGGGACCGGTGCGTGTCCAGGACGCCGCCGATGGTGATCACCACGCCCGGCACCACGGCGAACAGCCCGAACCCGGAGCCCAGCGCGACCGACGCCCGAAGCCGGAGCGGCTCGGCCGCCGAAGGCATGGGACGGGTCATGGTCGGACTATCGGCGGTACCGCGACGTATCTGAGCCGATTGGGGGTGAGGCGTCGGCCCACCCGTCGACGCCGGACGGGGGAGACGGTGCCGTCCAGGCGGAGCCGAAGCACACGAAGGGTGCCGGGTGCTCGAGGTGGTCGTCGTCGGACTCGACGTCCCCGCCGACTGCCTGCACGAGGGCACTCGCCGAGTCGGCCCCGGCGGTGAGGGCCTGGTGGTAGCGCAGCATGGTCGAGTGCGCCGTCACGTCCTCGACCCGGGAGACCGCGCTGACCACGCAGGTCGTCCCGAGCCCGAGCAGCGCCGCAGTCAGCCCCAGCACCTCGTCCCCCGGTCGGGGGGTGACCAGGCCCACGTCGCACGACGACAGCACGACGTGACGGGCGATCCTGACGTCCTGTGGCACGTCGTACGCGAAGAGCGGGCCGCCGGTGAGCCGCAGGCTCGAGAAGAGGGGGTTGTCGCGGTGGTGGCTCCCGTGTGCGGCGATGTGCACGAGGTCAGAGCCCACGAGGGCGTCGATGAGCGTGGCGGCCACCCCCTGCTCCGGCGGCACGGCGGTGGCGTCGGCCCCGGCCGCGGCCCAGGCGGCGGCGACGTCTCGGACCTCGAGCGAGGCCAGGGGCAGCCCCGGGCCCGCCACGGCGCTGACGTGGAGCCGGGAGCCGCGCTGCCCCTGGTCGTCAGCCGGAGGGACGGACCCGCGCAGCCACGACGTCGCCGAGAGCGCGACCGTGGTCGGTCGACCCCGTCGGCCCGGCAGCAGGGTCCAGGGGACGGTGGCGAGGCTGCGGGTCGGCACGACGACCAGACCCGGCGACCCGACCACACCGGTCGGCAGGACGACCTGCTCCAGCCGCCCGAGGTCGCGCCGGAGCGAGGTGGCGACGGCGGTCCGCAACGGGGCCGGCAGGTGCGGCCCCGAGAGCGCGTCGAGGTCGGCCAGCACCCGGGCCAGCAGCGCCTCGACGTCACTCCATGCGGCCAGCCCCTCGACGGTGCACCGCCTCCCCTGCACGGCGACGGCGTAGAGCCGGCCGTCGAGCACGAAGTGCGACACGAGGTCGTTCCCGGTGGCGGCCAGGGCCGGGCGCACCTCGCGCAGCCGTGCCTCGGGTCGCGCGCGACCCTCACCGCTGATCTGCCACTCGCGCTCCCGCACCGCCTGCTGCAGCAGGCGCTGCCGGCGGCGCAGCGGTTCGACCGGCACCCCCGGCGGCGCTCCGCGCAGGTCTTCCGACACCAGGCGCAGCGCGGTGAGCAGCCCGGCGAGGGCAGGGTCCTCGGGAGGGGTGACCGCGGTACGGCGGTGCGACAAGGCCCGCCAGCGCTCGAGCGAGTCGAAGACCCCCGCCGCCGAGCCCGACCCGGTGCCCGACCCCGAACCCGATTCGAGCGCCAGTCGCAGGTCGAGCTCGGCCAGACGTGTGCCGTGCACGGCCATGGCCGTGCGCAGGTCGAGGCTGTGGTGGCGGGCCTGGGCGCGCGTGAGGGTCGTCAGCCCCGACCGCAGCTCACGGCGTGCGGTCGCCCGGTCGTGGGCGGCCGTGGACACCTGCGCCCGTACGAGGTGCTGGTGCAGGCGCGAGCTGAGCGGGTCGTCAGCGCCTCCCCGCGTGACCTGCGCGAGCAGGTCGCCCGCCTCGGCCACCCGCCCGAGCCGCAGGTGGGCCTCGGCGGCCAGGAGCAGCGCCCTCGGGTCCGGGGGTTCGGTGAGCGCGTCGGTCGCCCGGTCGGGGACGGAGCGGTTGCCGGCCGACGGGTCGTGGGCGGGCGCGGTGGCCCCGATGCCCTTCGCCGTCACCTCACGCACCACCCGGGCCGCGCCCTTCGGCGAGTCGAGCTCGGCCTGCCAGCGCGTGATGTCGGCACGGGCGGCCCACCCGGCGCTCCCCCTGCGGGTGAAGTCGCGCCTGGCCCGCCCGGCGTAGGCCGTCGCGGCCTGCCAGTTGCCCTGGAGCAGCGCGAGCTGGGCCCGCTCCAGCTGGGTCTCGGCGAGGTCGTGGCCGGCCCGCTCCGCGGCCAGGAGGCTGGCCGCCGAGGCGAGGGAGGCGTCGGCGTCGGCGAGCAGGCCGGCCTCCATGAGCACGCGGGCGCGGTCGAGCAGCCAGACGCTGCGCGACACCGGCACGTCGAGGGCGTCGGCTTTGGCCATGCTGTCGAGGGCCCGGGGCAGGTCGCCGGCGAGGAACTCGGCATAGCCCAGGTTGTGCCGGGCCTTGAACTCGACCTGCCTGTCACCGGCCGCGGCCGAGAGCTCGGCGCTGCGGGCCAGATCGGCGCGGGCGGCCTCGAGCTCTCGGCGGAACAGCTGGACCGTGCCGCGGTTGAGGAAGAGCGACCCGCGCTCGCGCTGCGGCAGGTGCTCCTCGAGGGCGACGGCGAGGTCGAGCTCGACCAGGGAGCCCTGCAGGTCTCCTGCGCGAATGAGGATGAGTCCGCGCAGGTCGTGGGCGAGGGCGACGACCTCCCGGGTCCCGCTGTCCTCTGCGGCGTGCAGCGCCGCGTCGACCGCTTCGCGGCTGCGGTCCTGGCCGTGCAGCTCGAACTGCGAGAACGCGAGGGTCAGCAGCAGCCGGGCCCGAGCCCGCAGCGCGGCCCGGCGCCGGCTCTCCCCCTCGGTCTCGACGGTGTCGTCGCTGCACCCCGCCGCGTCGGCCGGTGGCCGGGCCGGGTGCGCATCGACGCGGAGCTGGGTCAGCAGCCACAGGCCCCGTCGGGCATGACGCGCCCCCCGTGCCGGGTGCCCGGCGCCGTTGGCCTCGCGGGCGAGCCTGTGCAGCTCACCTGCTTGCTCGAGGAGGTCGGTCGGCGGCGGCGTCGCGACGCCTCAGATCTCGATGGCTGGGGTGATGACCGGCCGCTGGCCGACGTTGTCGTCACTCGGCCGCAGGACCAGCTGCGCCATGCCGTGACCGACGCGGTCGAAGACGAATCGCCCGTCCTCGTCGGCGGTGGCGTGGTGGCTGCGGTCGCCGAGCCGCAGCTCGACCCGCAGGCCCGCGCCCGGGGCGGCCCAGCCGTCGAGACGCACCGCGGCGGCGTCGACGGGGGTGATGGTCACCATGGTGGTCACCGTATCGCTCGTGAAGGTCACCGAGTGCGCCCGCTGGGCACCGTCCACCTGGTCGAGGTCGCTCCGTGAGACGAGCTCAGGCGCGGCGGTCCGTTGCAGCAGAGCCACCTCGGCCTCGAGGTGGTCGAGCGAGATCGCGAACCTCACCCGCTCGACGAGGGTCGCGGGCACGGGGTCGAGCTCATCGTGCACGGAGCGCAGCACGGTCAGGACCGCCTCGTCGAGGGTGTCGACCGATCCTGCTGCGGCAGCGTCGAGGGCCGGGTCCGCTGCATACGGGTCGAGGTGCGGGTTGGTCATCGGTGGTCCCCCCAGTGCGGGTCGTTGTCGAGCAGGAGTCGGAGCTTGGCGAGGCAGCGCCCGCGGGTGGGGCCGATGCTGCCGACGGGCATGCCCAGGGCGGTCGCGACCGTGCCGTAGTCGGGCCGCTCGGCGAAGGCGATCACCCGCAGCAGGCTCTGGCACCGCTCGGGCAGGGACTGCACGTGCTGCCAGATCACCTGACCGTCCAGGGTCTGCAGGGCCACGTGCTCGGGACCCGGAGTGGCGAGGTCAGGCAGCTGCTCGCGGTCGTCGTCGGACGGGAGCGGCCGGTCGCGTGCGGCGGTGCGCACCACCCGCCAGCTCTCGCGCTTGGCCGTCGTGATCAGCCACGCGAGCACCGCGTGCGGCTCGTGGATCGTGTCAGCGTGGTGCACGAGACGCAGCCACGTCGTCTGGACGACGTCCTGGGCTGCTTCGTGCTCGACGCGCTGGGCCCGTACGGTGTGCCAGAGCAGGGGCGTGACGAGCTCGACGAGCTCGCTGAGGCGTTGCGGGTCGCCCGCCTGGTAGGCGGCGAACGCCGTCGTGGCCTGGTCGACGAGCGACCCGGCAGGCGCGCCTGCGGGGACGTCGGCTGGTGTCTCGGCGGGGGTCATGGCCGCTCCCAGCCGACCTCTGCGCCGACCGCCGCCCACCCCCGGGCGACCATCGCGTCAGGGCTGACGTCGTCGAGACCGCCCTGGCCCACCAGGTGGGCTGCGATCTCGCCCGCGAGCACCGGTGCGGCGAAAGAGGTTCCGCTCCAGATGCCGAACCCGCTCGAGTAGTTGTCGGGGTCGATCGACTCGCGCCCGTCCGGGGTGGCGACCTGCGGCTGCAGGCTCCCGTCGAAGGAGACGGGCAGCGTCGAGACGACGTTGGCCCCGGGGCGGCTGCAGCTGACCCACTCGCCGGCGTTCGAGAAGACCGCGACGGTGCCCGAGGGGTTGAGGGCGCCGACACTGGCCAGGGGTACGGCGTCGCGACGCAGTCCCGCGCCGTGGGTGCCGGAGGCCAGCCCGGCGGGAAACATCGGGGTGGTGGTGTGGTCGTTGCCGGCGGCCGCGACCACGGCCACGCCCAGCTCGGCGAACTGCCGCAGGGTGCCTCCGAGCACGCTGCTGAAGGCGACGTCGTCGGGGTTCTCGTGGTAGTAGCCGAGCGAGAGGGACACGACGTCGACCACGTCGTCGGAGGAGCCGGTGAGCTGGGCCCGGGCCTGCCGCACGAGCAGCATGTTGAGCGCGATGGTCAGCTGGTGCTCGTCGACGACGCCGTCGCTCGGCATCACCCTGATCGCGAGGACGCGAGCGTCGGGGCAGACCTGCCGCACGATCCCGGCGATGAAGGTGCCGTGGCCGGCGTCGCGGTCGAGGCCTCCCTGGAGCGGGTCCCGCACGACCCCCGTCAGCTCGGCGTCCGGCACGTCGTCGGCCAGGCCGATGGTGTGCCTGCCGACCGACGCCCCGAGGACGGCATGCGGAGGCACGAGCCAGTCGTGCTCACCGAGACCGGTGTCGAGCACGGCGACGACGGGTCGCCGTCCGGTGGTCTGCACCGCCGGCATGGGTGGACGACCCAGCCACGTGACCGGCGCCCTCCCGCCGAGCCCGGGACCGTGGATGTAGGGAAGGCCGTCGGCGCCGGACCCCGAGAAGTCCGGTGCGCCGGGGATCCCCGGGCCGTGGATGTACGGCGTCCCGTCGATCTGCGTCGTCGTGGTCAGGGAGATCAGGTGGTTGAGCCCGACCCTGCTCTGGTCCGGACCCTGCTCGCCGACGAGCGAGCGGTACTTCTGCAGGACGGTCCAGGCGTCGGGGCTCGGCGTCGACGACTCGGGGTCGGGCTGCAGGTGCAGCCGGGTCACCCACACCTTGTCGGCGAGCTCGGCCAGGGCCGACTCAGTGAGCTGGTCGACGTAGGCGGAGCGCTTCGCCGGTGCGGTCGCTGACGGGCCGACGACGTGGCCCGTGGCCTTCGCCGCCTCGACGAGCGCTTCGACAGCCGCGCCGGCACCCGACCCCTGCACGAGCAGCTGGTCGGCCACGTAGGCCGTGGGGTTGGGCCGTCGGCCGAGGTGGTCGACCGTCTGCTCCGGCACCAGCACGTGACCGCGGTAGCGCTGGAGGGTGGAGGACGAGATGGGGGGCACCGGCGGGCGCTGCAGCTGGTCTGCGGGTCGCGGGTCGGACGGGGTGGTGCGGTACGCCATGAGCCGGGTCTCCTGTCGAACGGTGGGAACCACCCCCCCGGCTCAGCCTAGAGCGCCGGGGGTACCTCGGAGGAGTCATCGACACCGGCTCCTGATACCTCCTGCGTCCAGAAAAGTTTCGGCAAGAAAGATCTGTCGAGCTGGTATCAGGCGTCAGGCCGGCGACTCTTCCCCCTCGTCCGGCCCATCGGGGGAGTCGGAACGAAGGATGCGGCGCTCGTCGGGGGTGCCGTCTCCCGGTGCGGCGCCGCCCCGAACCTCGACGGAGGGCCGCGGGTCCAGGGGGACCTGCGGGCAGGGGCGGCGCTGCACCCTCACCGCTGCACCGTCGGTGCCGCAACGGAACCGCACGCTTCGTGGGCACACCGCCAGCGCTGAGCCGCGAGCCGCGTGCGGCGGGCCGGGCTCGGTCCCCAGGCGTCGTCGGCGTCTGGGAGGATGTCAGCCACCAGGTGGGTTCGCATAGTGGCCGAGTGCAGTCGCCTTGAAAGCGACCAGAGGGCAACCTCTCGTGGGTTCAAATCCCACACCCACCGCTCGTTGTCGATTCAACGACATCCGGTTCGGATTCGCCCTTCCGTACGGCGATCGCCAAGGAGCTCGGCCTGGCGTCAGCACCGAGTGCCCTCGAGCGTGCGTGAAGTCGGGTCTGGTCAAGCCGCCCCACCCCTTCCAGGACGCCGTGGCAGCCAACCCGCTCCCCGCGGGTGTGACCACGATGGGTGCCCGCTGGATCGGTCCGTCACTGCGCAGCCTGGAGGCCATCCATCTTGCGGCGGCCCTCGTCCTCGGGGGCCACCGAGCTGCTCACCGTCGATGTGCGCCTTGCGGGAGCCGCTCCGTCAGTGGGCGTGAGAGTCATTCCCTGAGCTGCGCGACCCGCACGCCTCCGTACCCGTCCATCGCGGCCATCGCCGGATCTCCCGGGCGTGCCTGCCGCCACGGCGACCGGATGGCACGATGGGGCGATGGTCGAGCCCGCCGCGCTGCCGCAGGCGTCGCCGCTCGTCCTCCGCGGTCGCACCTTCGACGCGGCCCGGCCGGCGGTCATGGCGATCATCAACCGCACGCCGGACTCGTTCGTCGCGGGCAACCGCCACAGTGACCTCGACTCGGCCCGGCGGGCGCTCGACGCGGCGGTCGAGCAGGGCGCCGACATCGTCGACGTCGGGGGGGTGCGCGCCGGTCAGGAGGGCGCGGTCGTCACGCCCGCGCAGGAGATCGAGCGGGTGCTGCCCTTCCTCGAGCAGGCGCGGGCGGCCTACCCCGACCTCGTCCTCAGCCTCGACACCTGGCGCTCCGAGGTCGCCCTCGCGGCCTCGGCCGTGGGGCTCGACCTCGTCAACGACACCTGGGCCGGTCACGACCCCGAGCTCGCCCGGGTCGCGGCTGGCATCGGCGCGGGGTACGTCGTCTCGCACACCGGGGGGCTGCCCCCGCGCACCGACCCGGTCGGCGTCACCTACGAGCCCGAACCACGCGGGGTGGTCGACGACGTCGTCCGCACCCTGAGGGAGGGGGCCCGCCGGGCGGTCGCGGCCGGGGTCCCGGCCAGCCGGGTGCTCGTCGACCCCACCCTCGACTTCGGCAAGACCACCGCGCACTCCCTCGTCGTCCTGCGCCACACGGCCGACGTCGTGGCCCTGGGCTACCCCGTGCTGCAGGCCATCTCCCGCAAGGACTTCGTCGGGGAGACCCTCGACCTGCCCTCCGACGAACGGCTGGAGGGGAGCCTCGCGGCCACCGCCGTCGCGGCCTGGCTCGGCGCGACGGTCTTCCGCACCCACGACGTGCGAGCCACCCGGCGCGCGCTCGACATGGTCGCGAGCGTGCGCGGCGACCGGGCGCCCGCACTGGCCGTACGGGGCGTCGTACCCGCGGAGTGAGCTGGCGTGGCACCTGCAGGGTGGGCTGACGTCACACCCGCGGGATGCGCTGGTGTCAGCAGGCGGTCTTGACGTCGACCGCGGTCTCGCTGTCGGGGGCCCGGCTCGGCGACACCGTCGGCGTCGAGGGCTTCGGTGAGGTCGTGGGCCTGGTCGCGGCGGTGGTCGGCGGGGTGACCGGCGCCGGAGGGTTGATGGCGTCCTTCACGAGCTGGCGCATCTTGTCGAAGTTGGGTCGCGCGACGTTGATGACGTCGAAGGTGAAGGTCAGCGAGCGGATGCCACCCTTCTGCATCCGCTGGACGAGGTCGACCCAGGCGGGCAGGTCGCCGATCGACACGTCGGTCTTGATGTTCTCCTTGGCCACCTGAGCGAGCTCGGGGTACTTGCTGAGCATCGTCGCGGGGTTGACCTGGTTGACGATGGCACCGATCAGGCAGCGCTGGCGGCGCATGCGCGAGTAGTCGTCGGACAGCAGTCGTGAGCGCGCGTACCAGAGCGCCTGGTGACCGTTGAGCTTCTGCGACCCGGGCTCGATCCAGCCCTCGATGCCCGCGACCCCACCGCTGCTCGTGTGGTAGCCGTTGATGGGCAGCCGCTCGGTGTTGTTGACCTGGACCCCACCCATCGCGTCGACCAGGGACTCGAACCCGGCGAGGTCGATGATCGTCGTGTCGTCCATCGTCAGGCCGGTGATCTCCTCGAGCACCCCACGGATCGTGGTGAGGCCGGGGTTCGGGTCGGAGCCGAAGAGGGCCTTGTGGTCCAGGGCCTCCTGCCAGGTGGCATTGAGCATGCACTCGTTGCCGACGCCCCGGTCGGGGCAGTGGTAGCCGTCGGGGAAGATCTGGTGCAGCGGGTTGCTCTGGGGGAACGGCACCCGCTCGAGGTTGCGCGGGAGGCTGATGAGCACCGTCGCGCCGGTCTTCGTGTCGGTGCTCGCGATCACCATCGAGTCGGTGCGCAGACCGATGCGGTCGTTGCCGGCGTCTGAGCCGATCAGCAGCATGTTGACCCGGGGGGTCTTCGCCCAGGGGTCCTCGGCGGCGGCCTGGGGGGTGGCGGTCGAGGTCGACTTGCGGATCGTGGTGCCGCTCGCCACCGTCGAGATGACGTCGCGCTGGATGCCGACATAGCTCACCGCCTTCGCGAGCGGGAGCACGACGAGCACGCACAGTGCGGCGGTGAACACGCGCATGCCCACGCGGGCCAGGGTGTCGGTCCCGGGCTGCTGGGTGGCCACGTGGGTGAGCACGATCGTGCCCACCCAGATGAGCCCCACCAGGGCGATCGCGGCAGCAGTGACCCCGAGCAGGGTCGGGTCGACCGCGACCTTGAGCGCAGAGCTGAGCAGGGCCTGCGGGCCCCGGACGTAGACGAGCGCGCCCACGGCGACGACCGCGGTCGCGAGCAGGCCGAGCAGGCTCCATCCGAGGGCGCGGTAGCGGGTGCGGGTGAGCCCGGCGCCGGGCACGACCGCCAGCAGGGTCAGGCCGAGGGACCGCCGGTTGCGACCGCGCTGCTCTCGACGGCGACGGGTACGGGCACCTGTGGTGGGGGTCCGGCGCTCATCGGGGGTCATTCATCCTCGTTCTGGTCAGTCTCGTCGGCGGGTCGATCATACCTTTGGAGCGGGGTCACCCGAGGTGGTTCGCCGGGGCCCGGGTGGCTCCCGGCCGGGCTGGCAACCCCACCGAGCCGGCGTGACACCCCAGGGAGCCAGCGCCACACCCCCAGGAAGTAAGACGCGCGGCGAGCGGAAAAGGTTGGCCCGGACCCGTCAGCGGTGCTGCCACGGTCTCGTCGGGTGCCGTCCGGGTGCCCCGCGGGCTGCCTCCGGGCGCCTTCGGGCGGCCTCCGGGTCCCGTGCGGGCTCCGTCACCCGGGTCCGGTTTGGGCCGGGGTCGAGGCCCCCGGTACTGTGTGCAGGCCCCGTACCCGCGCCGTGGATCCGTCCGCGACACGGCTGACAGGGCGGTGTTGGAGGCGTCGCATAGTGGCCTAGTGCGCCCGCCTGCTAAGCGGGTTGGGGTTGAAGACCCCTCGCGAGTTCAAATCTCGCCGCCTCCGCGCAGACACCGCAGCAGGCCCCGCGACCTCGGTCGCGGGGCCTGCTCGTGCCCGTTCGTACCCGCAGCTCGGCGCGACCTCAGCCGAGCGCCGGACGGAAGATCCAGCGCCGCATCGCGACGAACCTCACGGCCGTCGAGACGACGTTCGCGCTCGCCACCGCGGCGACCAGCACGAGGGTCGGGGCGCTCGGCCAGGCTGCTCCGAGCAGGGCCAGGGCGGCGCTGGTCAGCGCCCAGGTGAGGGCGAAGACGGCCAGCGACTGCGCGTGGTGACGACCCAGCCCCTCACGGCCGCGCACCCCGAAGGTCCACGCCCGGTTGGCCGCGGTGTTGAGCACCGTCGCCACGACGAGGGCGGCCCCGTTGGCGAGCTGCTCGCCCAGCCGCGCGTGCAGGAGGGCGAACAGCCCCAGGTGCAGGACTGTGCTCGCGACCCCGATGGTCGCGAAGCGGGCGAGCTGGCCCCCGGAGCGGCCAGCTGCCCGTGCTCTCAGCGTCGCCACCGGCCGGGCGAGGTGGCGCCAGGGCGCTCCGCCCGTCGCCCGGCGCCGTACGACCGCATCCCCCTCGTCGGTCGCCCGGGCGACCGTCTCGCCCGGGTCACGGGAGTCGCTCGTACGGGGTGCCTGGGTGGTCATCAGCGCTCAACCTCAGGTCGACGCGGTGCCGCCGGCGGCGGCCGTGGACGCCCCGGAGGCGAGCGGTGAGGTGAGGTCGTAGAACGTCGACCCGTCGATGGTGACGGGGGTGTAGTTCTGCTCGACCCAGGTGGAGATCTGCGAGCCGACGTCGCTGCCGCCCGTGCTGGCGCCGCCCATGCCGCCACCGGCCAGGAAGTAGTGGATCTGGCCCGAGGAGACGTACGACTGGAACTGCGCGAGCGTCGGCGACGGGTCGCTGCCGTTGAAGCCCCCGATCGCCATCACCGGCAGCTGGGAGCCGAGCTGGAGACCGGCCGCGTTCTGCGACCCGACGGCCGCTGCGACCCAGGTGTACTTCGAGGCGTCGGCCGAGATGGCCGCCACGACGGCGGTGCTCGGGGTCGCGGCGTCGAGCAGGCCACCCAGGCCACCACCCGCACCCCCGCGGGTGCCCGTGCCGCCCTGGGTGCCCGTACCGGGGAGGGAAGGTATGCCGCCCTGCGTACCGGTGCCGCCGGGGGCCTGACCCTGCAGACCCGGGACCCCGCCGGGGAACCCGCCCCGGGCGCCGAGGCCACCGGGGGCACCGCCGGGCAGACCGCCGGGGAAGCCACCGCCGGGGCCGCCGCGGCTGCCCGCGATGGTGGGGCCGGCGTCGACGATCGAGCCCGAGTGGCCGACCGACACGGTCTGCACCGAGTAGGCCGCCGGGCCGAGCAGCCCGGCGAGGATGGCGGCGCCGACGACGACGGGTACGGCGCGGCCGTGCACCCGCGAGAGCAGCACGAAGCCGACGGCGGCCGCGATGCCGACCGCGAGCACGACGACCCGCAGCCACGAGTTCCACTCCGTCGAGCGCGAGAGGAGCACGAAGGACCAGACGCTGGTGCCCGCGGTGGCGACCGCCAGGGTCAGCCAGCCGACGAGGCGCTCGCGGTGCTCCCACGCCTCGACGGCGCCCATGCCGACCAGCGCGGCGATCGCCGGGGCGAGGGCGACGGTGTAGTAGGCGTGGAAGATGCCGGCCATCAGCGAGAAGGTCAGCAGCGTCGCGATCAGCCAGGTCCCCCAGACGAGGTAGGCCGCGCGGCGACCGTCGGTGCGTGGACGCCGGCCGCGCAGGACGACACCGACGACGAGCAGCAGCAGGGCCGCGGGGATGAGCCAGGAGATCTGGCCGCCGATCTCGGAGTTGAACATCCGGCCGAGACCGGTCGCACCCCACATGCCGGTGCCGGTGCCGCCACCCCCGCCGCCGACCGAGCCGGTCTCGTCACCCGTGAGGCGGCCGAAACCGTTGTAGCCGAAGGTCAGCTCGAGGAAGGAGTTGCTCTGGGAGCCACCGATGTAGGGGCGCATGCTCGCGGGCACCAGCTCGACGATCGCGACCCACCACCCGGCGGAGAGCACGATGGCCAGCCCGCCGAGCAGGGCGGTGACGATGCGCTTGCGCAGCGGGGCGTTGGCGGCGACGAGGAAGGCGAGGGCGAAGCCGGGCACGACGAGGAAGGCCTGGAGGGTCTTGGTGAGGAAGGCGATGCCGATGAAGACGCCCGCCGCGACGAACCAGCGCGTGGAGGCCTTCTCCAGGGAGCGCACCGTGGCGTAGGCCGCGAGGGTCATCAGCAGGGTGAGCAGCGCGTCGGGGTTGTTGAAGCGGAACATCAGGACCGCGATCGGCGTCAGCGCCAGCACCGTGCCGGCGAGGAGGCCCGCGACCGCGCCGAAGTGGCGCCGTACGGTGGCGTAGAGGACACCGACGCTGGCGACGCCCATGACCACCTGCGGCAGCAGGATGGCAAACGAGCTGAGGCCGAGTACCCGCACCGACAGCGCCATCGCCCACAGGGAGGCGGGGGGCTTGTCGACGGTGATCGAGTTGCCCGCGTCGGACGACCCGTAGAAGAAGGCCTTCCAGCTCGCCGAGCCGGCCTGGGCGGCCGCGGAGTAGAAGGCGTTGGCGTAACCGCTGGCCGTGAGGTTCCACAGGTAGAAGCCGGCGGTCAGCACGAGCAGCGCGATGAGGCCGGGACGGGCCCAGCCGGGGTCGGAGTCGGCGCCGCGCCAGAGGCGCTGGCCGGGGCCGGAGCTGCGGGTCGGGGTGCCCGCGCTGCCCTCTCGGGGCAGTCGGCTACCGGGGAGGTCGGCCTCGGGGCCGCTGCGGTGGAGGGTGATCGAGTCCATGTCAGTGAGCGTGCAGGCGCCCACTGTGCCCCTCCTGTGGGAAGGGGAGGTGGGGCTCATGAAGGCGGATGAGGGGGTGAGCGAGGCCGACGAAGTCTGCGTGAGGCGTTCGCCGGAGCCCTAGGCTGGGGCTCCGCCCCTCACACCTGCCAACGGAGGCTTCGGTGGACCCTGACGTTGTCGTCACCCCGATCGAGCGCGCGCGCACGCAGTCGCTCGGAGACCTGCCCCGGCGTACGGCGGCCCGGTGGCCGCACCGCCGTGCCGTCGTCGACGGCCCCACGACGCTGACCTTCGCCGAGCTGGAGGACCTCGTCGACCGCACCGCCGCCGCGATCGCCGAGGCGGGCGTGCGACCGGGAGACCGGTTGGCGCTGCTCTCGCACAACTGCTGGGAGTTCGTCGTGCTCGACTTCGCGACGGCTCGGGTGGGCGTCGTCCTCGTGCCGGTCAACTTCATGCTGGGAGCCGACGAGGTCGCCTTCATCCTCGACCAGAGCGAGGCCGTGGCCTTCGTCGTCGAGGACACGCTCCGCCTGGTGGCCGAGCGGGCGCTCGACGCCTCGATCGGGTCGGTCCGCTCGCAGGTCGTCATCCGGCCTCCCGTCGACGAGGCCGTCCCCGCCGGCTGGACCAACCTCGCCGACTGGTGCGGCCACTCGCCCGGGGCGCCCGAGGTGCTCGTGGGCGACGACGACCCCGTGCGGATGATGTTCACCTCGGGGACCGAGTCGCGCCCGAAGGGAGCGCTGCTCTCCAGCCGGGCGCTGATGTGGCAGTACGTCTCCTGCGCGGTCGACGGCGGGATGAGCGGCGACGACGTCGAGCTGCACACGCTGCCGATGTACCACTGCGCCCAGCTCGACTGCTTCCTCGGCGTCGACGTCTATCTCGGCGCGACGAGCATCCTGCTGCCGGCGCCCGACCCGGCGACGATCCTCCACGCGATCGCGCACCACAAGGTGACGAAGTTCTTCGCGCCGCCGACGGTGTGGATCGGCCTGCTACGCCACCCCGACTTCGATTTGACCGACCTGTCGTCGCTGCGCAAGGGCTACTACGGCGCGGCCGCGATGCCGGTCGAGGTGCTGCACGAGATCATGCGGCGGCTGCCACTGCTGCAGCTGTGGAACTTCTACGGGCAGACCGAGATGTCGCCGCTGGCCACGATCCTGCGGCCGCAGGAGCAGCTCTCGCACGCCGGGTCGGCCGGGAGGGCGGCGCTCAACGTCGAGACCCGCATCGTCGACGACCTCGACCAGCAGGTTCCGCACGGCACGGTCGGCGAGATCGTGCACCGGTCGCCGCACGCGACACTCGGCTACTACCGCGACGACGCCAGGACGGCGGAGGCCTTCCGCGGTGGGTGGTTCCACTCCGGCGACCTCGGATACGTCGACGACGAGGGGCGCCTCTACGTCGTCGACCGCAAGAAGGACATGATCAAGACCGGCGGTGAGAACGTCGCCAGCCGTGAGGTCGAGGAGGCGATCTACTCGCTCGACGGGGTCGCCGAGGTCGCCGTCTTCGGGGTCGACCACCCGCGGTGGATCGAGGCGGTCACGGCCGTGGTCGTGCCCAAGCTCGGGGTGACCCTCAGCCCTGACGAGGTGATCGAGCACACCCGCTCGGTGCTCGCCGGCTACAAGACCCCCAAGTACGTCGTCATCGCCGAGGGCCTGCCCAAGAACCCCAGCGGCAAGATCCTCAAGCGGCAGCTGCGCGACGAGCACGCCAGGATCGCCGGGGGCAGCGACTGAGGCGAGGGCCCAGCCCGGGTCGGGGGTTGACTCACAGTCGGTGGACTCGGCTGGGGGTCGGGTCGGGGTTGACTCAGAGTCGGTGCACTTGGCTGACGTTCAAACAGCAGTCGACCTCACCGACTCTGAGTCAGCCCCAGGGCAGGTGTGGCTCGGCGGCCAGCAGCGCCTCGTGAGGGCCGGCTGCAGGGCGGCGAGGGCCAGCGCGACCGCGGCCAGGCCGCCCCAGAGGACCAGGGGGCCTCGTACGGCGAGCAGCTGGGTCGCCAGCAGCGGCGCCCCGGTGGTGGCGACACCCCACGACAGCCCGTAGGCCGCGAGGTACCTCCCGCTCGACCCCGGTGGGGCGATCCCCGCCACCAGCGTCCAGGCGTGCCCGAGCAGCAGCAGGTCGCCGACCGACCACGGGACCGTGGCCGCGGCGAAGCCCGTGATCCCCGTCGAGGCGCCGGTGCCGAGCAGACCAGCGGCCAGGGCGACGTACCCGACGGTGAGGGCGCGGGCCGGCGCTCGCAGCGGCGTCCAGCGCAGCAACGGCTGGCCGGTCACGACGGTGACGGCCGAGACGGTGAGCAGCAGCCCGGCGCGCTCGGGCGCGATGCCGCGCGCGGCCAGGGTGAGCGGCAGGGCGGTGACCAGCGCCATGTACGTGGTCGCGAACGCCGTACCAGCGGCGAGCAGCAGGAGCAGCCGCCGGTCGCGCCAGGGGTTCGCCCCGGCCCCGGCGTCCCCGACGCGTCCCCGACGCGGCGGCCGGCCCCGAGCGTCGAGGGGGAGAGACCCCCGCGACGCGGACCTGAGGGCGGAGCGGACGACGGTGACCACCAGGACGGCCGCCGCGAGGCACGAGACGGCGTCGGCGACGAAGAGCCAGCGCAGGTCGAGGCTGCCGAGCCAGGTGGCCAGCAGCCCGGCGCCCGCCCCGGCCGCAGCGAGGGCAGCCGCCAGCAGACCGTAGGCGCGGGGCCGGTCACCCTCGGGGGTCAGGTCGGCGACGAGCGCCTGGCTCGGTGGCTCGTAGAGCTCGAAGGCGAGCCCGAGCAGCAGGACGGCCCCGAAGGCCGATCCGAGCGAGCCGCTTCCCGCCACCCACAGCTGGGCGGTCGCGCATCCGACCAGGCCGAGGGTGATGGTCGCGACGGCGCCCAAGCGGTCGGTGAGCGCGCCGCCCGCCAACCGGGACGGGATCGTCGCGAGCCCGAAGCCCGCCACCAGTAGACCGGCCGTCGACAGGGAGGCGCCGAGCTCGTCGTGAAGGAGCACCGTGAGGAACGGCAGGGTGAAGGCCCCGAGCCGGTTGACCCCCCGGGCGACCACCAGGGCCCAGACCGCGGCGGGGAGGGCGCGCCGCCGCGAGGTCACCGCGTTACTGGCATCATGAGAGTCGACAGTCATCACCGCGGTAGGCTACGAGAGGCAGAGTGACTGGTCAAATGCAGTTCGACAGTCATGTTGAGACCCTGCTCGCCGCAGCGTGCGGTCTGGTCAACACCCTCACCCCGGGACACGACGGCACGACGCCGTACGACGCCCCCACCGGCTCCAAGCGCGCCCGGCTCGCCGCGCGGGCCCTGGTCTCCCAGGGCCGTGAGCCCCGGGTGACCCGAGCCCAGGGCGACCAGCTTGCCGAGTGGGCGGTCGAGGTGCGCCGCGTCTTCGCCGCCGGTGACGACGGTCAGATCGACCGTGCGGCCCGGCTCGTCAACGACCTGCTCGACCGCACGCAGGCCCGCCCCCGGCTCGACCGCTTCGACGACGGCTGGAGTCTGCACTTCCACGGCCCCGACACGACCCTCGTCGTCGGGTGGGCCGCGGGCATCGCCTCGGCTCTCGCCCTGGTCGTCGGCAGCGCCTGGGCGGGACGGCTCGGGGTGTGTGACGCCGACCCGTGCGACCGCGTCTTCGTCGACGAGACCAAGAACGGCACCCGCCGCTTCTGCTCGACCCGGTGCCAGAGCCGCGTCAAGGCGGCGGCGCACCGCGCCAGACAGGTCTGACGCGCCGAGCGCGTGCAGAGCCAACGGCGCCTGACCAGGAGTCGGACCCGGTGCCATCCCGCTGTGTATCAGCCGCCCGCCCCACCTGCTCTTCGTGCGACAAGGACCTGAGGCCACCTGCGGCCTCCACGACGCACGGGGAGCCGACCATGAACCGCATCACCGAAGCCACCACGCAGATCCCGATCAAGGACCTCGACCTGCTGCGAAAGACGCTGGCCCACAGCGACTTCCACGTCGTCGAGGCGGCCCCGGCGCTCGTCGAGGCCTATGCCGCCAGCCCCAACCGGGCGGTGGCGCTCTCCCGCGCCTTCGCCGCCACGCTGCCCGACAACGAAGCTCACCGCCAGCTCTTCCAGGCCGCGGCCCGCCTCGGCGACGGGGAGCGACGCGCGCTGGTCGAGGGCTACCGCAAGGAGGGGCAGTCCGCCGGCGTCGTGCAGGCCATCGCCTTGCTGCCCCGGGCGCAGGGGCGCACCTTCATGGGCGACCTCGTGCTGCGGCAGGACGGCAGCGTCGACAAGGGCGCCGCCCGCGAGGTGGCCTACTGGTTGCGCGATGCGGGACACGCCATGCGGGCCAACGCGATCCACCACGCGAGCCCCACGCACGACGACGCGGTGATCGACTTCATCGACGACGTCGGTGACGCCCTCTCCGACGCCGTGAACGCGGTCGTCGACGCGGTCAGCTCGGTCGGGCAGGCCTTCGTCGACGCCATCAGCGACGTCGTCAACTGGGCCGCCGACGCGGTGCAGGACCTCTGCCACGCGCTGTACGACGCCTTCAACTCCGTGGGTGATCTCGTCACCAAGGTCTTCGAGGCGGGCTACGACGTGCTGCGCAAGGTCGTCGACGGCCTCGAGCAGATCGGCATCGCCATGCGCACCATCGTGGTTGCCGCCCTCGACCTCGCCCGCGACGTCGCCGTCGCCGTCCTGCGCGCCGCCGACTCCCTCGGCCGGACGCTGGCCGAGCTGCTCGGCACCATCGCCGGTCTGGCGGCGAGTCTGGTGCAGAGGGGGATCGACGCGCTCATCGCCATCGGCAAGACCGTCGGCAACATCCTCGCCCAGGCGGTGGCGTTCGGGGTGACCCTCGTGCAGAACACGGTGACCGCGCTCGTCGCCCTCGGCCACGCGGTCGGCGACATCCTCGTCACCCTCGTGACCCGCCCGCAAGGCCTCCTCGACGTCGTCGTCGGCGCCCTGCGCGACCTCGGCCACACCGTGACCCAGGTGGTCGACAGCATCGTCGCCGCAGGAGCCGGCTTCGTCCAGCGGGTGGCGCAGGCGCTGGCATCGGCCGGGGCGGCTCTGGCCGAGCTCGCGTCCTACGCCGTGTCGGCGGTAGCCGACCTCGCGCGGGCCGTGGTGGCCGGGATCCTCGCCGCCGGCCGTGCCCTGGTCGACCTCGTGACCACCGTCGCCGCGGCGGGGCTGGCCGCTCTCAAGAAGGTGACCCAGGCCCTCTTCGACCTCGGCCACACCCTCGCGAGCCTGCTGGCCGACGTCGCGAAGATCGCCTTCGACACGCTCAAGGCCTTCGTGCAGGCCGCCTTCGAGCTGGGCAAGTCCATCGTCGAGTTCACCTCGGCCATGGTCGCGTTCACCTACCGCGCCGCAGCCCGCTTCATCGACGCGGCGATCGCCGTCGGGGCGGCTGTCGTGGACATCCTCGAGGCGGTGGTCGAGAGCGGATACTTCGTGCTGCGCAAGATCGTCAACGCGGTGCTGCAGGCGTTGGGTCCGGTGGGCGAGATCCTCGACTGGCTCATCTCGCGTGGTGAGGACCTCGCGAGCGCCCTGTGGCACCAGGCCGTGCTCGCCATCCGGTTCGTCAAGGGCAGCGTCACCGAGGTGCTCGACTGGGCTCTCGCGCAGGCCGACGCCGTCTTCGACACCATCCTCAAGGCGGTCGAGTCGGTCGGCGCCCGCATCATCGAGGTCGTCGAGTGGGCCGAGGCGACAGGGGCGGCTGCCCTCCGGGCCCTCGGTGAGGCGACGGTGCGCGTCGGCAACAGCCTGGGCTACGTGCTGTCCTACCTCGAGAAGGACCTGCTGCCGGCCATCGCCGACGTCGTCAGGGGCGCCCTCGCTGCCGGGGCCGCCGTCGCCGAGGTCATCGGCTGGGCCCTCGACCGGGCCCTGCAGACGCTGGTGACGACGGTGCAGGCCCTGCTCGACGCCGGGGCCACCATCGCCGCCCTCGTCGCCGCCACCCTCACGCACCCGGGCGACGGCCTGCAGAACCTGCTCAAGGCGTGGGAGACGATCGGCCGGACCCTGCGCGAGATCGGTGCCTCGGCCTGGAGCCTCGGTGAAGACGCCTGGGGCCACTTCGTGCTGGCCGCCAAGGCGGTCGGCCGGGCCGTGGTCGACATCCTCGAGACCGCGCTCGACGCGGCCGGCGCCGCCCTCGCCACGGCGATCAGCGTCCTCCTCGGCACCCTGGGCACCTACCGTCCGATGACCGCGCAGGAGGTCGCCGAGGCCCGCCTGGTCTTCGCCGACTCCCTCGACTACGACCACATCCGGTTTGCCGTCTCCGACGTGCTGAACGACGTCATCTTCGGCATCCAGGACTTCCTGACGGGCAACCCCGCCTCGCGCGCCTTCGTCACCGACAACCTCGTCAACTTCGACGTCTCCGACGGGTTCGAGCGGCACACCATGATCCACGAGCTGACCCACGTCTGGCAGTACCAGACGAGCGGCTCGACCTACCTCGCCGACGCCGTGTTCGCGCAGGCGACAGGCGCCGGCGTGGGCGGCGACGCCTACAACTACGGATACGACGAGGGCGTCGCCACGGTGACGATCCCGGTCGACTTCTCCGGGGGCACCAAGGTGCTCGACCGCGGCCAGGTCACGGGGGAGGGCGGTCAGGACGACCTGCTCGCTGCGGCCGGAGCCTTCGGCAGCTTCAACCCCGAGCAGCAGGGCCAGATCGTCATGCACTACTACGTGCGCAAGGTCCTGCTCGGTCAGCCACCCGCGGACTACGCAGCATGGGCTCCGTACGACGCCGTCGTGGCGGCCTGAGCCGTGTCGACCCAGCCCACCCCCCACCGCGAGCCGCTCGCGCGGTCGGTCACCCTCGTGGCCCCCGCCGCGCGGGTGGCTGCGCTGCGGCCCCTCCTCGTGGCCTGGGGGGTGGGCTGCCCGGGGGAGACGGGGCCCGGGGCGCGGCGGGTGCGGCTCGTCGACCCCGGGCCGCAGCTGCCCGGGCCGATCGACCTGCGGATGCTCGCGGCGGGCACGGACGCGCTGCTGCTGGTGGGACCCCGCGGGCGCTCACCGCGGACGGTGCTCCCCGGCCCGGTCGTCCACGACCCCTCCGGGCGGGCGGTACCCGCCGGCTGGCTCCCCGACGTGGGTGACCTGGGGCTGAGGCGCTTCGCGATGGCCGCGGCCCAGGTGCACGCACGGGCGTCCGGGCCGGCGGCCCTCAGCGTGGCCGTCCTCGGCCAGCGCCACGGCCGCTTCGACCGGCTCGCCGACCGGGTGCTCGGGCTGGTGCGCGAGCAGGCCCTGCCGGGGGCCCGGTGGACGGCCTACGACCTGCACCGCGACGACCTCGTCACCCGCCTCGCGCAGGGCCCGGCGGTCAGCGTCTACGTCGGGCACGGCCGACCGATCGGCTGGGTCGGCTACGCCGGCCTGCGGGCCCGGCACCTGGGCCTCGATGTCGACCCCGACTGGCGTCCCGGTGCGGTCGTGCTCTCCCTCACCTGCCGCACCGCCAGCAGACGGCGTACGGCGATCTCCTTCGCCGAGTCCCTCGCCCTGTCCGGGGTCGCCGCCGCGACCCTCGCGGCGGTCGGCTCCACCCTGCACACCGACAACGCTCGCCGGGCGGTCGCTGCGGCCGGGGCGCTGGGACGAGCGCGAACGGTGGGTGACCTCGTGATGGCCGTGACCGAGCACGACCACCACCCCGGTGACCTGCGTCTCATCGGCGACCCGACGGCGCCCCTGCTCGATGCCTCGGGCCTCGATCTCCACTAGCCACAGTCTGTTTCGCCACCCACCCGTCACCCACCGCTACCCACAGGAGCACCCGATGACCACGACGACCTCCTCCACCAGCAACGCTCACGCAGTCGTTGCTCGCCATACCTCTGCTCGAGATGATGATGTCTGCGACACGGTCCTGGCCCTGGTCCGTCGCGAGCTCGCGGTGGTCCTGCCTGACGTGCCGCCCGACGCCGATCCCGACGCCGACCTCAAGGTCGACCTCGACGTCGACTCGCTCGCGCTGCTCGAGCTCGTCGCCCGGATGGAGTACCTCGTCGGCGTGGCCGTGCCCGATGAGGACTGGACCCTGCTCACCACGATGACCGCCCTCGTCGACTACCTCGTGGACCACGGCGCCCGGCCATGAGCGCCGAGGGCGCCGAGAGCGATCGGCGGACCCAGCGGGCCCAGCGCGGTTCGGCGGTCGTGACCGGCGTGGGCGCGGTGTCGGCCCTCGGCCCGGACGCTGAGGAGACGTGGCGCCGTACGCTCGCCGGGGAGTCGGCCGTGCGGGAGTGGGACGACCTGCTGGCCGAGGGCTTCCCGGTCGGTGTCGCCGCCCGGGTGGTCGACGACCGGCTCGGCGACCCGAGGCGCCGCGGGCGCGACCTGGCGGTGCTGGCCGCGACCGAGGCGCTCGCCAGGGCAGGGGACCCCGGCGACCCGCGGCGGACCGGGGTGGTCGTGGGCACGACGATGGGCGAGTCGAGCCTCTTCGAGGCGGCTGCCGACGGCAGCGAGGTCGACCTCGCCGAGGCGTCGGGAGTCGGCTTCGCGGCGGCGGTCGCGCGCGCCCACGGGTTGGGGGGCCCGCGCCGGGTGGTCGGCACGGCCTGCGCCGCGGGCAACTACGCCATCGGCGCGGCCGTGCGGATGGTGGAGTCGGGTCGGGCCGACGTCGTCGTCGCCGGGGGCGTCGAACCCTTCTCGCGCATCGCGATGCTCGGCTTCGCCCGGATGCGGGCGATGGCCCCGCACGGGTGCACGCCCTTCGGCCGGGGACGTCGGGGGATGACGCTCGGCGAGGGTACAGCCTTCCTCGTGGTCGAGTCGGAGGCTCACGCAGAGCGCCGGGGGGCGACCGTGCTGGCGAGGATCGGCGGTCTGGGGCTGAGCGCCGACGCGCACCACCCGACGGCCCCGCGCGAGGACGGCTCGGGCATGGCGGCGGCGATGCGGGCGGCCCTGGCCCGGGCCGGGCTCGAGCCGTCGCAGGTCGGCTGGGTCAGCGCCCACGGCACCGGCACCCCACGCTCCGACGCGGCCGAGGCGCTGGCCGTGCGCGAGGTCTTCACCGACGACGCGCCGCCCGTCTCCTCCGTCAAGGGAGCCGTCGGTCACACTCTCGGGGCCGCGACCGCGCTCGAAGCCGCCTTCGCGGTGCTGGCCCTGCGCGACGGGGTGCTGCCCCCTGGCGGCGCGGCCACCGCCTACGAGCTGGACGGCGACCTCGGCCTCGACGTCGTGCGACAGGCGCGACCGGCACCGGGGCTGTCGTGGGTGCTGAGCGCCGGCTACGCCTTCGGCGGGCTGAACTCCGCCCTCCTGGTGGGTCGGCCATGAGGCAGCAGTGGGTCAGTGACGAGCTCGCGGCCGAGGGTGCGGCGGTCGCCGACTGGGTCGCGTCCGTCGTCGGCGACGCCGGGCTCGACCTCCCCGGGCTCGACGGCGCCGGGCTCTACGTCGCGACCCCCGACTCGGGGGCCCGCGAGGCGGTCGCCTTCTGGGTGGCGGCGCAGCAGACCGGGCTCACCCTCGCGGCCCCCGGGGCCTTCCCGTGGACCCTGAGCAACAGCGTCACCGGCCGCATCTCCGCGACGCTCGGCATCCGGGGGCCGTGCTCGACCTGGGTGGGAGGTGACGAGGCGCTCGAGGAGGCCGGCGTCACCGCCCTCGACGACCTGGCCGCCGGTCTGGTCACCCTCGCGCTGGTCGTGGGGGTGCGCGGCGACGGACCCGTGTGCGCGGGCGGGCC
>JBBRNQ010000048.1:0-31470 GCA_038230235.1 Actinomycetales bacterium
CGCCCGGGCCGCCCGGGCCGGCATCAGGGTGACGACGAACCCGTCCTGCGTGCGATCGGCCGCGACGGCAGTCCCCCGGATCACCTGCCCTCCGTAGGCGGACAGCTCGGATCGTCCTCGCGACAGCAGCTCCACCGGAGCGATCCCCTCGTGTCCCAGGTAGTTGTGGACCCCGGTCGCCTGGGCGTTGCGCGGGTCCCCGGCGTCGACCACCAGCACCGACCGTCTGGAGCGCGCCAGGACCGTGGCCGCACTGAGGCCGGCGGGACCCCCACCGACGACGACCACGTCGACGTCCAGGTTGACGTCGAGGTTGACGTCCAGGGTCACGCCGAGGTCGACATCCAGGTCCAGGTCCAGGTCCAGGTCGTCGGGGGTGGTCGCATCTCGCATCGAAGTCATGGGAAGACCATCTCCGCCTGTCCCTGACTTGACAAGTTCTGTTGCTGGAATGGCAAGATGCGCCGATGGACGACATCGACGGCGTGCTCGACGCGGTAGGACCCAGGCTGAGGGCGTTGCGGCTCGACCTGGGGGCCACCCTCGCCGAGCTCTCGGCGACCACTGGCATCTCGGTGAGCACGCTGTCCCGCCTCGAGTCGGGCAGCCGCCGGCCCACCCTCGAGCTCCTGCTCCCGCTGGCCCGGGTCCACAGGGTGCCGCTGGACGAGCTCGTCGACGCCCCCCAGACCGGCGACCCCCGCATCCACCCCCGGCCCGTCGTCCGCCACGGGATCACGTTCCTCGAGCTGACCCGGCGACCTGGCGGGCTGCGGACCTACAAGATGGTCCACCCGCCCCGGACCCCCGCCGGCGAGCCGGACCTGCGCACCCACGAGGGCTACGAGTGGCTCTTCGTGCTCTCGGGACGGCTGCGGCTGCTGCTCGGGGAGCACGACGTGGTGCTCCTGCCCGGCGAGGTCGTCGAGTTCGACACGCGCGTCCCGCACTGGCTGGGCAACCCCTTCGACGAGCCCGCCGAGTCGCTCGCCATCTTCGGGAAGCAGGGCGAGCGGGCCCACGTCAGGTCGTCGCCGCGGGCCACTCCTAGGATCGAGGCATGAGCGACGACGCGAGTGCCCCCATTCACGACCACCCCGCAGAGCTGACGGGCCGGACGGCGCTCGTGACCGGAGCGGCATCCGGCATCGGGGAGGCCGTGGCGCGCCGCTTCTCGGCGGCAGGAGCCCTGGTCTACGCCGTCGACCTGTCGGCCGGGGCCCTCGAGCCGCTGGCCGCGCTGCCGGGGGTCACCACGATCGTGGCCGACCTCTCCGACCTCGACGGCCTTGCCTCGCTACCGACCGATGTCGACATCCTCGTCAACAATGCGGGCATCCAGCACGTCAGCCCGATCGAGTCGTTCCCGCTCGAGAAGTTCGACCTCATCATCCGGCTCATGCTCCAGAGCCCGTTCCGGCTGGTCCGCCAGAGCCTCCCCCACATGTACGCCCAGGGCTGGGGCCGCGTGGTCAACGTCTCGAGTGCCCACGGACTGCGCGCCAGCCCCTACAAGTCGGCCTACGTCACGGCCAAGCACGGGCTCGAGGGGCTGTCGAAGACCACGGCGCTCGAGGGTGGCTCGCACGGCGTCACGAGCAACTGCATCAACCCCGGCTACGTGCGAACGGCGTTGGTGGAGAAGCAGATCGCCGACCAGGCCGCCACCCACGGCATCCCGCAGTCCGAGGTGGTCGAGAAGATCATGCTGACCCAGTCGGCCGTCAAGCGGATGCTCGAGCCGTGGGAGGTCGCCGAGATGGCCCTCTTCCTCTGCGGCCCGGCATCGGCCTCGCTCAGCGGCTCGTCCTTCAGCATGGACGGCGGCTGGACCGCCCACTGACCTGACCCAGGCGGCTCCATACCGACCCACTTGTCGCGGCGAAAGCCGCGAATGGCGCTCCTACGGGCAGCATTCGCGGCTCTGGCCGCCACCAGTCGGTATGCAGAGTCGCCGCGCGCCGTGCTCGCGCGCCCCGGTCAGCTGGAGGGGGGGTGCAGGCGCACGGCGATCGCGTCGGCGATCGCGTCGGGGGTCAGGCCGATCTCCTCGAGCACCTCGCCGCGCGACGCCTGGTCGAGGAAGCGCTTGGGGATGCCGTGCTGGAGGACGGGCACGGTCAGCGCGACCTGCTGCACGGCGTAGGCCACCTGCGAGCCGACTCCACCGACCACGAGGTTGTCCTCGAGGACGGCGACCACCGTGGCCGCCCGAGCCAGGTCGACGAGGTCGGAGCTGACCGGGAGGCACCAGCGAGGGTCGACGACCCGCACCGAGTGGCCCTGCGCCCGCAGCTTCTCGGCGACGCTCATGGCCGTCGTCGCCATCTCCCCCAACCCCACGAGGAGCAGGTCGACCGGCCCGTCGGAGGGCTCGGCGAGCACGTCGACGCTGCCGCTCGTGCGCACGGCGGGCAGGGGTGCGGGAGGGTTCTGCTTCGAGTAGCGGATGACCGACGGGGCGTCGGCGATGTCGACGGCCTCACGCACGGCGCGGGCCAGCTCGGGCGCGTCGCGCGGCGCGGTGAGGTGCAGGCCAGGCACCATCCCGGTGAGGGTCATGTCCCACATGCCGTTGTGCGACGCCCCGTCGGTGCCGGTCACCCCGGCGCGGTCGAGCACGACGGTCACCCCGGCCCGGTGCAGGGCGCAGTCCATGAGCAGCTGGTCGAAGGCCCGGTTGAGGAAGGTCGCGTAGAGGCAGACCACCGGGTGCAGCCCCCCGAAGGCGAGCCCCGCGGCCATGGTCAGCGCGTGCTGCTCGGCGATGCCGACATCGAAGACCCGGGAGGGATACCTCTGCGCGAAGGGTCGCAGCCCCACCGGGATGAGCATGGCCGCCGTGATGGCCACGACGTCGTCCCGCTCGCCGCCGATCTCGAGGAGCGCCTCGCTGAACTCGTCGGTCCAGATGCGGCCCTTGACCTGCAGGGGCAGCCCCGTCTCGGGGTTGATCTTGTCGACGGCGTGGAAGCGGTCGGCCTCGTCCTCACGAGCCGGCTGGTAGCCCTTGCCCTTCTTGGTGAGCACGTGCACGAGGACGGGGCCGCCGTACGATCGGGCCTTGCGCAGCGCGCTCTCGAGGGCCTGCTCGTCGTGACCGTCGATCGGCCCGAGGTACTTCAGTCCGAGGTCCTCGAACATCCCCTGGGGGGCGACGATGTCCTTGATGCCCTTCTTCATGCCGTGCGCGGCGCCATACATCACGCCACCGACGACGGGCGTGCGGGAGAGGACGTTCTTGCCCCAGTCGAGGAAGCTCTCGTAACCGGCCGTCGTGCGCAGGGTGGCCAGGTGCTCGGCCAACCCGCCCGTGGTGCGCCCGTAGGAGCGCTCGTTGTCGTTGACGACGATGACCAGCGGCAGGTCCTTGTCGGCCGCGATGTTGTTGATCGCCTCCCAGGCCATCCCGCCCGTCAGCGCGCCGTCGCCGATCACGGCCACCGTGGTCCGGTCTCGCTGCCCCGCGAGACGACGGGACTTGGCGATGCCGTCGGCCCAGGAGAGCGAGGTGGACGCGTGGGAGTTCTCGACCACGTCGTGCGGCGACTCGGCCCGGCTGGGGTAGCCCGACAGCCCGCCCTTCTGCCGCAGCCGCCCGAAGTCGTCGTGCCGCCCGGTCAGCAGCTTGTGGACGTAGGACTGGTGGCCCGTGTCGAACACGATGGTGTCGCGGGGCGAGTCGAAGACCCGGTGCAGGGCGATGGTCAGCTCGACCACACCGAGGTTGGGCCCGAGGTGCCCACCGGTCTGCGAGACCGAGCGGATGAGGAACTCCCGGATCTCGGCGGCGAGGCGAGGGAGCTCCTCCGGCTGCAGCGCCTTGAGGTCGTCAGGTCCGTCGAGAGAGTCGAGCAGTGCCACGTGGGTCCTGGTCCTTTCGGGGTCGGCCAAAGTCTAGGTGGTGCCGGTCACGGGCGATGCACAGGACTCCAGTGGTCCTTCGTAGCACGATCGACACATCACGGAAACGCCCGACTCATAACTTGTGAGCCGAGCGAGTCGGTGGTGGGAGTCCACACCGACCCTCGCACCCTGACTCGCAGCCCCAGGAGAACTCATGAGCGCCAACACCACCCGTCTGCAGGCCATCACCAACGTCCAGACCTACGTCCCTCCGACCGTGAGCTTCGACCCCGGCGAGGAGCCCGGTGAGATCTTCGGCCAGAACGTCTTCAGCCTCACCGTCATGGCCAAGCGTCTGCCCAAGTCGGTCTACAAGTCGGTGCTCGCCACGATCGAGCACTCCGCACCGCTCGACCCGGCCGTCGCCGACGCCGTCGCGTCCGCCATGAAGGACTGGGCCCTGGAGAAGGGCGCGACCCACTACGCGCACGTCTTCTACCCCCTCACCGGCCTGACGGCCGAGAAGCACGACAGCTTCCTCGACCCGGTGGGTGACGGCACGGCCTTCGCCTCGTTCTCCGGCAAGACGCTCGTGCAGGGTGAGCCCGACGCCTCGTCCTTCCCCAACGGCGGGCTGCGCAACACCTTCGAGGCCCGCGGCTACACCGGCTGGGACGTCATGAGCCCGGCCTACGTGCTCGAGAACCCCAACGGCAACACCCTGTGCATCCCCACGATCTTCATCTCGATGACCGGTGAGGCCCTCGACCACAAGACCCCGCTCCTGCGCTCGCAGCAGGCCATGGCCGCCCAGGCCGAGCGGGTCCTCACGCTCTTCGGGCACACCCCCGACCACGTCGTCTCCTACTGCGGTCCCGAGCAGGAGTACTTCCTGATCGACAGCCACTTCTTCACGGCGCGACCCGACCTGCTCAACGCCGGCCGGACCCTCTTCGGCGCCAAGCCGCCGAAGGGGCAGGAGTTCGACGACCACTACTTCGGCGCCATCCCGGAGCGCGTCCTCGGCTTCATGATGGACACCGAGCGTGAGCTGTTCAAGCTCGGCATCCCGGCCAAGACCCGCCACAACGAGGTCGCGCCCGGGCAGTTCGAGATCGCCCCGATGTTCGAGCGCGCCAACGTCGCGTCCGACCACCAGCAGCTGCTGATGACGACCTTCAAGTCGATCGCCCGCAAGCACGGTATGGAGTGCCTCTTCCACGAGAAGCCCTTCGAGGGCGTCAACGGCTCGGGCAAGCACGTCAACTTCTCGCTCGGCAACGACGGCCAGGGCAACCTGCTCCTGCCCGGCGACACCCCGCACGACAACGCCCAGTTCCTCGTCTTCTGCGCGGCGATCATCCGCTCGGTGCACAAGTACGGCGGCCTCCTGCGCGCGTCCGTCGCGTCGGCCAGCAACGACCACCGCCTCGGCGCCAACGAGGCCCCACCGGCGATCATCTCGATCTTCCTCGGCGAGCAGCTCGCCGACGTCTTCGACCAGGTCGCCAAGGGCGGGGCCACCCGCTCGAAGGAGAAGGGCACGCTGACCATCGGCGTCGACACCCTGCCCGACCTCACGAAGGACCCGGGCGACCGCAACCGCACCTCGCCCTTCGCCTTCACCGGCAACCGCTTCGAGTTCCGCGCGCCGGGCTCGATGCAGACCGTCGCCGGCCCGATGGTGGTGCTCAACACGATCATGGCCGAGGCCCTCGACCACATCGCCAACCAGCTCGAGAAGGCGGCCACCGACGGCACCGACTTCAACGAGGCGGTCCAGACCGTCCTCGCCGACATCATCTCGGAGCACGGTTCGGTCGTCTTCAACGGCAACGGCTACTCCGACGAGTGGCCGATCGAGGCGGAGCAGCGGGGTCTGAAGAACCTGCGGACCACCATCGACGCGCTCCCCGAGCTCATCACCCCCGAGGCCGTCCAGCTCTTCTCGCACTACGGCGTCTTCAACGAGCGCGAGATGCACAGCCGCTACGAGATCGGTCTGGAGCAGTACATCCTCAGCATCTCCGTCGAGGCCAACCTCATGCTCGAGATGGGCACGACGATCATCCTGCCGTCGGCGACGCGATACCAGACCGAGCTGGCCACCAACGTCGCCAGCCTCAAGGCCGCCGGTGTCGAGGCCGACACCGCCGACCTCGTGGCGATCTCGAAGCCCCTGGCCGACCTGCGGTCCGGTCTGGCCAGCCTGGCCGCGGCCATCGCCCACCCGCACTCCGACGACGCGATGGAGACGGCGACCGCCTGCCGCGACTCCCTCCTGCCGCCCATGGCTGCGGTGCGTGCGGCCGCCGACACCCTTGAGGCCCTCGTGGCGGACGACCTCTGGAGCCTGCCCACCTACCAGGAGATGCTCTACATCCTCTGACCGCAGGACGGTGCACCCCGCGGACGCACCGGCCCACCGCGGGCCCGGCCACTGCGGCCGGGCCCGTGGTCGTGCTCAGAGTCGGGGGATGAACACCTTGCCGCGCAGGGCCTCGAGCAGGAGCCCCGCCGACCGCTTGGCGGCCACCAGGCGCGTTCCCTCGGCCTCGAGGTGGTGCATGACGTCGGCCAGGCCCTCGGCCGTGACCACCCCACCGAGCTCGACCCGCACCTCGCGGTAGGCCTGGCGCATCGCGGCCACCTGCCCGTCGAGGTGCCGGTCGGCCAGCCACGCGAGGGCGACGGGGTGCCGGCGCCACCCGGCGTACGCCCGGTAGTCGGGTGGGCACTGGTCGAGCAGCCACGCGACGGCCCGCTCCTCCCAGCCGGGGGTGTGCGCCGGGGGGACCTCGCGGGGCCACCCCGGTGGGACTACGGACGTCATCGCGCCAGTGTCTCCCACGGTGCTGACAGCCGGTGCCCGCGCCGGTCGCGGGCTCAGGGGCGGACGCACCAACAGGCAGAAGCCGCTAGGGCGCCCGCTTCATACGGGTATGGAGCCCCGTCGGGGGGTTCTGCCTGTTGGTGCGTCCGCTTCGGCCGGGCGGCACCGGCAGGTCCTCACTCCCATTACCAGGCTGGCTCGGCCGGGAAGGGCGAGGCGGGCAGCCGCACCGAGCGGGGGTGCATGACGTAGGCCGTGCCCCCCGAGTGCGGCACCCAGGCGTTCTCGAGCTGGTCGCGCCGGTAGGTCGTGCGGACCTGCTGGTCGTCGGCCAGGAGGTGGCTGGCCGGGTCGTTGACCACGACGTCACCCCGGTGGGTGAAGCCGACGACGACCATGAGGTGGCCGTTGGTGCCGTAGCCCGCCCCGTCGAGGTCACCCTTCTCGAAGGAGACCGAGATGACGACGGGGATCCCGACGCGCACCAGCTCCTCGAGCTCGGTGAAGGAGCGCAGGCGGGTGACGAAGGCCTCGAGGCCGTAGCGAGCGGCGTACGCGGTGTTGAAGGGCCAGTTGCCGGCGCCGTCGTAGGTGTAGTCGAAGACGTTGCGGGCGGCGAAGTCGACCTCGGCGTCGACGTGGGGACGGACCCAGGCCAGGTCGGCCGGCTGCGGACCGACCCCCCAGTAGCGCAGCACCATGGCGCTCGACGTCGCAGAGCACCAGGCCTCTCCGCCGTTGTCCCACTGCGGGTAGTGGCCGTCATGCACCTCCTGCGAGAGCGTCGGCACAGGCAGCACACGGCCCCGTGCGCGCCCGACCGGGCTCACCGGCACCGTGGCGTCGTCGGGCAGGGCCGAGGCCACCGCCCCGACCATCCGCACCAGGGGGGTGGCTGACGACCCGGTCGGGCGAAGCAGGTTGACCTGGAGCTGGAAGCTGCGCAGCGAGTGCCCGGAGAGGGCGTGGAAGGTGTCAGTCCAGACCGTGGCGAGGTCGGTGCCCTGGTCGTCGACGGAGGTGCGGTGGATCGCGCCGCTGTCGGCGGGGTCCCGGGCGCACCAACGGCCGAGGACGTACCACCCCGACCTCAGCCCGGCGTCGTCGACTCCGCGCACGAGCACCTCCACCCAGGTGCGGCCCGGGGTCTCGACGTCCCACGAGGCAATGAGCTCGGTGAGACCGAAGCGGGTAGGGACGCGGGGCGAGCGCCAGCTCGACTGCTCGTAGATGACGGCCCCCGTGTCACCGAAGGGGTCGGTGTAGGCGCGGGTCGACGGGGCCCGGGTCATCACCAGTCCCTCACGGGTCCGCTCGGTGCCCCACAGCCAGCCGGCTGGAGGCGATGCGCGGGGCGCGGGTGGCGGGAGTCAGCCGTGATCGACCTCGGGTCCGGTAGTCGGGTTGTCACTATTTCACGCTGGTGACTATGCCACCGTAATTCTTTCCTGTTTCCGGCGCATGTCGTACCGGGCCTTCTTCTGGCGGTTCCCGCAGGTGTTCCTGTCGCACCACCTGCGCGTGCCGCTCTGGCTCCTGTCACAGAAGGCGGCTCGGCGGTCGGTGAGGCGCACACCGGCCCGACGTCGGGCGCGCCGAAGGCCCCTCCGGACGAACCGGAGGGGCCTTCGGCGCAGCGACGGACCCGGGCTGGCGCCCGCCAGGGGGTCGAGCGCCGGTCAGGCGGTGACGAGCGACCGCAGGACGTACTGCAGGATCCCGTCGTTGCGGTAGTAGTCGGCCTCACCCGGGGTGTCGATGCGCACGACCGCGTCGAACTCGACGCTCTCGCCGCCGTCCTTCGTCGCGACGACCTTGACCGTGCGCGGCGTCGTCCCCTCGTTGAGGGCGGTGATGCCGCTGACGGCGAAGGTCTCGGACCCGTCGAGGCCGAGCGAGTCGGCGTTCTCGCCTGCCGGGTACTGCAGCGGGAGGACGCCCATGCCGATGAGGTTGGAGCGGTGGATCCGCTCGTAGCTCTCGGCGATGACCGCCTTGACCCCGAGCAGCCGGGTGCCCTTGGCGGCCCAGTCGCGCGAGCTGCCCGAGCCGTACTCCTTCCCCGACAGGATGACGAGCGGGACACCCGCCTCCTGGTAGGCGGCCGACGCGTCGAAGATCGTCGTCTGCGAGCCCCCGTCGAGCCAGTTGCGGGTGAAGCCGCCCTCGATGCCGTCGAGCAGCAGGTTGCGCAGGCGGATGTTGGCGAAGGTGCCCCGGATCATCACCTCGTGGTTGCCGCGGCGCGAGCCGTAGGAGTTGAAGTCCTTGCGGTCCACCCCGTGGTCGGCGAGGTAGGTCCCGGCGGGGCTGTCGGCCTTGATCGACCCGGCGGGGCTGATGTGGTCGGTCGTCACCGAGTCACCGAGCTTGGCCAGCACCCGCGCGCCGGTGATGTCGGTGACCGGGCTCGTCGCCATCGTCATGCCGTCGAAGTACGGCGGCTTGCGGACGTACGTCGACTCGTCGTCCCAGGCGAAGGTGTCACCCTCCGGCGTGGGCAGCGACTGCCAGCGCTCGTCGCCGGCGAAGACGTCGGCGTAGTCCTTGGTGAACATGCCCTGGTTGATCGACTCGGCGATGGTCGCCTCGACGTCGGTCGGGGCGGGCCAGATGTCCTTGAGGAAGACGTCGTGGCCGTCGCCGTCCTGGCCGAGGGGCTGGGCGTCGAAGTCGAAGTCCATCGTGCCGGCCAGGGCGTAGGCGATGACGAGGGGCGGCGACGCGAGGTAGTTCATCTTCACGTCGGGGTTGATCCGGCCCTCGAAGTTGCGGTTGCCCGACAGCACCGACACGACCGAGAGGTCGTGCTCGTTGATCGCCGCCGAGATCTCGTCGGACAGGGGCCCGGAGTTGCCGATGCACGTGGTGCAGCCGTAGCCCACGAGGAAGAAGCCGAGCTTCTCGAGGTAGGGCCACATACCGGCCTTCTCGTAGTAGTCGGTGACGACCTTGGAGCCGGGCGCCATCGAGGTCTTGACCCAGGGTGCGACGGTCAGGCCCTTCTCGACGGCGTTCTTGGCCAGCATGGCGGCCGCCATCATCACCGACGGGTTCGAGGTGTTGGTGCAGCTCGTGATCGAGGCGATCGAGACGATGCCGTGGTCGATCTCGAAGCTGGCACCCTCGGGGGTGGTCACGAGGACCTTCTTCGAGGGGCGGCCCGCGCCGTCACCCTCGTCGGCGGGCTTGGGCCCACCGTTGCCCTCGAGCGCGCCGGAGTCGCTGGCCGGGAAGCTCGACCCGGCGCCGGCGTCACCCTCGTCGTGGGCGACGTAGGTGGGCAGCACCTTGCGGAAGGCCTGCTTGGCGTCGGTGAGCGAGATGCGGTCCTGCGGGCGCTTCGGCCCGGCGATGGACGGCACGACGGTCGACAGGTCGAGCTCGAGCCGCTCCGAGAAGCGCGGCTCGACGTCAGGGTCGTGCCACAGGCCCTGCTCCTTGGCGTAGGCCTCCACGAGGGCGACCGACTCGTCGGAACGCCCGGTGAGGCGCAGGTAGTCGAGGGTGACGTCGTCGATCGGGAAGATCGCGCAGGTCGAGCCGAACTCCGGGCTCATGTTGCCGATGGTCGCGCGGTTGGCCAGCGGCACGGCCGCGACGCCCTCACCGTAGAACTCGACGAACTTGCCGACCACCCCGTGCTTCCGCAGGATCTCGGTGATGGTGAGCACCACGTCGGTGGCGGTGGCACCAGCGGGGATCGAGCCCGAGAGCTTGAAGCCGACGACGCGCGGGATGAGCATCGAGACGGGCTGGCCCAGCATGGCCGCCTCGGCCTCGATGCCGCCCACGCCCCAGCCGAGCACGCCGAGGCCGTTGACCATGGTCGTGTGCGAGTCGGTGCCGACGCAGCTGTCGGGGTAGGCGACCACACCGGACGCCGTCGGCCTGGTCATGACCGTGCGTGCGAGGTGCTCGATGTTGACCTGGTGCACGATGCCGGTGCCCGGGGGGACGACCTTGAAGTCGTCGAACGCCGTCTGGCCCCAGCGCAGGAACTGGTAGCGCTCCCTGTTGCGGCCGTACTCGATCTCGACGTTGCGCTCGAAGGCGTCGGCCCGGCCGAAGACGTCGATGATCACCGAGTGGTCGATGACCATCTCGGCCGGCGAGAGCGGGTTGATCTTCGTCGCGTCACCGCCGAGCTCGACGACGGCCTCGCGCATGGTCGCGAGGTCGACGACGCAGGGCACCCCGGTGAAGTCCTGCATGAGGACCCGTGCCGGGGTGAACTGGATCTCGGTGTCGGGCTCGGCGTTCTCGTCCCAGCCGGCGAGGGCGCGGATGTGCTCGGCCGTGATGTTGGCGCCGTCCTCGGTGCGCAGGAGGTTCTCCAGCAGGACCTTCAGGCTGAAGGGGAGGTTGCTCGCCCCCTCGAGCCCGCCCAGGCGGTAGATCTCGTAGCTCTGGTCACCGACCGTGAGCTCCCCCTTGGCACCGAAGCTGTCGACCGAACCGTCCTGAACACCCACGCTGGGGCTCCCTTCATCGAGAACTATCTTGACGTCAAGATAATTCAACCACATCTGACCCTGCTCGTCACTCCCCAGACGCTGCCCCACCTGGTGCATCGGGCTCGAAGACCGCGATGCACTCGACGTGGTGGGTCATGGGAAAGGCGTCGAAGGCCCGCAGGGAGCGCAGGCGGTAGCCCACCGCGGCCAGGTACGCCGTGTCGCGGGCCAGCGCAGCCGGGTCGCACGCGACGTAGGCCACGGCCCGCGGGCCCAGCGCCGCGATCCCCTCGACGACACCGCGCCCGGCGCCTGTGCGGGGAGGGTCGAGGACCACGAGGTCGGCCGTCAGCTCCTGGTCGAGCAGCGCGGTGACCGCGTCGGCCACGTCGTCACCCCGTACCTCGACCTGGGGCAGGTCCTGCGCGTTGTCGAGGGCGTACTCGACCGCCCGGGAGTCGGCCTCGACGGCGAGGACGGCGCCCTCGGTGCCGACGGCGTGGGCCAGGGCGCAGGCGAAGAGGCCGACCCCGGCGTAGAGGTCGAGGGCGCGCTCGCCGGGTCGTGGCGCCAGCTCGGCGAGCAGGTGCGCGGTGAACGTCGGTGCGGACCCGGGGTGCACCTGCCAGAAGCCGCGGGCCGAGACGCCGAAGGAGCCCGACCAGGTGGGGGTCTCGACGTGCTGCACGACGGTGGGTACGGAGTGCTCGGGCAGGGGTACGACGACCGCGTCGACCGGCTCGTCGGCGGCGACGACGTCGACGCCGGTGCAGCCGGTCCAGGTCGTGCCCAGCACTCCGGAGTCGATGACGCGGTGGTCGGCGATCAGGCAGTCGTCGACGGCGATGACGTCGTGCGAGCGATGCACCCGCAGGCCGGGACGGCCGTCGGGACCGACGGCGAACTCCACCCGGGAACGCCAGCGCAGTCCGTGGTCCTGCTCGGGCGTGCCGGGCAGCGCCTCGACGACGACCTCGACGTCGAGGCCGGCCAGCCGCTTGAGCTGCTCACGCACCACCGCGGCCTTGAGGTCGCGCTGGTGGGCGAGGGTGACGTGCTGGAAGTCGCAGCCACCGCAGCGGCCCGGACCGGAGTACGGGCAGGGTGGGGTGACCCGCTCGGAGGACGCGGCGAGCACCTCGACCGCGTCACCGCGCAGGAAGGAGTCCTTGGCCCGGCCCTCGGTGACCAGCACCCGCACCCGCTCCCCCGGCAGCGCGTGACGCACGAAGACGACCCGCCCCTGGTAGCGGGCGACGGCATGGCCGCCGTGGGCGATGGGCCCCACCTCGACCTCGACCGTCGTGCCGACGAGCGGGTCGGGCGGGGCACTGGGACGGGGGGCACCGCGACGCGGGCCCGGGCCACCGCGGCCACGGGCCGGACGGCGGGGTCCGGGCGTCGCCGGGGTCACGAGGGACCGCGCCGTACGGAGCCCACGACGGGCCCGTCGAAGAACTCCTCCTGGCCCTCGGAGGAGCGCAGCTGCCACGGCACGCTCGCCACCATGACCCCCGGGGTGAAGAGCAGACGGGCCTTGAGGCGCAGCGCACTCTGGTTGTGCAGGATCTGCTCGTACCACCGGCCGAGCACGTACTCCGGGATGTAGACGACCACCACGTCGCGCGGGCTGCCGCTGCGGATCGACTTGACGTAGTCGACGATGGGCCGCGAGATCTCGCGGTAGGGCGAGTCGAGCACCTTCAGCGGCACCGGGATCTCGAGCTTGGCCCACTGGGCGCGCAGCGCCTGCGTGTCGTCGGGATCCACCTCGACGGTGACCGCCTCGATGAAGGTCGGTCGCGTGGCCCGGGCGTAGGCCAGGGCGCGCATCGCCGGTTTGTGCAGCTTGGACAGCAGGACGATGGCGTGCACCCGGCTCGGCAGCATCTGCGGCTCGTCGGCGTCGATCTCGAGCTCGTCACGCACCCGGTCGTAGTGCCGCCGGATGCCGAGCATCAGCACGAACAGGACGGCCATGGCGAGGATGGCGTAGCGGGCCCCCTCAAGGAACTTCGTGATGAGCACGACGACCAGCACCGTGCCGGACATGAAGGCGCCGAGGGCGTTGATGACCCGCGAGCGCATCATCCGGGCCCGGACCTTGGGGTCGCGCTCGGTGCGCAGGTGACGGTTCCAGTGCCGGATCATCCCGCTCTGGCTGAGCGTGAAGGAGACGAAGACGCCGACGATGTAGAGCTGGATCAGCGAGGTGACCGTCGCCTGGTAGGCCACGATCAGCGCCACCGCACCGGCCGCGAGGATGAGGATGCCGTTGGAGAAGGCCAGCCGGTCACCACGGGTGTGCAGCTGTCGCGGCAGGTAGCCGTCCTTGGCGAGGATGGACCCGAGCACCGGGAAGCCGTTGAAGGCGGTGTTGGCGGCGAGGATGAGGATCAGCCCGGTCACGATGGAGATGAAGACGACACCGGGGGTGAAGCCGGCGAACACCGCCTTCGAGAGCTGGCCGAGCACCGGGTCCTGGACGTAGGAGTCCCCGACCGGGACGCCGCCGAGGGTCAGCTGCTCGGCGGGTCGGTCGGCGATCTTGATGCCGGTGATGCGGCCGAGCACGATGATCGACGTCAGCATGGTGATCGAGATCACCCCCATCAGCAGCAGGGTGGTCGCAGCGTTCTGGCTCTTGGGCTTCTTGAAGGCCGGCACGCCGTTGGAGATGGCCTCGACACCGGTGAGGGCTGCACAGCCGGAGGAGAAGGCCCGCAGCAGCAGGAAGGCCATCGCGACCCCGGCGATCTGCTCGCGCCCCGCTTCGGGAACGAGCTCGAACCGGGCGCTCTCGGCCTGGCCGAGGTGCCCGGTCGCCGCCAGGACGAACCCGTAGACGCCCATCCCGATGATGCCGAACATGAAGGCGTAGACCGGTACGGCGAACGCGTTGCCCGACTCGCGCACCCCCCGCAGGTTCATCGCCGTGAGGATGACCACGAGGCCGACGGCGACGGGCACCTCGTGCCCGCGGAGCGCGGGCAGGGCGGTCGCGGCGTTCTGCACGCCCGACGAGATCGAGACGGCGACGGTGAGCACGTAGTCGACGAGCAGGGCGCTGGCCACGGTCACCCCGGCCTTGTCGCCCAGGTTGACGGTGGCGACCTCGTAGTCCCCTCCGCCGGAGGGGTAGGCGCGCACGTTCTGCCGGTACGAGGCCACCACGATGACCATGACCGCGATGACGGCCAGCGTGATCTGCCACGAGTGGGTCGTGACGAAGGCGCCACCGGCCAGCCCGAGCATGAGCATGATCTCGTCGGGGGCGTAGGCCACCGACGAGAGGGCGTCGCTGGCGAAGATGGGAAGCGCGAGCCGCTTCGGCAGGAGGGTCTCGCCAAGGCGGTCGCTGCGCATGGCGCGGCCGAGGATCAGGCGCTTGAGAACGCGTCCGGAGGAGGCCACGCGCACACTGTATGCCGCCCCACCACCCGGCCGTGGTGAGACCTGCGCCAGCGAGACGGCCGGGACCGTGTAGCGTTTCGCAGCGTGCACTTCGTCATCATGGGTTGCGGCCGCGTGGGCTCCACGCTGGCCAAGAGCCTGAGCAAGCGCGGGCACGACGTCGCCGTCATCGACTCCGAGCCGTCGTCCTTCCGGCGACTGGGCAGCAGCTTCGAGGGCATGACCGTCACCGGGCTGGGTTTCGACCGGGACACCCTGCGCTCGGCGCGGATCGACGAGGCGTACGCCTTCGCGGCCGTCTCCAGCGGTGACAACTCCAACATCCTCGCGGCTCGCGTGGCCCGGGAGACGTTCGGGGTCGAGCATGTCGTCGCCCGCATCTACGACCCCGGCCGCGCCGAGGTCTACCAGCGGCTCGGCATACCCACGGTGGCCACGGTCCGCTGGACCTCCGACCAGATGCTCCAGCGTCTGCTCCCTCAGGGTGCCGTGCCGGCGCTCACCGACCCGAGCGGTCGGGTCGTCATCGCGGAGGTGCCGCTGGCGCGCAGCTGGGTCGGTCGTCGGATCAGCGAGGTCGAGTCGCTCACCAGCACGCGCATCGCGTTCGTCACCCGCCTGGGCGAGGGCCTCGTGCCTCAGGCCGACACGGTCTACCAGGACGGCGACCTCGTGCACGTCGCGGCGGCGACGACCGACCTGCAGCGGGTCGAGAAGACCTACGACCAGCCGCCTCCAGCGCACTGACCCGCTGACCCCGTACGGGTCCCGTTCCTTCCACCCACGCCCACCCCACCCCGTCCACCCGCCCCACCCGAGAAGTCCGGAGAGCAGCCATGCGCGTCGTCATCGCCGGAGCCGGGAGCGTGGGGCGGTCGATCGCCCGCGAGCTGCTCCACAACGGCCATCAGGTGCTCCTCATCGACAAGGACGCCGACGACGTGGAGGCCTCGCGGGTGCCGGACGCCGCGTGGTTGCTGGCTGACGCCTGCGAGATCACGGTGCTGGAGGAGGCGCGGGTCCAGGAGTGCGACGTCGTCGTGGCCGCCACCGGCGACGACAAGGCCAACCTCGTGGTCTCGCTGCTGTCCAAGACGGAGTTCGGGGTGCCTCGCACCGTCGCCCGGGTCAACAACCCCAAGAACGAGTGGATGTTCGACGAGTCGTGGGGGGTCGACGTCGCGGTCTCCACCCCACGGTTGATGACCGCCCTCGTCGAGGAGGCGGTCAGTGTCGGCGACCTGGTGCGGATCTTCCAGTTCCAGCAGGCGAAGGCCTCGATGGTCGAGCTCACCATCCCGGTGGCGAGTCCCTACATCGGGCGTCCGCTCAGTGAGCTCACCTGGCCGGCCGACACGGTGCTCGTCGGGATCATCCGCGACGACCGTCCCATCGCGCCCAGCCGGGACGACTCCGTCGAGGCGCACGACGAGCTGCTCTTCATCACCACCCCCGATGCCGAGGACGAGCTTGAGCAGCTGCTCTCCCCCGGCAACCGCCTGCCCCGCGGCGAGGAGTGACCCCACCCACGAGGCCGTCGCGCACGCGGAGGGTTGGTGGCCTCAGGGGCGGCCGGGTTCCTCGGGTCGCTCCAGGGGGGTCTGCCCCCGCAGCACCACGAGCCCCATGACGAGCACGGCAACGAGGTAGGCAGGCGTCCCCAGGACGACCTTGGCGACTCCCAGCGCCGCCACCTGGCCCGAGACGTAGAGGGGGATCATGACGGCCAGCCGGATCACGTCGAGGACGACGATCACCCAGCCCAGCCTGGCCGCCACCGTGACGATGCCGGGATGCCGGCGCCACCCGATGAACGCCTCGGTGAGGGCCTCCTCGTCCTGCGCGGCCCGGACCCGGGCGGCGTCGTCCTGGGGAGCGTCCTTGCGGGAGGACGACTTGAGTCGCTCCGACGCCTCGACCAGCTCGGGGTCACCGGCGGCGATGAGGAAGCCGAAGAGCGGCCACCGGGCGAGGTTGGCGACGGCCAGGACCAGCATCGTCGCTCCGGTGCCGATCATGCCGGGCAGGAACGCGTCCTGCGCCCGGCCCGACCGGATGGCGAAGAAGGCCGCAACGGCCAGCACCACGGCGGAGTAGCCGATGAAGCGCACGGTCTCGCGGCGCACGACACGCACCAGGGCGAGGACGGCCAGGGTCGCTCCGGACGCCACGAGGGTCAGGCTGGTGTCGTGGGTCGCGGTCCACGCCACCACGAAGACGAGGGTCGGAAGGGCCGACTCGACACCGCCGCGCCACCCGCCGACGGCTGCCCCGATCCGCTCGCGCAGCAGCTCCTCGACGGTGGTGTGGGTGGTGACCGCACGCACGGGCACCGGCGGCGCCGGCACCGGGTGATCGTCAGCCACTCTTCGGGACGATCTCGTAGAAGGGGTTGAAGATCGTCGGGACCCCGCGGTAGTAGGAGACCCGACCCGAGGCCCGCAGCGACACCCCGGGCGTGATGCCCGCGATCTCGCGCCGCCCCAGCCACACCAGGTGCAGGGCTCGGCTGCCGTCATACAGCTCGCACACCAGCGCCGGGACGTCGGACCGGGGCCGCATGGTCACCGACCGGACGACGCCGCACACCTTGGCCCTCTCGCGGTTGGGCAGGTCGCAGATGGGCGTCGCGCCCACCCGCTCGGTGTCGGCCCGGAGGTCGTCGGCCTCGAGGTCCTCGATGGGGCGGGCCAGTCGTTCTGCCCATCTCGACAGGATGCCCTTGGTCGCCGGACCTCCCTTGGAGCTCGGGCCACCGGTGGTGATGGGGCTCTGTGCCATGTCGTCTCCTCGGGCCGGCTCAGCGAACTTCGGTGATCTCGGGGCCGCGGTCGAACGGCTTGAGGTCGTCGAGGTGCGTGCCACCGGGGCCGTCCCCGTCGACCCCCGCATCCTGCTGGGGCACCTCACCCGGACCGGCCTCCTGCGCCTCCTGCGCCTCCTGCGCCTCCTGCGGCAGGGTCAGCGGGAGCACCTCGCGCGGGGGCATGGCGTCGTCGCCGCGCACGACGACGGCGCTGCGCACGAGCGCGACCAGCGGCGCGGCGGCCGCGTCGTCGATCGCCGCGGGACCGCTGAACACGGCCCGCAGGAACCAGCGCGGGCCGTCGACGCCGGCGAAACGCACCTGGGCGAAGACGGTGCGACCGTCCGGCCCCTGCTGCGGCATCCGGCAGAGCAGCTCACGACCCAGCTCGCCGTGGACGACGTCGGCAGTGCCCCCACCAGCAGTGACGTTGTCAGCGATCTCGGTGCGGATCTCCGGCCAGACCGGCAGCGTACGGGGGGCCGCGAAGGCCTGGAGCTGCACGCTGGAGTCCTGGAGGATGGCGTGCACCGAGAGCACGGTCTGCGCCACCTCGTCGACCTCGAGCCGTAGCTGCATACCCTCGACCGGCACCAGCCGCAGGGCGCCGAGGTCGAGCCGGGCAACGGGGTCGCCACCGTCACGCTCCGCGCCCTCCACCTCGGCGACGTCGAACGGGCCGCGAGCGCGGTTGAGCGGCTCCTCGTCGACCTCGTCGAGCTCGTCCATCGCCTCGTCGGCGTCCGCGGTGGCCGAGGTGTCTGACGGGTCCGACGAGCCGTCGGAGTCGCTCGCCGTGACATCGGTGACCTCGGCGACCTCCGCGGCTGCGGAGGCTGCGGTGGTCTCGGAGGCGTCCGTCACCTCGGGGCCGGCGCCCTGACGGTCGCCGTCGTTCTTGTCGCGTCGTCGGAAGATTCCCACGGGTGCTTCGCCTCTTGTGTCCTCGGGTCGGTGGTGGTCCCTGCTGGTGCTGCGGCTGGCTGTGAGCTCAGTTACCCGGGGGGCCGAAGCCCCCGCTGGCACCGTGCCCAGTCTCCCCCCTGGGGCTGTCCGGGAGCGAATCGTGCTCGACGAACTCGACGTGGGCGACCTGCTGGACGACCAGCTGGGCGATCCGGTCACCACGATGCACCGTGAACGCCTCTCGCGGGTCGAGATTGACGAGGTTGACCAGGATCTCCCCGCGGTAGCCGGCGTCGATCGTGCCGGGGGCGTTGACGATCGTGATCCCGTGCCGCGTGGCCAGCCCGCTACGGGGGTGGGTGAAGGCGGCGTAGCCGGCAGGGAGGCCGATGGCGATCCCCGTACGGACGAGGGCGCGCTCCCCCGGGGCCAGCTCGACGGAGTCTCGCGCGCACAAGTCCGCTCCTGCGTCACCGACGTGAGCGTAGGAGGGAACAGGGAGGTCAGGGTCCAGCCGTCGCAGACCCACCACGACGGGTACCGGCACCTGCGGGACAGCAAGAGGGTCGGTCCCGTCGGGAACCGACCCTCTCTCGTGAGTCATGTCAGGAGGCGCAGTCGCGACACACCATCTGGCCGCGGGACTCGCTGGCCAGCTGGCTGCGGTGGTGCACGAGGAAGCACTGCGAGCAGGTGAACTCGTCGGCCTGACGAGGGAGCACCCGGACGGAGAGCTCCTCGCCGGACAGGTCGGCGCCGGGGAGCTCGAAGCCCTCGGCCGTGTCGGTCTCGTCGACGTCGACGGCCGAGGACGACTTGTCGACCCGTCGGGACTTGAGCTCTTCGAGTGAGTCCTCCGACAGGTCGTCATCGGTCTTGCGTGGGGCGTCGTAGTCGGTCGCCATCTGGTGTGCTCCTGGAGTTGGGGGGAAGCTGGGGGGCGTTGCGCGGAGTTGGGGAAGCGGTAGCTGGTGGGGAGAAGGAACGTGGAGCACTCTGAAGGGCTACGGCGGGAGCCGTCTCTCAGAGCAGATGGTCGCAGGATAGGGCAAATACGGTCAGTGCGGTACAAAAACGTCGATAATTTCCCTGACAGCGGTCGATCCAGCGTTGCGACATCGGCTTGTGGGGTGTAACGACGCACCAGCCCTGTTTGTGCCCGCCTCGAGCAGCCTCGAGCCAGGGGGTCCCGTCCACCACCTGGGGCACGTCAGGGAACGGTTGCCGCGGCGAGTGTGCCCTATGCCGGGGTGGGCGCGCCATCCAGGCGTTCGTCCCCCCTGCACGACTGGCTGCTCAGGCCCCTCGGAGGAGCTCGACACGCCCGAGTCGCACAATTTACCTCCCATTTACACATGCTCGGGCCGCAAGCCCCCATTTGGGGCGTCAGCCACCTACAGTCGGGGCGTTGCGTGACAACCCCCGGCGCCCCACCAGGAGCGCCCCATCTGCGACGGAGGTGCACGATGACCGAGTTCCACACGAGTCTCCACGAGCGGGCCCGCGAGGCCCTGGCCGGCCTGGCTCGGGCCAGAGACCTGGGCGACGACTACTCCGTCGACGTCCTCACCGGTGAGCTGGACTCGATCCAGCGGCTGGCCGACGACCATGACGTCCGGCTCCCCGAGCTCGACGCCTTCCGTGGGGTGCCGGCGGCCTGAGCGCCACGACCCCCCACTCACACCGACGGCTCTCTCCCCACCGGGAGAGGGCCGTTGCGCCATACGTCCGCTTGTTGCTCCCCCTGGACCCTTTTTGCGGGTCGTGACCCCCGGAAAGGGGCGAGGCGGAGCAACAAGCGGACTGTGGGCCTGGGCGGCCCGAGACCCGACTGCCCCGTCGGGGCGGGCGTCAGCCGCCGACGGCGGCGGCGAGCGCCGCGTGGACGGCGGGGTTGCCGGCCACGGTGAGGCTCTCGTCGGGGGCCCCACCACCAGGGCCGGTGACGACCCCGCCGGCCTCGGTGACCACGAGCCACCCGCCGGCGAGGTCCCACGGGTTGAGCCCGACCTCGAAGAAGCCGTCGAGCTGGCCCGACGCGACGGCGCACAGGTCGAGGGCCGCGCTCCCGATCCGACGGAGGTCACGGATCTCGGGCAGGACGCGCAGCAGGAGCTCGGCCTGCGTACGACGCCGCTCCCGCGTGTAGCCGAAACCCGTGCCGATCAGCGCACTCCCCAGCTGGTCGACCTCGCCGACCCGCAGGACGCGGGAGGGGTGGTCGCCCGAGGCTGCCGACGTGCCGGTCGGCACTGCTGAGCAGCGCGCCCCCTCGCCCCGGGTGGCGTGGTAGACGAGGCCGCGGGACGGGTCGCCGACGGCGGCGGCGAGCACCTCCCACTCCCCCGGCACCCGGGGGTCGCCCGTGACCGCCGCGATGGACACGGCGTACGCGGGGATCTCGTAGAGGTAGTTCACGGTGCCGTCGATGGGGTCGATGACCCAGGTGATGCCCGAGGTGCCGACGTGGTCGTCGCCCTCCTCGCCGAGGATCGCGTCGTGCGGACGAGCGGCGAGCAGCCGCTGACGGATCAGCTCCTCCGAGCGGGTGTCCATCACGGTGACGACGTCGGTCGGGGACGACTTGGTGGCTGAGGCACCGAGCCCCGCGGGGCGCTCGTGGGTGATCAGCCGACCCGCCTCGAGGGCCACGTCGACCGCCAGGGCCTCCAGACCCCCGAGAGCCTGCAGAGCGCGCAGCGCCTGGTCGGCGGCGCGCGCACCGAGGTCGGACTCCGCGCCGTGGAGGTCCATCAGTCGCTCCCGCACAGGGCCGGGCGAGCGGTACGCAGGTTGGGGCAGCAGCCGGGGGCGCACACCGAGGGACGCACGCCGGGGCCGGCAGGGGCCGCACCTCCCCGCGCCTCGTCGGCCCGCTCGAGCAGCAGGTCGACCAGGCCAGACACCCACCCGGCGTCGACCCCCACCGTGGGCACCCGGCTCATGGTCAGACCCAGGCGATCCGCCGTCTCGCGCGCCTCGGTGTCGAGGTCGTAGGCGACCTCCATGTGGTCGGAGACGAAGCCGATCGGCGCGACGACCACGGTCGTCACGCCCTCCTTGGCCAGCTCCTCCATCCGGTCGTTGACGTCCGGCTCGAGCCAGGGCTGGGTGGGGGGGCCGGAACGGGAGCAGTAGACCACCTCGGCCGGCAGGTCGCGGCCCAGCTCGGAGGCGGCCCGGGCGGTGACCTCCATGGCCAGCCGGTGGTGCTGCTCCTGGTAGAGCCGCCCGTCGCCGTCGCCGGGGCCGGAGGTCTCGTCCATCGCGTCGGGGATGGAGTGGGTGACGAAGAGCACCCCGAGCTCGGCGTCGGGCACGTCGGCGTGGGCACGCAGCGCGTCGAGCACGAGGCGGGCGTTCGGGTCCACGAAGGCAGGACGACCGGCATACGGACCGACCTTGTCGACGGTGACGACATGCCCCTCCTCGCGCACGGTCGTGACGGCGTCGGCGAGGTTCTCGCGGTACTGCCGGCACGACGAGTAGCACGAGTACGCGCTCGTCGTGACCACGAGGAGGCGGTGCAGCCCGCGCCGCGCCGCGTCACGCAGGGCGTCGACGAGGAAGGGTTCGGAGTTGCGGTTGCCCCAGAGCACGGGCAGGTGGATGTCTCGCGCCGCAAGCTCGGCCTCCATGGCGGCGATGAGGGCGCGGTTCTGGTCGTTGATGGGGCTCTTGCCCCCGAAGAGGTGGTAGTGGCGGCCCACTGCCTCGAGCCGCTCGTCGGGGATCCCCCGCCCGGCGGTGACCCGACGGAGGAAGGGCAGGACCTCGTCGGGGGCCTCGGGACCCCCGAAGGAGAGGAGCAGTACGGCGTCGTACGGCGCGAGCAGGTCACTGGCGTCGGGCACGGGCACGCCCGTCGGGGTGGGGTCGGTCATGGGCAAAACGCTACCCGTCCGGCTGCCGTCCGGCGTGGCCGCTTCACCCAGCAGGGTGCTGATGGCACAGTCTGGGGCAGGAACGGGCAGGATAGGAACCACGTGGCGTCACTCGGCGTCACCCGGCGTCACCCGGCGTCACCGGCGGGGATGAGGAGTGCTGATGCAGGACCTTCGGCTGGTGGGGGTCCACGACGACGGCACCCACCTGCTGCTCGAGGGTGCCGACGGCACCCGCCTGCGGCTCCCCCTCGACGATGCGCTGCGAGCCGCCGTCCGCCAGGACCGCTCCCGGCTGGGACAGCTGCAGATCGAGCTCGACGGCGGCCTGCGCCCGCGTGACGTGCAGGCTCTGATCCGGGCCGGAGCGAGCGCCGACGACGTGGCGGCCCGCGCGGGGTGGACGGTCGAGAAGGTGCGCCGGTACGAAGGGCCGATCCTCGCCGAACGCGCCCACGTCGCCGACCTCGCGCGCCTCGTGCGGATGCGCACTCGCGCCGGCGGGTCCGACACACCGACCCTCGCCGCGCGCGTCGGTGAGCGCATGCGGGCCCGGGACGTCGACCCCACGACGAGCACCTGGGACTCCTGGCGGGACGCCGAGGCCGAGCACTGGACCGTCGTGATGCGTTTCGTCGCCGGCGGCCGCGAGCGCCGGGCGCTCTGGACGTTCGAGCAGTCGACCCAGACCGTCACACCGCTCGACGACGAGGCACGCTGGCTCACCGAGGAGGAGGCTCCCGTCTCGTCGGGGCCGATCCCGGGGCCGGCTCCGGCGACGCGGGTGCAGACCACCGTCTACGACGTCGAGGCCGAGGGTGGGGTCTCGGCCCAGACCCGTCGCCCGCCCGACGGGCCGGTCGACCTCGTGACCGCGATGCGTGAGCGGAGCCAGGCTCGGGGGCGTCGCTCCCGGAAGGGCCGCGCACCCACCGACGTCCCGACCCCGGAGTCTCCCACCGACGCCCTGCCCATCAGCGGGCTGACCTACGACCCCGAGGTGCACGGCCTGCCGCCTGCGGCGCACCCTCGCACCGGCGACGACGCCTCGACTCCCGGGCCCGACCAGGGACCCGGGGCGACGCCCGCCCCTGACGAGGCGGACGGGTCGCCGGGCGTCACGGCGTCACCGCCCGCGCAGGAGCCCGCCAGCGCCTCTGGCGGCGAGCCACCAGTGCCCTCGACCCCTGTGCCCGCAGCCGCTGACACCGGTGCGGCGGCCGGCGTCGCCGACGCAGCCTCCGACGACCCGGACGGGCAGGACGACCCACCCGACGAGGAGGGGGCCGCCACCGAGCCGCAGCACCCGGACGCGACGTCCCGCCCGAAGGCGAAGGCCCGGCCTGCGCTGCCCGCACCGGAGGCAGCCGAGACGACGCGTCCGTCCGCTCGTCGGGGCCGACCGCAGGTGCCGTCCTGGGACGACATCATGTTCGGCGCGCGCCGCGACTGACGGCGTGGACCCGCAGGTCACCGACGCCCCGACACCCGCTCCGATGCGCCGGTTCGTCGTCGTCGCGCCCCTCGCGCCCCTTCGCGTGGGTGACCGCTTCACCACCCGCGACTGGCCGCTGCACGTCACGCTCGTCCCGACCTTCTTCAGCCGGGCGCCGGTGGCGCAGATCGCCCGGGCCCTCGACGTGGCGACGTCGACCATGGCCGCCGTCAGGGTGGTGGTGGGGCCCGACGCCCTCTTCGGTCCACGCCAGACGGTGCCGGTCTCGCAGGTCGTGATGGACCCGGCGTTGCGCGCCACCCATGCCGGTCTGGTGGCCGGACTCGTCGCCGGGCTCGTCGGGATCGAGCCCGAGTCGCCGCAGTACACCGGCGACGGGTTCCGGGCGCACGTCACTCACCGCAGGGCCTCACGGCTGCACCCCGACGACACGGCCGACCTCACCCAGGTGGCGCTCGTCGACATGGAGCCCGGGCAGCCCCTCGGCCAACGCGCGGTGCTCGCGGTCAGCTCGCTGCAGGGCGTCCCACCGCACGGCGACATCGCGTGAGCGCCATCGGGTGAGCTCGATCTGTATCGGGTGAGGAAAGGGCCGAGCAAGGCCCCCCTACCCCCTCATCCCGGTGGCAGCGCGCACACGTCGAGGTCGAAGGGCAGCACGTCGGGGCTGATCGCCGCCGACCTGGCTGCGTGCGCGGTCATCCGCCGCATGTAGTGGCGACGGCACAGCACCTCGTACTCCACCTGGGTCGGGCGGCTCGCGTGGGCGCCGAGGTCGCTCGTCTCACCGATGTCACCGACCACGACCTGCTCCCCCTCGACGACCATCCCGCCGTTGACGACGCGCGCGTTGTGCGTCGCTCGCTGGCCGCACCAGCACAGCGCCTCGACCTGCAGCACCTGCACGCGGTCGGCGAGCTCGATGAGCCGCTTGGAGCCGGGGAAGAGCTCGGTGCGGAAGTCGGAGGTGATGCCGAAGGCGTAGACGTCGACCGACATCTCGTCGACGAGGCGGGCCAGCTGGTCGACCTGGGCGGCGGTGTAGAACTGCGCCTCGTCGCAGATGAGGTAGTCGACCCGACCACCCGCGCTGGCCCGGGTGACGACGGCGTCCCAGAAGTCGAGGTCGTCGTGCACCTCGCGGGCGGTCGTCTCGAGCCCCAGGCGCGACGACAGCACGGAGTTGCCGGCCCGGTCGAGCTTGGTGAAGATCAGGCCTGACCGTCCGCGAGCGGCGTGGTTGTGGTCCACCTGCAGCGCCAGGGTGGACTTGCCGCAGTCCATCGTTCCGCTGAAGAAGACGAGCTCGGCCACGGCAGGACTCTAGGCGCTGCGGGCGGGGACGCGTACCAGGGGCACCGACCGCTCATCGGTGCTGACCGACCCGTGCATCCCCAGCAGCGCCAACAGCTCGGGGCGGGTGCGCCCGCTCTGCACGACCGCGAAGTTGTCGCGCATGAGCACCACGACCTCCCCGATGCGCGGGAGGACCTCGTCGCGCACGGGACCGAACCAGCCTGCCGCCACTGCCTCCTCGCGGCCGAGCACCCAGGCCCGGGGCGTCAACCGCTCCTGCCAGGTGGAGAGCACGCTGTCGGCGGCGCCCGGCTCGCAGTAGAGCTGGGGGCTGCGGGGCTCGCCGCCGAGGTGCCGTATACCGTGGCGCAGCTCGGGGTCGTGGGACAGGTCGATGCGCAGGGCGTGGGGCGCGTCGACCATGCCGTGGTCGGCTGTGACGTAGACCGCCGTGTCGTCGGGGACCCGCCGGACGAGGTCGCGCAGGCAGGCGTCGACCGCCTCGAGCTCGTCGCCCCACTGCCACGACTCGCACCCGTGGACGTGCCCGACCTTGTCGAGGTCACCCCAGTAGAGGTAGACCAGCGCCCGTGGGCTCTCCCGGACCGCGTCGAGCGTGGCGTCGACCCGCGCGGCCAGCGCACGGGCGGCCACGAAGCGACCCCCACGCAGGGCGGCGTTGGTCAGGCCGGAGCCGTCGAAGAACCCCGGTCCGATGCGGGTGACGTCGACGCCAGCCGCCTGGACCTGCTGGAAGACGGTACGCGCGGGCTGCCACGCGAACGGGTCCGGTCCGTCCTCCCAGGAGAGCTCGTTGAGCAGGCGGTCCTGGCCCGGGACGAGGACCTCGTAGCCGACGAGCCCGTGCGCTCCCGGTGGCAGGCCGGTGCCGAAGCTGCCCATCGAGGTCGCTGTCGTCGACGGGAAGCCGCAGTCGAGTCGGGCCGCGGCGGGTAGGTGGGAGCGCAGGAACGGGGCGTGCCCTCCCCGGCGACGCAGCAGCTCGAGCCCGAGCCCGTCGACGAGGACGACGACCGCCCGTCGCGAGGGCGCCAGGGCGAAGGGGTCGCACCCGGCGTACGCCCGCACGCCGAGACTGTCGGCCACCGCCGGCAGCACGGCGCCGAGCGTGGCCCCGCCGTAGGCCGGCGGGTCCGGGAGCGCGCCGCTCACCGGGTGACGGGCGACGCGGTCATCCGGCCGAGGTCGGGCCGCCGATGGACGACGAGAGCACCCGCGCGAAGTTCAGGGCGTTCGCGAGGGCGTCGTCGCCCTCCGCTGCCGCACTGATCCGCAGCGAGATGTCGTCGGACGCGACGGTTCCCTCGAAGCCGTGGTCGGAGTCGCAGTCGGGGTCGCCGCAGGTGGCGGGCACGAGGTCGAGGCGGCTGACCGCGCCCCACCCGATCGTCAGGGTGAGCTCCTGCCCGAGCGACCCACTGACGTAAGAGTCCGGCGACGCGACGACGTGGGTGAGCATGACTCCCCGTACGGCGTGCAGCGGCACGGTCTCGCTCGTCGCGGTGACGACGGCTCGACCCGGCTCGTGCTCGTCGTGGTCGTCGGCGTGCGTGATGACGAGCGTCGAGCCGGTGACGACGAGCACGGTGAGGTGACGGCGCACCGTCTCCTGGTCGAAGGTCGTCTCCTGGTAGACCAGGTGAGCCACCACGGTCTCGGTGCCGAGGGCCGCGGAGACCACGTCGGCGACCAGCCTCGGGTAGTAACCGGCCGTGTCGATGGCGGAGGCGAGCGGGTCGGGAAGGTCGGTCCCGCCGGGCTGAGCCGAGGACGATGTGTGCGGCGTCATGAGGACATCCTCGCAGAGCCGGCGCACAGCAGCGTCGGCGTGTCGCCCACGGGGTGGACCCGGTGCAGAGAGGAGTCAGGCGGGAGTCGCGGCAGAGTCTGGTGGGAGTCGGGTGGGAGTCGCACAGCGGTCATCCGGGGCGTGAGAACGGCTCGCCAGCACACCTCGGGCGACTACCCTCGGCCACGTGCCCGCGTCCGTCCTCGTCGTCGTCCCCGCGTGGAACGAGCAGACCACCCTGCCTGCCGTCCTGCGCGAGATCCGCGCTGCCCTGCCCGACGTCGACGTGCTGGTGGTCGACGACGGCTCGACCGATGCGACGGCGAGCGTCGCGGCGGCAGCGGGGGTCGCGGGCGTCAGCGTCGCGCGCCTGCCGGTCAACCTCGGGGTCGGCGCCGCCCTGCGGACCGGCTTCCGCCACGCGCGGCGCCGGGGGTACTCCGTGCTGGTGCAGGTCGACGCCGACGGGCAGCACGACCCGGCCCAGGTGCCGAGACTGCTGGCCGAGCTCGCGGCCGGGGCCGACATCGCCATCGGGGCACGACGTCGTGACGACGAGGCGGCACCCGGCCAGGGTCCGCGGCGGTGGGCCATGACGGTGCTCTCGGTGGTGCTCTCCCGGGTGGCGCACACCCGTCTCACCGACACGACGTCGGGCTTCCGGGCCTGCAACGCGCGCGCGATCGACCTCTTCGCCCGGTCCTTCCCCCCCGACTACCTCGGAGACACCGTGGAGGCCCTCGTGGTCGCCACCCGGGCGGGACTCGTCGTGCGCGAGGTCGAGGTGTCGATGCGGGCGCGGGCGGGTGGCGAGCCCTCGACCGGACCACTGCGCTCGATGGTGTTCCTCGCCAGGGCCCTGACCGCACTCGGTTTCGCCCTGACCCGGCCGCGGTCGACGCCGGAAGAGGCTGACCTCGCGATCCCCCACCCGATGGCGGCCGAGCCCGTGGAGAGCCAACCGTGAACCTGCGTGACGTCAGCGGCTACCCCTTCGCCATCGGCGTCTGCGTCGTGCTGCTGATGACGCTCGGCTGGCTGCTGCGCAGCCAGCGGCTGCGCGAGAAGTACTCCGTCATCTGGGTCGTGCTGGTCCTCGGCCTGGTGCTGCTGGGGTTCGTGCCGCAGGTCACCCAGTGGCTCGCCCGGTTGACCGGGGTGACGACACCGATCAACCTCGTCTTCATCCTCGCCTCGCTCGCCCTGCTCGTCGTGTGCATCCAGCTGAGCCTCGAGCTCTCCAGGCTCGAGGAGACGACCCGCACCGTCGCCGAGGAGGTCGCGCTGCTGCGGCTCGAGGTCGAGCAGCGGCTCGACGGCTGGGAGGACCGCGCCACCGGCTTGGCCGGGGCCCCCGAGCAGCACGACCCGTTGGCGTAGCCACGCCGCAGGTCCGACCCGGGGCGAGGTGACGAGGCCCGTGACGGTCCGGCGAACGACAGGGCCACGCCAGGACGGGGTCAGACGTTGACGCCGTAGTCGCCTGCCACGCCCGCGAGACCGGCTGCGTAGCCCTGTCCCACGGCACGGAACTTCCAGTCCCCGGCGTTGCGGTACATCTCACCGAAGACCATCGCGGTCTCGGTCGACGCGTCCTCCGTGAGGTCGTACCGGCCGATCTCGGCGCTGCCGGCCTCGTCGGTCACCCGGATGTAGGCGCCGCGCACCATGCCGAACGACTGCGAGCGCGTCTGGCCGTCGTAGATCGAGGCGAAGAACACGACCCGCTCCACGTCAGCCGGGACGTCGCCGAGCCGGACCCGGATGACCTCGTCGTCGCCGTCGCCCACCCCGGTGCGGTTGTCACCGAGGTGCTCGACCGACCCGCACGACGACCTGGGCTGGTTGAAGAAGATGAAGTCGGCGTCGCTGCGGACCTTGCCGTCGGTGCCGACGAGCAGCGCCGACGCATCGAGGTCGAAGTCCGTGCCGGTCGTGGTGCGGACGTCCCAGCCCAGCCCGAACAGGGCGACCTGCATCGTCGGTGCGGACTTGGTGAGGCTGAGATTGGCACCCTTGACGAGGTTGACCCCCATGGTTGCGCTCCTGGTCCTGTGGTGTTCGTGGATGGTGGCGGTGCCGAGGTACCGACCGGTGGGCCCGTCACGGCAGACGGCCGCGCTGGCGCCTACGTCATCGCCCGGCGGTCGGCGTCCTTGCGTCGGTTGACCTCGGGTCGCACGCAGATCTCGGCGTCGAGCACGTCGACCCCTCCCGACCAGGCGTTGACCGGGTTGAGGTGCACCCGCTCCAGCACCGGGAGGTGGTCGGCGAGCGCCGAGACCCGTGAGACGAGATCCGTCAGGGCCGCCCGGTGGACCGGCATCGACCCCCGGTGCCCGTGGAGCAGCGGCGCGGCTCGCACCGACGAGATGAGGTCAGAGACGTCGACGTCGGTCAGCGGGGGGATGCGGTGGGCCACGTCGCCCAGCAGCTCGGTCGGGGGGCCGGCGACCGAGAAGCTGACGACCGGACCGAAGAGGGGGTCCTCCTGCGTCGTCAGCACGCAGATGACCCCCGGGAGGGCCATCTGCTGCACGAGCAGGTCGCCGGTGGCGAAGGACCCCAGCCGCAGCCGCAGGGAGTCGACGGCTGCCCGTACGGCGTCGGGTCCCTCGAGGTCGATCCGCACCCCGGTCGAGCCGGTCTGGTGCCGCAGGACCGGCGACAGGGTCTTGACGACGACGGGGTAGCCGAGCGCGTCGGCGGCAGCCACGGCCTCGTCGGTCGTCGTCACCCGCTCGGCCGGCCACAGCCTGACGCCGTACGCCCCCAGCAGGGCGGTCGCCTCGTCTCGGGTCAGGGTGCGTCCCTCGGGGTCCTGCGCGAGCACGGCCTCAACGATCGACTCGGCCTGCTCGTGGTCGATCCCGACGGGGTCGACCAGGTGGCCACGGTCGCGGTCGCGCCAGGCTGCATACCGGGTCGCCGCAGCGAGCGCGCGCACGGCGTCCTCGGGCATGCCATAGGCAGGCACCACCCGCCGGCGCGCTCCCTCGCCACCCTGGACCCGGGCCTCGAGCTGCTTGTCGACCCCGTGCATGCCGAGGAAGGTGGCCAGACAGGGCTTGTGGGAACCGGCCGAGACGTCGCGCACCGCGGCGACGACCTGGTCGTCGACCGTCTCCATGGGGGGGATGAAGCAGGTCAGCACGCTGTCGACCTCGGGGTCGGCGAAGGCCGCCGTGAGGGCCGCCGAGTAGTCCTCGGCGTGGGCCTCCGACGGCAGGGCCACGGGGCCGTGGGTGACCTCGAGACCCCAGCTGACCGCGGCCTGCGCAGAGAGCGAGCCGAGGGCGTCGGAGTTGCCGACGATGGCCACCCGCCGACCGCGCGGGAGCGGCTGGTGCTGCAACAGCTGCGCGACGTCGAAGAGCTGGTGGACGTTCTCGGTACGGATGACCCCCGCCTGGCGCAGCATCGCGTCGAAGGCCTGCGGAGGCGCGTTGGTCGGACGGGTGCGGTGACCGGGAGGGGCACTGAAGGCCGACACCCCGGAGGAGACGACGATGACCGGCTTGGCCCGGGCGAGCTGCCGGGCGATGCGGGAGAACTTGCGCGGGTTGCCCATCGACTCGAGGTAGAGCCCCACGACGTCGGTGTCGTCGTCGTCGATCCAGTACTGCATGAGGTCGTTGCCGGACAGGTCGGCCCGGTTGCCGGCCGAGACGAAGACCGAGACGCCGAGACCGCGGCGGCTGGCCGAGCCGAGCACGGCGATGCCGAGGGCCCCGCTCTGGGCGAAGAGACCGAGGGTGCCGCGGCGGGGTACGTCGGTGGCGAGCGAGGCGTTCAGTCGTACGTCGGGATGGGTGTTGATGACGCCGAAGGAGTTGGGGCCGACGACGCGCAGACCGCTGGCCCGGGCCCGACGACGCAGGGCCTCCTGGAGCACGACCCCCTCCTCGCCGCTCTCGGCGAACCCCCCTGAGGCCACCAGCAACGTGCGCACTCCAGCCCGAGCGCAGTCGTCGACGACGCCGAGCACCTGGTCGGACGGGACGACCACCACGGCGAGGTCGACGGGACCGGGGACGTCGCCGACCGTCGGGTAGGCCGGGACGCCGAGGATCTGCGTGGCCTCCGGGTGCACGGCGTAGAGGGGGCCGGTGAAACCGTTCCCCTCCTGCCCGAGGATGTTGCGTAGGAAACGATGCCCGATCGCGTTGGGGCGCCGGCTCGCTCCGATCACCGCGACGGACCCGGGGAACAGGACCGACCGCACACTCATCGACTCGGCGCGGTGCTCGCGCTGGAGGCGCACCAGGGTGGACTGCTCGGTCGGGCGGATGTCGAAGGAGAGCGCGATGACGCCGTCCTCGAAAGCGTGGCTGACGTCGTAACCGGCCTCGCGGAAGACGTTGAGCATCTTGCGGTTCTGCGGTAGGACCTCGGCGGTGAACCGGTCGACGCCGACCTCCTGCGCGATCATCGCGAGGTGCTCGAGGAGCACGGACCCGATGCCGCGGCCCTGGAAGTGGTCGCTGATGTTGAAGGCGACCTCGGCCGTACCCCCCTCGATGCGGTCGAAGCGACCGACACCGACGATGTCGTCGCGCACGGTGGCCACGAGCGCCACCCGGTCGTGGTGGTCGACATGGGTGAAGCGGTAGACGTCGCGAGCGCTCAGCTCGCGCAGTGGCGCGAAGAACCGCAGGTAGATCGACTCGGGCGACTGACGCTTGTGGAAGGCCTGCAGGGCGTCGGCGTCGGCAGGGCCGATCGGTCGCACGTGAGCCACCGAGCCGTCCCGGAGCACGAC
>JBBRNQ010000049.1:0-31015 GCA_038230235.1 Actinomycetales bacterium
GGGTGAGGTGCGCCGTCGGCGCTCGACCTCACCCCAGGGCAGCGGGTCGCGGGCGTTGGCCCGGGTCGGGTCGAGGCCCAGCCCGAGCACGCGCGTCCACGACCGGGAGACGAGCGGCCGGGGCCGGGCCGGGGGCGTCGTCCCACCCATGACGGCGTCGTGGACGCGCTGCAGCGCTCGCGCGTGCTGGCCCAGGTGCGTGCCGGGTGAGACGGCACTGCCGGTGTACGCCGTCATGTCCGGGCCGCCCGCGCCCCGGGCCCCGTGTGAGTCTCGTGAGTCTCGTGAGTCACCGTCGACTCCTTCCGATGCCGCCAGCGTAGCCCTTGCAACCCGCTGCAACCCTTCCGCCGAGCCACCGAGCAGGAGTGTGCTGACCACCAGCGCGGGTCGACGTCGACCCGCCGGTCGACAAGGAGCGCACATGACCGACACCCTGGAACGCACCGCCCCCGAGGCGCCCTCGGCGCCCGACCGCGCCGACGCCTGGCTGGCCGCCTTCGAGGGGGCCCTGAGGGCCCGTGACGTCGACGCGGCGGCGGGGATGTTCGCGCAGAGCAGCTTCTGGCGAGACCTCGTCTCCTTCACCTGGAACATCACGACGGTCGAGAACCCCGAAGGGGTGGCAGACCTGCTCACCGAGACCCTGGAGGGCACCGACCCCTCCCACTTCGCCACCAGCGAGCCGGCCACCGAGGAGGGGGGCGTCGTCACGGCCTGGGTGACGTTCGAGACGGCCACCGGACGCGGGAACGGGCTGCTGCGGCTGAAGGAGGAGGACGGGCAGGACAAGGCGTGGACCCTCCTCACCGCGCTCTACGAGCTCAAGGGCCACGAGGAGCCACGTGGTACCCACCGCCCGATGGGCGCCGAGCACGGTGCGAGCAAGGACCGGCAGACGTGGAAGGAGAAGCGTCAGGCGGAGGCGGAGAGCCTCGGGTCGACCACCCAGCCCTACGTCCTCGTCATCGGGGGCGGACAGGGTGGCATCGGGCTCGGGTCGCGCTTGCGCCAGCTCGGAGTCCCCAGCCTGGTCATCGACAAGCACCCGAACCCCGGTGACCAGTGGCGCGGGCGCTACAAGTCGCTGTGCCTGCACGACCCGGTCTGGTACGACCACATGCCCTACCTGAAGTTCCCTGACAACTGGCCGGTCTTCGCGCCCAAGGACAAGATCGGCGACTGGCTCGAGTCCTACGTCAAGGTCATGGAGGTGCCCTACTGGAGCAACACCGTCGCGAGGTCCGCCACCTGGTCGGAGGAGGCCCAGGAGTGGACCGTCGAGGTCGAGCGGGACGGCCAGCCCCTCGTGCTGCGCCCGAAGCAGCTCGTCTTCGCCACCGGCATGTCCGGCAAGCCGCGGATGCCGGAGGTGGCGGGCATCGACGTCTTCGCGGGCGACGTGCACCACTCGTCGCGGCACCCGGGGCCCGACGCCTACACCGGCAAGAAGGCCGTCGTCATCGGCAGCAACAACAGCGCCTTCGACATCTGCGGCGCGCTGTGGGAGCACGACGTCGACGTGACGATGGTGCAGCGCTCCTCCACCCACATCGTCAAGAGCGCGAGCCTGATGGAGTACGGCCTCGGTGACCTCTACTCCGAGCGGGCGCTGGAGGCCGGGGTGACGACCGAGAAGGCCGACATGATCTTCGCGTCGCTGCCCTACCGGATCCTCCACGAGTTCCAGATCCCGGCATACCAGAAGATGGCCGAGGTCGACAAGGACTTCTACGACCGGCTGGAGAGCGCCGGGTTCTGGCACGACTGGGGCGCCGACGGCTCGGGCCTGTTCATGAAGTACCTCCGGCGGGGGTCGGGCTACTACATCGACGTGGGGTCGGCCGAGCTCGTGGCGGACGGCGACGTGCACCTCGTGCACGGTCAGGTCGACCACCTGACCAGGGACGCGGTCGTGCTGCAGGACGGCACCGAGCTGCCCGCCGACCTCGTCGTCTTCGCCACCGGCTACAACTCGATGAACGGCTGGGTCGCCGACCTCATCGACCAGGAGACGGCCGACCGGGTCGGCAAGGTGTGGGGCCTGGGCTCCGACACCACCAAGGACCCCGGTCCGTGGGAGGGCGAGCAGCGCAACACGTGGAAGCCGACCCAGGTGACCAACCTGTGGATGCACGGCGGCAACCTGCACCAGTCGCGCCACTACTCCCTCTACCTCGCGCTCCAGCTCAAGGCCCGCTACGAGGGGATCGACACTCCCGTCTACCGGCTGCAGGAGGTGCACCACACCTCATGAGAGCCGCCCGCTTCCACGCCCGTGGTGACATCCGCATCGACGACATCCCCGAGCCGGTCACCAGGCCGGGCACCGTCAAGGTCCAGGTCGAGTGGTGCGGCATCTGCGGCACCGACCTGCACGAGTACCTCGAGGGCCCGATCTTCGCGCCGACCGCCGAGGCCCCCCACCCCCTGACGGGTGAGAGCGCACCCGTCGTCCTCGGCCACGAGTTCGCCGGGGTCGTGGCCGAGCTCGGTGAGGGGGTCACCGACCTCGCCGTCGGCGACCGGGTCGTCGTCGAGCCCTACATCGTCTGCGGGCGGTGCGACGCCTGCCAGCAGGGCCGTTACAACGTCTGCGCGACGCTGGGCTTCGTCGGCCTCTCCGGCGGCGGTGGTGGCTTCTCGCCGTACGTCGTCGCGGAGCGCCGCTGGATCCACCCGCTCGGCGAGCTCGGCACCGACGTCGGCGCGCTGGTCGAGCCGCTGGCGGTGGCCTACCACGCCGTCCGGCTCTCCGGGGCCCAGCCGTCGCACACGGCAGTGGTCTTCGGGGCGGGGCCGATCGGTCTCGTGACGACGGCCTCGCTCAAGGCCGTCGGGGTGCAGGAGGTGGTCGTCGTCGAGCTGGCCAGGGCACGCAAGGAGAAGGCGCTCGTGGCGGGGGCCGACCACGTGGTCGACCCGCGCGACGGTGACGTCGTCGAGGCCCTGATGGAGATCACCAAGGGCCGAGGGGCCGACGTGTCGTTCGAGTGCGCCGGGATCGACCAGGTGCTCGGCAACGCCATCCGCTCGACCCGCGCCGGTGGTCGCTGCGTCAACGTCGCGATCTGGGGACACGAGGCGAAGGTCGCGATGAACGACCTCGTCTTCAAGGAGGTCTCGGTCATCGGGTCGCTGGCCTACTGCAACGACCACGCCGACACCATCGCGCTCATCCGGGACGGCAAGGTCGACCCCTACCAGTTCATCACCGGGCGGATCGACCTCGGCGACATCGTCGACCGGGGCTTCCGTGAGCTCATCGACAACAAGGAGGAGAACGTCAAGATCCTCGTGCACCCCTGACGGGCGCGACTCACGGTGCGGGCGGCGGCTCGACGAGGGTGACCCGTACGGCGCGGCCTCGCCGCACGGCGTCGTCCAGCACCGCCCGCTTCGGGTCAGGGAGGTCGTATAGCTCGCGCCGCGGCAGACCGGCCAGCGCGCGGAGGCGGCCGTCGTCGAGGACGGCGGCCGCCATCGCCTTGTCGCCGCCGACGACGAGGCCGCGGGGCACCGCCGCCGCGCCGCCGGCGGGAGACTCGTCGCCACCCAGCACCACCCGCAGCGCGTGACCGACAACGGCGTCGACCAGCGCGTCGGCCTGGTTGCCTCGGCGTCGCGCGAAGCGCTGCTGCGACCAGCCACCGGCCGCCGTACGCGACTGCACGTGCCGCTTCCCCACCTTGTGCTCGACCAGCTCGCCCTCGCGGACCAGGGCCACGGCGTAGCCGCCGCGCCGCACGAGCACCACGCCCGACGGCTCGGCGTCGAACCAGTCGAACGAGGCCGTCGCCCCGTCGGCGCCGAGGAGGGAAGTGACCCGGCCCCCGTGCTCGCTGATCTCGACCCCGTCGTGGCGCTCGCCGAAGTTGGCCACCCACCTCTCGACCCGCTCGGGAGCCACCTCCACGGTCCGCGTCACGGGCCCACCGGGGCGCTCTGCCGTCATCCGCGTAGATCCACGACGACGAGCCCCGTGGCGGCCGAGATGTACTCGAAGTCACGGTCCCGGTGGGCCACGGCAACCCCGCGACGCAGGGCGACCGCAGCGATGAGGCAGTCGCTGACGGAGCGTGGGGGGTGCCCGTTGGCGCGGGTCGCCTGGTAGACGTCGACCGCACCCCGGTAGTCGAGACCCGTCTCCACGGGACACCACCGCTGGCTCAGCAGCAGCCGCTCGAGGCGGGCAGTGTGCTCGCCCGGCCGGGCTCCGGCGAGGACCTCCATCAGCACGGGCTCGCTGCAGTGGACCCCGGAGCCCAGGTGGTCACGGACGAAGCCGGTCGCCGCCGTGGGCGTCCCTCGCAGGTACTCGACCCACACCGACGTGTCGACCAGGGTCAAGGGGACTCCGGCCCCACCGGCTTCACCCCGTCCGAGCGCAGCACGTCGAGGTCACCCTCCCAGCCCGAACCCTCCATGGCCAGCATCTCGTCGCGGCTCATCACCGGGCCGACCAGCCTGCGCAGGGCGAACGCCACCGCCTCGCGCTTCGACGACAGGCCGTAGCGGCGCATGGCCTCCGCGACGAGGTCGTCGTCGATGTCGATGTTGGTGCGGGTCATACACCAAGCATACACATCAGGTCAGCGGCTCGACCTGCGCGAGCTGATCTGCCCGGTGTCGAAGCCGAAGAGGTGCAGACCGCCGTGGAAGCGGGCGTGCTCGATCTTGAGACAGCGGTCCATCACGACGTCGAGCCCACCCGCCTCGGCGACCTGCGCGGCCTCGTCCGACCACACGCCGAGCTGCAGCCACAGGGCCCTCGCGCCGATGGCGACCGCCTCGCGGGCCACCTCGGGGGTGTCGTCGGCCTTGCGGAAGACGTCGACGAGGTCGGGCACGACGGGCAGGGAGGCGAGGTCGGGGTAGACCTCCCGACCGAGGATGGTCTGGCCCTTGGCTGCCGCCACGGGGTTGACGAAATAGGTCTCGTAGTCGGTGGAGGCCAGCAGGTAGGTCGCCACGAAGTATGACGCCCGCGCCGGGTTGGGCGAGGCGCCCACCACGGCGACGGTGCGCGTGGACTGCAGGAGCCCGAGCCGCTCCCTGGCGGTGGGGCCGACCCACGTACGGGGCGCCGGCTCGCCGCCGGCGCTCACCCGGCCACCGCCTTGGCCAGGGCCCGGTCGAGGTCGTCGATGATGTCGTCGGCGTCCTCGATCCCGACCGAGATGCGCACGAGCCCGGGGGCCACTCCCCCCTCGAGCAGCTGCTGCTCGCTCAGCTGCGCGTGGGTCGTCGACGCCGGGTGGATGACCAGGGTCTTGGTGTCGCCGATGTTGGCCAGGTGGGAGGCGAGCTCGACCGACTCGATGAAGCGCTGCCCGACCGGTCGGCCGCCCTCCACCTCGAAGGTGAAGACCGACCCGGGGCCTCTGGGCAGGTAGCGCAGCGCGCGGTCGTGGTGGGGGTGCGCCGGCAGGCCGGCCCAGTTGACGACCGACACGCGGGGGTCGGCGTCGAGCCACTGCGCGACCACGCGCGCGTTGTCGACGTGCGCCTGCATCCGGAAGGGCAGGGTCTCGAGCCCCTGGGCCAGCAGCCACGCCGAGTGGGGGGCGAGCACCGGCCCGAGGTCGCGCAGCTGCTCGGCGCGCAGCCGGGTGAGGAAGGCGTACTCCCCGAAGTTGCCGCTCCACGTGAGGCCCCCGTAGTGGGGCACCTCGTCGGTGAAGAGCGGGAACTTCCCTGCGGCCCAGTCGAAACGGCCCGACTCGACCACCACGCCGCCGAGGGTCGTGCCGTGCCCGCCGAGGAACTTCGTCGCCGAGTGGGTGACGAGGTCGGCCCCCCACTCCATCGGGCGGAGCAGGTACGGCGTCGCCACGGTCGAGTCGACGACGAGCGGGATGCCGTGGGCGTGGGCGACGTCGGCCAGCCCGGCGAGGTCGGCGATCGCGCCCGAGGGGTTGGCGATGCTCTCGACGAAGACCAGCCTGGTGCGGTCGGTGATGGCGGCGGCATACGCCTCGGCGTCGTGGGAGCCGACGAAGGTCGTGCTCACCCCGAACCGGCGCAGGGTGACGTCGAGCTGGGTGACCGTGCCGCCGTACAGGGAGGCACTGGCGACGATCTCGTCACCGGCGCCGGCGAGGGCCGCGAAGGTGATCAGCTCGGCGCCGAGCCCCGACCCGGTCGCCACCGCCCCGAGCCCACCCTCGAGCGACGCGACCCGCTCCTCGAACGCGGCGACGGTCGGGTTGGACAGGCGGCTGTAGATGTTGCCGTACTTCTGCAGGGCGAAACGCGCGGCCGCGTCGGCGGTGTCGTCGAAGACGAACGCGCTGCTCTGGTAGATGGGCAGCGCCCGCGCCCCGTGCGCCGCGTCGGGGATCGCCCCGGCGTGGATCGCCCGGGTCCGGAACCCGTAGGCCCGCTCGCCCTCCCGCTGGGTAGTCAAAGAATCACCCCTACCGTCGCCGCTGGGGGTGATTCTCTGGCTACCTTGAGGCGCAAGGGGGTCAGAGGTTGAAGCCGAGCGCGCGCAGCTGCTCGCGTCCGTCGTCGGTGATCTTGTCGGGGCCCCACGGCGGCATCCAGACCCAGTTGATCCGGAAGCCGTTGGTCAGGCCGTCGAGCGCCGAGGCGGTCTGGTCCTCGATGACGTCGGTCAGCGGGCAGGCGGCCGAGGTCAGGGTCATGTCGATCACGGCCTGCGCCGACGAGTCGACGGTGATGCCGTAGATGAGGCCGAGGTCGACGACGTTGATGCCGAGCTCGGGGTCGACCACGTCGCGCAGCGCCTCCTCGACGTCGGCCACGTTGGCAGGGGTGCCGCCGTAGGTCGTCGACGGGGCCACGCCGACGCTCGCGAGCCCCTCGGGCGCCGCGTGGTCGTGGCCCTCGTGGTCGTGGCCCTCGTGGTCGTGACCCTCGTGGTCGTGACCCGCGTGGTCGTGGCCCTCGTGGTCGTGACCCGCGTGGGTGTCGGTGGTGGTCTCGGTGTCGGACATGCTCAGCCCTTCGTCGGGGTGGGGGTACGGGGTGCGTCGGGGGTGAGGGCGGCGAGGTCGACGCCGGCCCGGGCGAGGGCGTCGGTGAAGGCGCTCCAGCCGAGGAGCGCGCACTTGACGCGCGAGGGGTACTTGCCCACGCCGGCCAGGGCGACCCCGTCACCGATGACGTCCTCGTCACCGGGGTCCTGACCCTTCGAGGTCAGCATGGCGCGCATGGCAGCGTAGGTCTGGAGCGCCTCGGCGACGGTGTGGCCGGTGACCTCCTCGGCCAGGACGGAGCTGGAGGCGACCGAGATCGAGCACCCGAGGGCGTCGTACGACAGGTCCTCGACCGTCGCCGTCGCGCCCTCGCCGGTGAGCTGGACGCGCAGGGTCACCTCGTCGCCGCAGGTCGGGTTGACATGGTGCACCTCGGACACGAAGGGCTCGCGCAGCCCGGCGTGCCGGGGACGCTTGGAGTGCTCGAGGATCAGCTCCTGGTAGAGGTCCATCAGGCGCGTGCCTCCTGGGGGGTGCGGGTGGGGACCTGCTCGTCGGGGACGTCGAGGCCGAAGACACCGGGTACGAGGTCGAGCGCCTCGAGGAGGGCATCGACCTCGCCGACGGTGTTGTAGGCGGCGAAGGTCGCGCGCGTGGTGGCCACCACCCCGAGCGCCCGGTGCAGGGGCCAGGCGCAGTGGTGGCCGACGCGCACCGCGACCCCACGGTCGTCGAGCACCTGCCCGACGTCATGGGCGTGCACGGTCTGCGGTCGCTCTCCGGGCGCGCCCGGCACCTCGACGACGAAGGCCACGGTCGCTCCGCGCTCAGCGGCGGTGGGCGGCCCCACGACCCGCAGCCAGGGCCGGGCCGCGATGCCGTCGAGCAGGTGGGCGGTGAGCCGTTGCTCGTGGGCGGTCACCCGCTCGAGCCCGAGCTCGGTGAGGTAGTCGACGGCGGCGGCGAGACCGATGGCCTGGGCTGCCATGGGCACCCCGGCCTCGAACTTCTGCGGCACCGGGGCGTAGGTCGAGCCCTCCATGGTCACCGTCTCGATCATCGAGCCTCCGGTGAGGAAGGTGGGCATCGCGTCGAGCAGCTCGGCCCGACCCCACAGCACGCCGATGCCGAGGGGTCCGAACATCTTGTGGCCGCTGAAGGCGAGGAAGTCGACGTCGAGGTCGGTGACGTCGAGCGCCAGGTGGGGCGCCGACTGGCACGCGTCGAGCACGACGAGGGCGCCGACGGCGTGGGCCCGGTCGGTGAGCTCGCGCACCGGGTTGACCGTGCCGAGCACGTTGGAGACGTGGGTGAAGGCGAAGACCCTGGTGCGCGAGGTGAGCAGGTCGTCGAGCCTGGAGAGGTCGAGGCTCCCGTCGCCCCTGACGGGGACCCAGCGCAGGGTCGCGCCGGTGCGGCGGCACAGCTCCTGCCACGGCACGAGGTTGGCGTGGTGCTCCATCTCGGTGACGAGCACCTCGTCGCCGGGACGCAGCACGAAGCGCTCGGCACCGGCGTCACCGGCGTCACCGTCCTGGCGCAGCCCACCCCGCGCTCCCCCGCCGCCGTACGTGGCGTTGGAGAAGGCGTAGGCGACGAGGTTGAGCGACTCCGTGGCGTTCTTGGTGAAGACGACCTCGGCCGCCGGGGCCCCGACGAGACCGGCGATGGTCTCGCGGGCGGCTTCGTACAGCTCAGTGCCCTCCTCGGAGAGCTGGTGCGCACCGCGGTGCACCGCCGAGTTGTGCTTCTCGTAGAACTCCTGCTCGGCGGCGAGCACGACCCAGGGCTTGTGCGAGGTCGCCCCCGAGTCGAGGTAGACCAGCGGGCGACCGTCACGGACCGTGCGCGTCAGGATGGGGAAGTCACCGCGGATCGCGGTGACCTCCGCATCGGTGAACGGCGCTGCCGTGGTCGTCATGTCAGCCGTCGCTCAGGCCGAGGCCGACGCGGTGGCCGGAGTGAGGTAGCGGTCGTAGCCCTCGTCCTCGAGGCGGTCGGCCAGCTCGGAACCGCCGTGCTCGACGACCTTGCCATCGACGAACACGTGCACGAAGTCGGGCTTGATGTACCGCAGGATCCGCGTGTAGTGCGTGATCAGCAGGACGCCGATGTCGCTGGCGCCCTTGACCCGGTTGACGCCTTCGGAGACGACCTTGAGCGCGTCGACGTCGAGCCCGGAGTCGGTCTCGTCGAGGATGGCGATGCGGGGCTTCAGCAGCTCCATCTGGAGGATCTCGTGGCGCTTCTTCTCGCCGCCGGAGAAGCCCTCGTTGACGTTGCGCTCGGCGAACGCCGGGTCCATGCGCAGCTGGTCCATGGCGCCGCGCACCTCCTTGACCCAGGTGCGCAGCTTGGGGGCCTCGCCGTCGACGGCGGTCTTCGCGGTGCGCAGGAAGTTGGAGACCGTGACACCGGGCACCTCGACGGGGTACTGCATGGCCAGGAAGAGCCCGGCGCGGGCACGCTGGTCGACCGACATCGACAGGACGTCCTCACCGTCGAGGGTGATGGTGCCGGAGGTGACGGTGTACTTCGGGTGGCCGGCGATGGAGTAGGCGAGGGTCGACTTGCCGGAGCCGTTGGGCCCCATGATGGCGTGGGTCTCGCCGGAGCGGATGGTGAGGTCGACACCGCGGAGGATCTCCTTGGTGCCGCCCTCGATGTCGACCGTGACGTGCAGGTCGTGGATCTCGAGAGTGGTCATGCTTGTCAGTTCTCCATCTGTCGGTGGACGGAGACCAGGACGGCGTCTCCATCGATCTTCACGGGGTAGACGGCGACGGGCGTGGTCGCCGGGGGGCCGGAGGGTCGGCCGGTGAGCAGGTCGAAGCGCGAGCCGTGGAGCCAGCACTCGAGCGTGCAGCCGTCGACCTCGCCCTCGGACAACGACACGTTGGCGTGGGTGCAGCGGTCGTCGACCGCGTGGAAGCCTCCGTCGGAGTCACGCACGAGGGCGATGACCCGACCGTCGACCTCGGCCTGCGCCGCCGTCCCCGGGGCGACGTCGTCGACCTGGCAGACGAGCGTCCAGCCGGTCTCGGTGACGGGCTCCGCGCTCATGCGGTGACCCCCACCTGCGCCCCGGCGCGCGCGGCGGCGGACAGCTCGGCGTCGATGTCGGCGAAGAGCCGGTCGCGCAGGGCCTCGTCGGGGATCTGGTTGATGACGTCGACGAGGAACCCCCGCACGACGAGGCGTCGGGCCTGGTCCTCCGGGATGCCACGGGCCTGCAGGTAGAACAGCTGCTCGTCGTCGAACCGGCCGGTGGCCGAGGCGTGCCCGGCGCCCACGATCTCGCCGGTCTCGATCTCGAGGTTGGGGACCGAGTCGGCCCGCGCCCCGTCGGTGAGCACGAGGTTGCGGTTGAGCTCGTAGGTCTCGGTGCCCTCGGCCGCAGCCCGGATGAGCACGTCGCCCACCCACACCGTGTGGGCCGAGTCGCCCTGCAGCGCACCCTTGTAGGTCACGAGGCTCTTGCAGTGCGGGGCGTTGTGGTCGACGAAGCTGCGGTGCTCGAGGTGCTGCCCCGAGTCGGCGAAGTAGACGCCGAGCAGGGTTGCCGAGCCACCGGGCCCGGCGTAGCGCACGTTGGTGTTGATCCGCACGATCCCGCCGCCGAGGCTGACCGCGATGTGCTTGTACGTCGCGTCGCGACCCACCACCGCGTCGTGCTGGCCGAGGTGGTTGGCGTCGTCGTCCCAGTGCTGGATGCTCACGAGCGTGAGGTCGGCGCCGTCACCGACGACGACCTCGACGTTGCCGGTGTGGTCGGCGGAGCCGGTGTGCTCGAGCACGAGCACCGACCGGCTGTGACGACCCGCAGCCACCACGAGGTGCGCGTTGGAGCGCCGCCCCGGTCCGGCGCCGTGCACGCGGATCCGCAGGGGGTCGCCGTACTCGGCGTCCTGCGGGATGCGCACGTACGTCGCGTCGGCGACCTGCGCCGAGGCGACCACGGCCGCCCGGTCCGCTGGCACCAGGGCGGTGCCGCGCGGGGCCTGTCCGGCGGCGAGGGTGCCCGGGAAGGCCTCCGGCGGACCCTCGAGGTCGTACGACGCCGCCGGCTTACCGTCGCGGTCGTCGGACGGCGCGTCGGCGAACAGCGCCCGCAGGCGGTCGACGGGGGTGAAACGCCACTCCTCCTCCCGCCCGGACGGGACAGGGAAGTCGACGACCTCGAACGAGGTGGCTCGCTCGGCGCGGGACTGGTCGGGCACGAACGCCGCGCTCGAGTCGACGTGGGCGGTGGCTCCGGGAATGCTCCCCTCGGCCTCTTGTGAATGGTTCTTCTCCAACAGCGGCATCAGCCGACTGCTCCTTCCATCTGCAGCTCGATCAGGCGGTTGAGCTCGAGGGCGTACTCCATGGGCAGCTCACGGGCGATGGGCTCGACGAACCCGCGCACGATCATGGCCATGGCCTCCTCCTCGGTCATCCCGCGGGACTGGAGGTAGAACAGCTGGTCGGCAGACACCTTGGAGACCGTGGCCTCGTGACCCATCTGCACGTCGTCCTCGCGGACGTCGACGTAGGGGTAGGTGTCGGACCGGCTGATCGTGTCGACGAGCAGCGCGTCGCAGCGCACGGTCGACTTCGAGTTGGTGGCACCCTCCATGATCTGCACGAGGCCGCGGTACGAGGTGCGACCGCCGCCACGGGCGACCGACTTGGAGACGATCGTCGAGCTGGTGTTGGGGGCCTGGTGCACCATCTTGGCGCCGGCGTCCTGGTGCTGGCCCTCGCCGGCGAAGGCGATCGAGAGCGTCTCACCCTTGGAGTGCTCGCCGAGGAGGTAGACCGCGGGGTACTTCATGGTCACCTTGGAGCCGATGTTGCCGTCGATCCACTCCATCGTCGCGCCCTCGGCGCAGGTGGCGCGCTTGGTGACGAGGTTGTAGACGTTGTTGGACCAGTTCTGGATCGTCGTGTAACGCACCTTGGCGTTCTTCTTGACGATGATCTCGACGACCGCGGAGTGCAACGAGTCGGACTTGTAGATGGGCGCCGTGCACCCCTCGACGTAGTGCACGTCAGAGCCCTCGTCGGCGATGATCAGGGTGCGCTCGAACTGGCCCATGTTCTCGGTGTTGATCCGGAAGTAGGCCTGGAGGGGGATGTCGACCTTGACGTTCTTCGGCACGTAGATGAATGAGCCGCCTGACCACACCGCGGTGTTGAGCGAGGCGAACTTGTTGTCGCCGGCCGGGATCACCGAGGTGAAGTACTCGCGGAAGAGCTCCTCGTGCTCGCGCAGGCCGGTGTCGGTGTCGACGAAGATGACCCCCTTCTCCTCGAGGTCCTCGCGGATCTGGTGGTAGACCACCTCGGACTCGTACTGGGCCGCGACACCACCGATGAGGCGCTGCTTCTCGGCCTCGGGGATCCCGAGCCGGTCGTAGGTGTTCCTGATGTCCTCGGGCAGCTCGTCCCAGGTCGTGGCCTGCTTCTCGGTGGAGCGCACGAAGTACTTGATGTTCTGGAAGTCGATGCCGGTGAGGTCGGAGCCCCAGGTGGGCATGGGCTTCTTGCCGAACAGCTTGAGCGACTTCAGACGCAGGTCGAGCATCCACTGGGGCTCGTTCTTGAGGGCACTGATGTTGCGGACGGTGTCCTCACCGAGGCCTCGCTTCGCCAGGGCGCCGGCGGCGTCGCTGTCGGACCAGCCGTACTCGTACCGACCGAGGTCCTTCAAGCCGGGGTTGAGCTCTTCGATGTGAGTGGTCATCGGGAGGACCTTTCGTGGTGGGGACGGGGAGGCACGGGCGAGACGCCCACGAGGGCCGCCTCTTCGTGCAAGACGTGCAGCTGCTTCGGTGTTCCCGCAGACGGCGCCGGAACGGGCGGGGGAGCGGGCGTCTGAGGAGGTGATGGAGTGGAGGAGGCAAGAGGTGTCGCCGAGGACGGCGCAGCAGGTGTCGCAGCAGATGTCGCCGTGAGCGTCGGGATGAAGGTGGTGCACACGTGCGCGCCTCCGGCGAGGGTGGCCAGACGCTGCACGTGCACGCCGAGCAACCGGGAGATGGCATCGGTCTCGGCGTCGCAGAACGCCGGGAACTCCTCGGCGACCTGCCCGACGGGGCAGTGCCCCTGACAGAGCTGGATGCCGTGCAACGGGCTTCCGGCCTCCCCCACCGGGCGGGCGCTGGCCGCGTAGCCGTCCAGCGTGAGGGCGTCGACGAGGGCGTCGACCCGGGCGCGGGGAGAGGGACCGGCGGCGGCCAGCCGCCCGGCATACCGGCTCTCGAGGCCGGCGACCCGCTCACGGGCAAAGGCGTCGACCGCCTCGGGCCCGGCGTGGGCCGAGAGGTAGCGCAGGGTCTGCGCTGCGAGGTCCTGGTAGTCGTCGTCGAGGGCGCGGTGGCCCGCTTCGGAGACGACCCAGGCCCGGGCGGGCCGACCCCGGCCACGCACCGGCGAGGTGGGGTCGTGCTCGGCGATCACCGACTGCTCGGCGAGGGCGTCGAGGTGACGCCGGACGGCGGCGGGCGTGAGGCCGACGACGCGGCCGATCTCGGCGGCCGTCACCGGCCCGTGCTCCGAGACCACGGCCAGGACCCGCTCGCGGGTACGCCGCTCGAGGTGGTGGGCTGACTGCTCGCAGTCGGCCGCCACCTCTGGGGCACCGGGGGTTCCTATAAACACCACATCATTGTGACGTAATTGGTGGGTCTCCGATAGTAAGGATGACCTAACCCGCGGGAGGGCCCCCTGTCCGACGGAGTCCGCGCCGGGCACGAGAGCCCGTCACCGGGCCGGGCTGCCCAGGCACGCAGCAGTCCCTCAGCCCCGCGACCTAGACTCGTGAGGTGCAGTTCCCGCCTCCCGCCGTCGACCTCGACGGCCTCTCTCGCCGTTTCGGCGACGTGACGGCGCTGGAGGGCATGAGCTGGAGCGCCGCTCCGGCGAGCGTGACAGCCCTGCTCGGCCCCAACGGCGCCGGCAAGACCACCGCGATCGAGTGCGCGGTCGGCCTCCAGCAGCCCGACGAGGGGCTGGTGCGGGTGCTGGGCGACGACCCCTGGCACGCACCGGCGGAGCACCGGGCTCGCGTGGGCGTCATGCTCCAGTCGGGTGGGCTGCCCAACGGGACGAGGCCGATGCGCCTGCTTCGCCATCTCGCCAGCCTGTACGCCGAGCCCGCCGACGTCTCCGCGCTCGCCGCAACCCTCGGCATCGACCGCTTCGACCGCACCACGATCCGACGGCTCTCCGGGGGCCAGAGGCAGCGTGTCGCGCTCGCCGCCGCCCTCGTCGGTCGCCCCGAGGTCGTCTTCCTCGACGAGCCCACCGCCGGCCTCGACCCGCACGCCCGGCTCGACGTCTACGACCTCGTCAGCCGGTTGCGCGACGAGGGCACGACAGTGGTCGTCAGCACGCACTCCTTCGAGGAGGCGCAGCGGCTCGCCGACCACCTGGTCATCGTCAGCGAGGGCCGCACGGTGGCTCAGGGCGCGGTCGACGAGGTCGTCGGCCACGGCTCGCTCGAGGACGTCTACTTCGACCTGACCAGGAGGGTGCGCCAGTGACCGCCCCCGACCCCGCGCCCGCGGCTGCCTCCCCGGCCGCTTCCGCCCTCCCCTCCCCTACCTCCCCCGCGTCCACCTCCCCCACCTCTCCCTCCCCCGCCTCTCCACCCCCCGCCGAGCTGCCGATGACGCTGGGAGCGGGTGGCGCGGCCCACAGCGGGCCCGCCACCCCCCTGCGTCGGGTGCTCGCCCAGGCCGGCTTCGAGCTCGGCACGCTCGTGCGCAACGGCGAGCAGCTGCTGGTGTCGCTCGTCCTGCCCCTCGGGGCCCTCGTCGGGCTGGTCCTGGCCAGCGCGCCGTCGCTCGGCGCCGGGCGCCGGGTCGACGTCGCCACCCCCGGCGTCCTCGCGCTCTGCGTCATCTCGGCGGCCTTCACCGCTCAGGCCATCTCGACCGGCTTCGACCGCCGGTACGGCGTGCTGCGCCTGCTCGGCACCACCCCCCTCGGGCGCGACGGGCTGCTGCTGGCCAAGGCGGTCGCCACCCTGGCCGTCGAGGTCGGGCAGTGGGCGGTCATCGGGCTCGTCGGCGCCCTGCTCGGGTGGCGGCCCGACGCCGTCGGCTGGGCACCGGCCCTGCTCTTCCTGCTCGTCGGCACCTGGGCCTTCGTGGCGCTGGCGCTCCTGCTCGCAGGGAGCCTGCGGGCCGAAGGGGTCCTGGCGGTCGCCAACCTCGTCTGGGTGCTGCTTCTCGGGCTCGGCGGGGTCCTCGTGCCCCGAAGCCAGCTGCCGATGGGCCTCTCGCACCTGGCGACGGTGCTGCCCAGCTCGGCCCTCGCCGACGGACTGCGCACGGCGTTCGGGGCCGGGACGCTCGACGGTACCGGCCTGGTCGTGCTGCTGGCCTGGGGCGTCGTGGCGACCGTCCTGGCCCGACGCACCTTCCGCTGGTCCGACTGACCGACCTCGGGGTGTCTCGGGGTGTCTCGGGGTGTCTCGGGGTGTCTCGGGGGTGTCTCGAGATGTCTCGGGCCGCTCCCAGCCGCCGGGGCCAGACTGCCCGCATGGCCATGCACGGAGACCCCGTCCACCCTCGGCACAGCGAATCCCGAGGTGACCGCAACCCGTTCCTCGGGGCGGCCAACCCGGCCTACGGGAGGGAGGTGGTGCCGCCGACCCACACCCTCGCGGCCGACCCCGTACCCGCCGACGTGGCCTACCAGGTCGTGCACGACGAGCTGATGCTCGACGGCAGTGCCCGGATGAACCTCGCGACGTTCGTCACCACGTGGATGGAGCCGCAGGCCGAGCGCCTGATGGCCGAGTCCGTGGCCAAGAACATGATCGACAAGGACGAGTACCCCCAGACCGCCGCGATCGAGGACCGGTGCGTCGCCATCCTCGCTGACCTGTGGCACGCGCCGTCCGCCGACGGCACGGCCACCGGCTGCTCGACGACCGGCTCGAGCGAGGCCTGCATGCTCGCGGGGATGGCGCTCAAGCGGCGCTGGGCCGCCCGCACCGGCAACGACCCGACCCGGCGGCCGAACCTCGTGATGGGCGCCAACGTGCAGGTGTGCTGGGAGAAGTTCTGCCGCTACTGGGAGGTCGAGCCACGGATGGTGCCGCTCGAGGGTGACCGGCTGCACCTCGGCGCCGCCGAGGCCGCCGCCGCGTGCGACGACGACACCATCGGCGTCGTGGCCATCCTCGGCTCCACCTTCGACGGCAGCTACGAGCCCGTCGCCGACATCGCCGCCGCCCTCGACGAGCTGGCGGCGGGCGGAGGCCCCGACGTGCCGATGCACGTGGACGCGGCCTCGGGCGGGATGGTGGCGCCCTTCCTCGACCCGGAGCTCGTCTGGGACTTCCGCCTCCCCCGGGTCGCGTCGATCAACACCTCGGGGCACAAGTACGGCCTCGTCTACCCCGGTGTCGGGTGGGCGCTCTGGCGCGACCGGGCGGCCCTCCCGGAGGAGCTCGTGTTCCGGGTGAACTACCTGGGGGGCGACCTGCCCACCTTCGCCCTGAACTTCTCCCGTCCCGGCGCCGAGGTCATCGCGCAGTACTACACCTTCTTCCGCCTCGGCTTCTCCGGGATGACCGCGGTGCAGCAGGCCTGCCGTGACGTGGCCACCGGACTCGCCGGTGAGATCGGGCAGCTCCCCCAGTACCGCCTCGTCACCCGCGGCGACGAGCTACCGGTCTTCGCCTTCACGACCGCTGACGACGTGACGCAGTGGGACGTCTTCGCCGTCTCGCGCGGTCTGCGGGAGCACGGGTGGCAGGTGCCGGCCTACACCTTCCCTGCCGACCGCGCCGATCTCGCGGTGCTCCGCGTCGTCTGCCGCAACGGGTTCTCGCGCGACCTCGCTGACCTCTTCCTGCGCGACCTGAGGGCGGTCACCGATGCCCTGGTGGAGCACGCCGGCCAGGCGGGTCGGACGGGACCGTCGGCATTCCACCACTGACCGGTGCGCCACTGCCCACCCGCGGGGCCACACGGCATACGGTGTCCGTCGTGCCGACCCCCCGCCTGCGCGCCATCACCGACGACGACGTCGTCGCGGTCCTCGACCTCAACCACCGCCACGTCGAGCTGCTCTCGCCCCTGGACGCCCCGCGGCTGCTCCAGCTGCGGGGCTGGGCGCAGCGGGCCGACGTCATCGACCTGGACGGAGAGGTCGCGGGGTTCGTCGTCACCTTCGCCCCGGGCAGCGACTACGACTCGGACAACTACCGCTGGTTCGCCCAGCGCTACGACGACTTCTCCTACCTCGACCGGGTGGTGGTCGACGCACCCTTCCGACGTCGGGGCCTGGCCCGCTTCGTCTACGACCAGCTCGAGGCCCGCGCCGGCGCGCGGATGCTGCTCGAGGTCAACGTCGACCCCCCCAACGAGCCGTCCCTGGCCTTCCACCGGGGCCGGGGCTACGTCGAGGTGGGTCGCGCCGGTGACCCCGGCCACGTCGTCGCCCTGATGGCCAAGGAGCTCTGACCCGCTCCCTCGCCGGGCGGCGGAGGGCTCAGCGCAGGACCCGCTGGCGCACCGCCACCGGCACCCGGCGCAACAGCCGCTCGAGGCGTCCACCGAGACGTCTCGACGCCTGCATCGACAGGTCCGCCGACCGGCCGTCGCGACCGTCGAGCAGCAGCATGCCGACCATGGCCACCGAGGCCAGCCGGGCGACATCCGTGGCGGCGAGCGCCCGGTCGAGGCCCTGGGCGACCAGCACGCGCTCCGCCGCGCGATCGACCGCGTCGTACCACGTCGGCAGGCATCGGGCCAGGATCCCGGTGTAGCGCTCGTCGAGGTGCGCCGCAGCCACCACCTGGGCCAGGAGTCGCACGTCGCCGGACTCGCGGCCGTCGGCCGAGATGCGGTCGGCCACCGACAGCAGCTGCCCGAGGCTGGTCACCTCGTCGAGGGCGGGGGCGTAGCGGGCCACGAGCGCCTCGGTGGCCTCGGCACACGCTTCCACGAGCAGGTCGTCGAGACTGCCGAAGTGGTAGTAGACGAGGGCCTGGTTGACTCCCGCCTCGCGGGCGAGCGCCCGGGCCGTGACGGCGCCCACCCCGTGGTCGCGCACCATCGTGAAGGCCGTATGGAGCAGGGCCTGCTTGGTCTCCGCGCTGCTCACCGGTCCACTGTGGCACGGGTGGGCGGCGGGGGGCCCTCAGCCACCGGGTGGCGTCGCGACCGGGAGCGTGCGCGGCCCACCACCCATGGCGTCGACGACGACCTGGACCAGCGTGACGACCACCGGCAACCGCAGGGCCCACCCGCACCAGGCCCACCCCAGGCCGGCGTGCTCGAGCACCCGGGCCACCGCCGCCACCCCGCTGTCGTGATGGCCCTGGCCCACCCAGCGGGCTCTGGTGAGCCGGACCGGTGCCGTCTCGGCCGCGGCCAGGCGCAGTCCTGTGAGCGGCAGGGTCCTGACCAGTCGCTCGATGTCGGAGCACTGCCCGCACGAGCGGGCGAAGAAGACGGTGGCAGGCAGCGCGACGTACGGCGTGCCGTGAGGCACCCACGGCCGCACCCGGGCCCGGTAGGCCGTCCAGCCGGGCCAGCGCGTTCCCAGCACCCGCCGCTCGTGCGGGTCGGCCAGCGCGCTCGAGAAGGCGACCGAGCTCAGGGTGGCGGCCAGCAGCGCCCACGAGCCGGCCGCCGCGGCCAGACCCGCGAGGAGCAGCACGGTGCCGACCTGCATGGGGTTGGCGACGTAGGCGTAGGGGCCCGTGGTGACGAGCCGGGACGGCGGGTCCCAGGGCCAGGGCGTTCCGAGGCCGACGCGGGCCAGCTCGGCGACGGCGGCCAGCGGCAGCACACCGACGACCACGGCGACGAGGAGCGCCGCGGTCCGCACCGCCACGGGTCGCGCCGCGATCACCCCCCACCCGCCGTCGCCCAGCGTGAAGGCCAGGGTCGGCACCAGCCAGAGCACCGCCCCACCGAAGGCGAGCACCTGGAGGACGACCCGCGCGGCCAGCGACTGCCTGCGCACCGTCAGGACCGCGAGGACGGCGCAGGGTAGCGCCACGGCGACCAGCAGGAGAGCCTCTCCGAGGAGCCACCCGTCGTGCAGCGTCACCAGGGGCGCCAGCCGGGGCATCGTCACCAGGTCGACCCAGAGCACCACGGCCAGCCACCCGAGCACGACCAGCGGTGACGGCACCGCCCGAACCGTCGCCCTGATGGAGCGCAGGTCGAGCAGCAGTGGTGGCAGGGAGCCCCAGAGCAGCGTCCACCCCAGCACGACCTCGAATGGCGTCCCGAGGAAGCGGGTGTCGGTCGTGGCGAACTCCCACCACCCGAGGTGGACCGCCATCGCGTTGCCGGCCACGACCCCGGGCAGCGAGACGACCGAGGTCAGCACGGCGGTGAGGCGGGCGGCCGGCTCGGCCCGGGCCAGGGCGAGCGCCGTCAGCAGGAGCGGCAGCCCGAGGACGAGGTTGCGGGCCAGTCCCGTGCTCATGACGGCCTCACGTCGCGCTCGACGGTCCGGTCAGCTGGCGGAGGAAGGCCTCGGCTCCGGCCGTGAAGAAGACCTGGTCGACCGGTCCGAAGTACCAGCTGGGGTCCAGCCGACGCTCCCAGCTGACCTCCAGCGTGGCGCGGCACCCGTCGCCCTCGGGATCCCAGGCGATCGACCCCTCCTGCACCCGAACCCACCTCGTGGCTCTCGAGTGGTCCTGCGTGACCGCGAAGACGACGTGTCGTGCGTCGGCGGCCGTGACCCGGGTGCGGATCGGCGCCTGCGGCATGGCCAGCTCCCAGGTGTCGCCGACCTCGAGACCGGAGCCGGACGCCGCGGTGGGTGTGGGATAGGGAAAGAGGCGCAGCAGCGTGCCGCGGTCGGCCGACGCGTCGAGCGCCGGGTGGGCGAGACGGTCGGCCACGGTGTCGCAGCCTGCCCCGACGTGGGTGGAGACCGTCGTCGACTGCACGGGCACGACCCTGGCCCCGCTGGCGGTGCCTTCGCCGGCGGAGAGGGCCAGCAGCAGCAACGGGGCCACGGCATACCTCCGGTCCCCGTCGTCGGAGCGGGCGAAGGCCACGGCGAGGCCGGTGACGCCGTAGACCAGCGGGGCGGCCAGCAGGACGCACACGGCGGCTTCCTGCAGCAGCGCCGACACCAGCAGGAGCACGATGGTCGTCACGGCGAAGGCGAGACCGCCGCCTGTCCGTGGTCGGGCGAGCAGCGTCACCCCCATGGCCAGGGTGACCGGGACGCCCACGAAGAGCAGGGCCGAGTCCTGACGCCCGGTGGCCACGACGAGAGCGGTGCCCACCAGGCCGACGAGCAGGACGAGGGCACCGAGGAGCGGACGGGCGCCGACGAGGCGATGGCTCACCGGCCGGTCGGGGGGACCGGTCCACGGCTCGAGGGTCGGGTCGTCACGGGAGGAAGAGGTCATTGTTTGAGCATATGCTCAATCTTGAGCACACGCTTAATTATGTGGAAACTCGTCGCTCGAGTCGAGAGCGCCTACCTGCTGCCCCTGCCACCCCGACAGGCGCCTACCCTTGCTTGGTGAGCACTGCCCTGCCCCTGGCCAACCCGTCGTCGACCACCGTCGTGCGCTGGGCCTGGGCCACGCTCGTCGCCAACGCCGTGATCATCCTGACCGGCGGCCTGGTGCGGCTGACCGGCTCGGGGCTGGGGTGCCCCACCTGGCCGAGGTGCACGTCCGAGTCGTTCGTGCCCCACTCCGAGCTCGGCGTGCACGGCATCATCGAGTTCTCCAACCGCATGCTCACCTACGTGCTCATCGCCGTCGTGGTCGCGGCCTTCGTCGCCGTGTGGCGGTGGGCAGGCTCGACCCGGTCGCTGCGCTGGCACGTCGGCCTCATCGCCGCCGGCGTTCCCCTGCAGGGCGTCATCGGCGGCATCAGCGTGCTCACCCAGCTCAACCCCTGGGTCGTGGCGCTGCACCTCGTGCTCTCGATGGCCCTCGTCGCGGCCTCGATGTGGCTGGTCCTGCGGGTGCGCACGGCCGTCCGCGCCCCCTCGGTGGCGGCCACCACCGGTCCCACCCCCCTGGTACGGCGACTCGTCGTCGCGACGTACGCGGTCAGCTGGGTGGTCGTCTGGCTGGGCACCGTCGTCACCGGCAGCGGCCCCCACGCGGGTGACGTCAACGCCCCTCGCAACGAGCTCTCCCCGCAGACGATGAGCCACGTGCACGCCGCGTCGGTCTACGTCCTGGTCGCCCTCACCGTGGCCGTGTGCGTCGCCGTACGGTCAGGGGCGGTCGCCCGCGCGGCCCGGCTGCTGCTCGTCGTCGAGCTGGCCCAGGGCGTCATCGGCTTCGTGCAGTACTACGAAGGCCTGCCGATCGCCGTGGTGGCGCTGCACCTGGTGGGCGCCGCCATCCTCGTCTCGGCCGCGACCGCGGTGCTCGTGGTCACCCTCTCCCCCCGGTCTGCCACCGACGGCCACCCGAGGGGACGCCGGGAGTCGGTCGCCGTCTGACCGACCCGCCTGCCACCCGGGGGATCTCTCCTCGGCGCGGGACGGGTCGTCAGCGCTGGATGGCGACGTGCAGCAGCGGGTCGAGCGCGACGGCCACGAACAGCACCGTCAGGTAGGTGATCGAGAAGTGGAACAGCCGCATCGGCTTGAGCACCTCGGGGCCGGCGCCCGTGCTCGCCACCCGGAGCAGCCGGTGAGCCTCGGACAGGAAGACCGCCCCTGACACCACGGCGCCGACGAGGTAGACCCAGCCCATGTCACCGACGGGGACGAGCAGCAGGGTGGCGGCGACCATGACCCACGAGTAGGCGACGATCTGCCGGGCGACGACCACGAAACGCTCGGTGACGGGCAACATCGGCACCTTGGCGGCTGCGTAGTCGTCCTTGAACTTCATCGACAGCGGCCAGTAGTGGGGCGGGGTCCAGAAGAAGATGACGGAGAAGAGGATCACGGCCGACCAGGACACGGTGCCTGTGACCGCGGCCCACCCGACGAGGACCGGCATGCAACCGGCGGCGCCGCCCCAGACGATGTTCTGCGTCGTGCGCCGCTTGAGCAGCATCGTGTAGACGCCGACGTAGAACAGCAGGGCCGCCAGGGCCAGAGCCGCACTCAGCCAGTTGACCAGCAGCCCCAGCCACGCGGTGGAGAGCACCGTGAGGGCGCCGCCGAAGACGAGGGCCGCCCCCGGGGAGATGGTGCCGGTGACGAGGGGTCGGGTGCTCGTGCGGTGCATGACCGCGTCGATGTCGCGGTCGACGAAGCAGTTGAGGGTGTTGGCTGCTCCCGCCGAGAGGGTGCCACCGACGAGGGTGGCGACGACCAGCCACAGCGACGGGACCCCTCGCTGGGCGAGGAACATCACCGGGACCGTGGTGATGAGGAGCAGCTCGATGATCCGGGGCTTGGTCAGCGCGACGTACTGCCCGAGGATGAAGAGCGCTCCGTGCCCTCCCGGTGCGGGAGTCGTCGACAGCCCGGCGCGCGGGTCGAGAGCGGTCACGGTGTCCTTCGGGTGTCGGTGCGAATGCCTCTCGAGTCTAACGGCCACCCGCGTGGCGTCTCGGCCGCCCCAGCTCAGGTGGGACATCGCCGGTACGCGGGTACGGGAGGCGGTAGAGACTCCTAGCACGAGCACAGGCCCGAGCCCAGCCCCCCGAGATGTCGTGCACGTCACGTCGGGCACTAGGCTCGGAAGCGAACGCCAGGGAGTGCACGCGAACCCTCGAAGGAGACGTCACCAGTGACCACCACAGCTGCTCGCGCATCATCGCCCATCGCGAAGCGCAGCACCGACCTGCCCAAGCCGGTCGCGAAGAAGGCGGGGTGGAGCGACCTCGACGTGAGGGCCGTCGACACCGCCCGCCTGCTCGCCGCCGACGCCGTACAGAAGGTCGGCAACGGCCACCCAGGCACGGCGATGTCGCTCGCGCCCGTGGCCTACCTGCTCTACCAGCAGGTGATGACCCACGACCCCGGCGACCCGACCTGGCTCGGCCGCGACCGCTTCGTGCTGTCGTGCGGGCACTCGTCGCTCACGCAGTACGTCGAGCTGTTCCTGTCGGGCTACGGCCTCGAGCTCTCCGACCTGCAGTCGCTCCGCACCTGGGGCAGCCTCACCCCCGGCCACCCCGAGGTGCACCACACCAAGGGCGTCGAGATCACCACCGGACCGCTCGGATCCGGCCTCGCCTCCGCCGTGGGCATGGCCTTCGGCCAGCGCCGCCAGCGCGGTCTGCTCGACCCCGACGCGAAGCCGGGCCAGAGCCCGTTCGACCACCACGTCTACGTGCTCGCCTCCGACGGCGACATCATGGAGGGCGTCAGCCACGAGGCGTCCGCCCTCGCCGGGCACCAGGAGCTGGGCAACCTCACGCTCATCTACGACCAGAACCACATCTCGATCGAGGACGACACCAACATCTCGTTCTCCGAGGACGTCGCCCAGCGCTACGAGGCCTACGGCTGGGACGTGCGGGTCGTCGACTGGCGCCAGCAGGCGGCCGACGACGAGGGCGGGCACACCTACGTCGAGGACGTCGACGCGCTCTACGCCGCGATCGAGGCCGGCAAGAAGGTCGCCAACAAGCCGACCCTGGTGCTGCTGAAGACGATCATCGCCTGGCCGGCGCCCACGAAGCAGAACACCGGCAAGTCGCACGGATCCGCCCTCGGCGCCGACGAGATCGCCGCGACCAAGGCGCTGCTCGGCTTCCCGACCGGCAAGGACTTCACCGTCGAGCGCCCGGTGCTCACCCACGCCCGCCAGGTCGTCAAGCGCGGCAAGGCCGCTCACAAGGAGTGGGACAAGGGCTACAAGGCGTGGCGCAAGGCCAACCCTGACCGCGCCACCCTGCTCGACCGGCTGGTGCGGGCCGAGCTGCCGGCCGGCCTCGGCCGGGCCCTGCCCACCTTCCCCACCGACACCGCCAAGGGCATGGCCACCCGCGCGGCGTCCGGCAAGGTGCTGAGCGCTCTCGCCGACGTCATGCCCGAGCTGTGGGGCGGCTCCGCCGACCTGGCCGAGTCCAACAACACGACGATGGAGGGCGAGCCCTCCTTCATCCCCACCGGCAAGCAGACCGACGAGTGGAAGGGCAGCCCCTACGGCCGCACCCTGCACTTCGGCATCCGCGAGTTCGGCATGGGCGCCATCATGAACGGCATCGCCCTCGAGGGCCTGACCCGCCCGTACGGCGGCACCTTCCTCGTCTTCTCCGACTACATGCGCGGCGCGGTGCGGCTGGCCGCCATCCAGGGCCTGCCCGTCACCTACGTGTGGACCCACGACTCGATCGGTCTCGGCGAGGACGGCCCGACCCACCAGCCGATCGAGCACCTCGCGGCCCTGCGCGCGATGCCCGGCCTCGACGTCGTCCGCCCCGCGGACGCCAACGAGACGGCAGCCGTCTGGCGCACCATCCTCGAGAAGGCCCGCCCCGCCGCCCTGGCCCTCAGCCGTCAGCCGCTGCCCGTCGTCGACCGCAAGGTCTTCGCCAAGGCCTCGGGCGCCGCCAGGGGGGCCTACGTCCTCATCGACGGCGGCCCCGACGGCACCGCGTCGCCCGACGTCATCCTCGTCGCGACCGGGTCGGAGGTGGCCATCGCCATCGACGCCCGCGAGAGGCTCGAGAAGTCGGGCGTCCGCACCCGGGTCGTGTCCATGCCGTGTCGCGAGTGGTTCGAGGAGCAGACCCGCGGCTACCAGGAGAAGGTCCTGCCCGCGGCCGTCCGCGCCCGGGTCAGCATCGAGGCCGCCGCGACCTTCGGGTGGCACGACGTGGTCGGCGACGCCGGCCGCAGCATCGGCCTCGACCACTTCGGCGCCTCGGCCGACGTCGCCACGCTCTACCGCGAGTTCGGCATCACCGCAGCCGAGACGGTCAAGGCGGCCAAGGACTCCCTCAAGGCCGTCCGCGCCACCGTGCACGCACCGGCGATGGCCGAGACCGCCCCGCGCAAGGTGGCCGACCACCGGCTCACGGACGTCCCGCCGTACGAGGACACCGACACGCCGGCCGCCGAGAAGGCCGACGTCTCCGCTCGCTGAGCGACCGGTCGCGGCGGGCTCCCACCCGCCGCGGCCCCCTCCCGTTCCCTTCACCCGCAGTCACCCGGCACCACCCCGCCAAGGAAGCGATGACCATGACCAACGCCAACCTCCAGGCCCTCTCCGACGCAGGCGTCAGCATCTGGCTCGACGACCTCTCGCGTGACCGGCTCAACTCCGGCAACCTCGCCGAGCTCGTCAAGACGCGCAACGTCGTCGGCGTCACCACCAACCCCTCGATCTTCCAAGCCGCCCTCTCGCAGGGGACCGCCTACGACGACCAGGTCGCCCAGCTGGCCGCCGCCGGCAAGAACGTCGAGGAGGCCGTCTTCGCGATGACCACCGGCGACGTGCGCAACGCCTGCGACGTCTTCACCACGCTGTTCAGCGACACCAGCGGTGTCGACGGTCGGGTCTCCATCGAGGTCGACCCCCGTCTGGCCCACGACACGGCCAAGACGGTGGAGCAGGCCAAGCAGCTGCGGGACGCCGTGGACCGCGACAACGTCCTCATCAAGATCCCCGCGACCGTCGAGGGGCTACCGGCGATCACGGCGGTCATCGCCGATGGCATCAGCGTCAACGTCACCCTCATCTTCTCGCTCGAGCGCTACCGCGCGGTGATGAACGCCTACCTCGAGGGGCTGGAGCAGGCCCACACGGCCGGCAAGGACCTCAGCGTCATCCAGTCGGTCGCGTCCTTCTTCGTCTCCCGCGTCGACACCGAGATCGACAAGCGGCTCGACGCCATCGGCACCGACGAGGCCCGGGCCCTGAAGGGTCAGGCCGGTGTGGCCAACGCGCGCCTGGCCTACCAGGCCTACGAGGAGGTCTTCTCGACACCGCGCTGGGAGTCGCTCAAGGCAGCCGGCGCCCAGCCGCAGCGGCCGCTGTGGGCCTCGACCGGCGTCAAGGACCCGGCCTACCGCGACACCATGTACGTCGTCGACCTCGTCGCCCCCGGCGTCGTCAACACCATGCCCGAGAAGACACTCGACTCCACCGCCGACCACGGCGAGATCACCGGTGACACGATCACCGGCAACTACGCCCAGGCGCAGAAGGTGCTCGACGACCTCGCCGCGATCGGGGTGTCCTACACCGACGTCGTCCAGCTGCTCGAGGTCGAGGGTGTCGACAAGTTCGAGAAGGCCTGGGGCGAGCTGCTGGAGACCGTCACGGCAAACCTGGAGAAGGCCGTTCAGTGAGCTCGATCTCCGTCACCGCGTCCGGTCCTGCCGCCGACGCCGTCTCCGCTCACGTGCCCGGCCTCGTCAGGGCCGGGTTCGCCTCGAAGCTGTTTGCCCAGGACGCCACCCTGTGGGGGGCCGCGGCCGAGAGCGAGTCGGCCATCCGCCTCTCGTGGGTGGGGCTGCCCCGCAGCTCGAGGCCCCTGGTCGGTGAGGTCGCGGCCATCCGCGACGAGCTGAGCAGCAAGGGGCTCGACCACGTCGTCCTCTGCGGCATGGGCGGGTCGTCACTGGCCCCCGAGGTCATCTGCGCCACCGCCGGTGTCCCGCTGACGGTGCTCGACTCCTCCGACCCCGACTACGTCCGCGCGGCGATCGCCGACCGCCTCGAGCGCAGCATCGTCGTGGTCTCGAGCAAGTCGGGCTCCACGGTCGAGACCGACTCGCAGCGCCGTGCGTACGAAGCCGCGTTCACCGCGGCCGGCATCGACCCGGCCGAGCGCATCGTCATCGTCACCGACCCGGGCAGCCCACTCGACAAGGAGTCCCGTGAGAAGGGCTACCGCGTCGTCAACGCCGACCCGCACGTGGGTGGCCGGTACTCCGCCCTGACCGCCTTCGGCCTCGTGCCCAGCGGCTTGGCGGGGGTCGACATCGAGGCCCTGCTCGACGACGCCGAGTCGGTGGCCGACCTGCTGGCAGCCGACGACGACGGCAATCCCGGCCTGCGTCTCGGCGCCGCGATGGCCGGCACCGACCCGCTGCGCGACAAGCTCGTGCTCGTCGACGAGGGCTCCGGCATCGTCGGTTTCGCCGACTGGGCCGAGCAGCTGATCGCCGAGTCGACCGGCAAGCAGGGCACCGGGGTCCTGCCCGTCGTCGTGACCGACGGCTCCGACCCCGAGGTCAGCCACCCCGCGCCCGACGTCACGGTGGCCCATCTCGTGAGCGAGGACGGTGACGAGGGCAACGCGACCCTCGAGCACGAGAGCCACCGCAGCGCGGTCTACGTCGGAGGCTCGCTGGGTGCGCAGATGCTCCTGTGGGAGGTCGCCACGGCCGCTGCCGGTCGACTGCTCGACATCAACCCCTTCGACCAGCCCGACGTCGAGAGCGCCAAGAAGGCAGCGCGTGCGCTGCTCGACCAGGGCACCGGCTCGGCATCGGAGCCGGATGCCATCGACGGCGCGGTGGAGATCCACGCCCTCGGCGGTCCCGACGGCTGGCTGGGCGATGCGACGACGGTCGAGGACGCCCTCGACGCCCTCTTCACCCAGCTCGACCCCGAGACGGGCTACGTCGCGATCATGGCCTACCTCGACCGGGTCGAGGACGCCCCGCTCGCGGACGCGCGGCGCGCGGTCGCCTTGCGGACCGAGCGCCCGACGACGTTCGGCTGGGGCCCGCGCTTCCTGCACTCGACCGGCCAGTTCCACAAGGGCGGTCCCCGTGAGGGGGTCTACCTCCAGCTCACGGCGACACCCCTCGACGACCTCGCCATCCCGGGTCGCGAGTTCACCTTCGGTGACTTCATCGCGTCGCAGGCCGCCGGTGACGCCGCCGTGCTCGCTGACGACGACCACCGCCGTCCGGTCCTGCACCTGCACCTGACCGACCACGCCGCCGGCCTGGCCCAGGTGACCCGCGCCCTCGGAGTCGCATGAGTCCCGCACGCGTGGCCGCCGGGACGAACCCGCTCCGCGACCCGCGAGACAAGCGTCTCCCGCGCATCGCCGGTCCGTGCGGGATGGTCCTCTTCGGGGTCACCGGTGACCTCTCGCGCAAGAAGCTGATGCCGGCCATCTACGACCTGGCCAACCGTGGCCTGCTGCCGCCGGGCTTCTGCCTCGTCGGGTTCGCCCGCCGCGACTGGGCCGACCAGGACTTCGGTCAGGTCGTCTACGAGTCGGTCAAGGAGCACGCGCGCACCCCCTTCCGCGAGGACGTCTGGCGCAACCTCTCGGAAGGGTTCCGCTTCGTCCCGGGCACCTTCGACGACCCGGCGGCCTACGACCTGCTGGCCCAGACCGTGCACCGTCTCGAGGAGGAGCGGGGCACCGGGGGCAACCTGGCGTTCTACCTCTCGATCCCCCCCGGCTTCTTCTCCGAGGTCTGCGAGCAGCTGGAGCGCTCGGGCCTGGCCAACCCCAACGGCGAGAGCTGGCGCCGGGTCGTCATCGAGAAGCCCTTCGGGCACGACCTCGCCAGTGCACGAGAGCTCAACGCCATCGTCCAGGGCGTCTTCCCGTCGGACTCGGTCTTCCGGATCGACCACTACCTCGGCAAGGAGACGGTCCAGAACCTCCTCGCCCTGCGCTTCGCCAACCAGATGTTCGAGCCGATCTGGAACGCGAACTACGTCGACCACGTGCAGATCACGATGGCCGAGGACATCGGCATCGGGGGCCGCGCCGGCTACTACGACGGCATCGGGGCCGCCCGCGACGTCATCCAGAACCACCTCCTCCAGCTGCTGGCCCTGACGGCCATGGAGGAGCCGGTCTCGTTCAACGCCAAGGACCTTCGCGCTGAGAAGGAGAAGGTCCTCTCGGCGGTGAGGGTGCCCGCAGACATCGACGCCGACACGCAGCGCGGGCAGTACGCCGGTGGCTGGCAGGGTGGTGACGAGGTCGTCGGCTACCTCGAGGAGGACGGGGTGGCCACCGGCTCCGTGACCGAGACCTACGCCGCCGTCAAGCTCGAGGTCGACACCCGCCGGTGGGCCGGTGTGCCCTTCTACCTGCGCACCGGCAAGCGTCTCGGCAAGCGGGTCACCGAGATCGCCGTCGTCTTCAAGAAGGCTCCCCACCTGCCCTTCGACGACACGGCGACCGAAGAGCTCGGGCAGAACGCCATCGTCATCCGGGTGCAGCCCGACGAGGGCATCACCATGCGCTTCGGCTCCAAGGTGCCCGGCGCCCAGATGGAGGTGCGCGACGTGACCATGGACTTCGGCTACGGCAGCGCGTTCACCGAGTCGTCGCCCGAGGCCTACGAGCGGCTCATCCTCGACGTGCTCCTCGGTGAGCCGCCCCTCTTCCCCCGCCACGAGGAGGTGGAGCTCTCGTGGAAGATCCTCGACCCGATCGAGGCCTGGTGGGGCAAGCACGGGAAGCCGCAGCCCTATCCCGCCGGTGGCTGGGGACCCAGGGCCAGCGACGAGATGATGGCCCGCGACGGTCGCACCTGGAGGATGCCGTGAATGCCCCACAAAGTTCTCCGCTCGTTCCTCGCTCCGATACTTTGCGGGGACCCCGAAAGGGAACCCCACAGAGTTCTCCCCACAGCGACACCTCACCAGAGAGGAACGGCTCGTGATCATCGACCTTCCCAAGACCACGAGCGTGTCGGTCAGCAAGAAGCTCGTCAAGCTGCGCAACGACGTGGGCGCCATGACCCTGGGGCGGGTGCTGACGCTGGTGATCGTGGTCGACGACACCCAGGCCGAGGACATCATCGAGGCGGCCAACGACGCCAGCCGCCAGCACCCGTGTCGGATCATCGTCGTGGTCGCGGGCAACCGGCGTGGCACCAACCGCATGGACGCGCAGATCCGCGTCGGCGGTGATGCCGGGGCCAGTGAGGTGGTCGTGCTGCGCCTGTTCGGGGCCTTGGCCAACCACGGCCAGTCGGTCGTCGTGCCGCTCCTGCTGCCCGACTCTCCCGTCGTCGCCTGGTGGCCGCACGCTGCACCCGCCGACCTGCGCAAGGACCCGATCGCCCGGATGGCCCAGCGCCGCATCACCGACGCCGCGGAGGCGCCGAGCCCCAAAGCGGCGCTGAAGAAGCTGGCCAAGACCTACGCCCCCGGTGACACCGACCTCGCGTGGACCCGCATCACCTTGTGGCGGGGTCTGCTCGCGGCGGCCCTCGACGGGCCGCCGTACGCCCCGGTGACCGAGGCCGTCGTCGCCGGTGCCGTCGACTCCCCCTCGTCCGACCTGCTCGCCGCGTGGCTGGCCGTCACTCTGAAGGTGCCCGTGGAGCGGGTGCGCACCAAGGCCGGCAGCGGTGTGGTAAGTGTGCGCCTCGAGCGCGACAACGGTCCCATCGACCTCGCGCGACCCGACGGCGTCATCGCCACCCTCTCGCAGCCCAGCCAGCCCGACCGGCGGATCAGCCTCAAGCGGCGGGGGCTCGCGGAGTGCCTGTCCGACGAGCTGCGCCGGCTCGATGCCGACGAGGTCTACGAGGAGACGCTGGTGCGCGGTCTCGCCACGCTGACCCCCGCCTCGAAGACGGCCAGCGAGGCGGCGGCCGACGGCGACCTGCTCTCGGCGCAGGAGTCGAGGCGGATCGCGCGCGCGTTGGCTCGCGACTCGTCGTCCGGGCTGGCGTCGGAGATGGTCACCGTCCCGCCGGCCCCCGACACCGGGGACGAGAAGAAGGTCAGGCACGCCACCACCCGTAAGCTGGCCGAGAAGCCGACCCCTCGCGAGAAGGAGGTCGCCCAGGCGTCGGGTAGCGCGGCGGCGACGCCCAGAGGTGCGACGAGCCCCGCCCGGTCGACGTCGACCAAGCAGCGGTGACGATCGTGACCGGCGACCGCGTGCAGGTGGTCGTGCACCCCGGCAAGCAGGCGCTGTCCGACGCGGCCGCAGCCCGCCTGGTGACCGCCGTGCTCGACGCCCAGACGGCCCGGGGGCAGGCTCATGTCGTGCTCACGGGGGGCTCGATGGGATCGGCCATCATCGCCTCCCTGCTCGCCGACGCCGGGCACCACGCGGTCGACTGGACGACGGTGTGGGTCTGGTGGGGTGACGAGCGGTTCCTGGCCGCGGGGGACGACGACCGCAACGACACCCAGAACGACGCCGCCGGTCTGGGCCGCCTCGGTCTGGACCCCAGCCGGGTGATGCGGGTCGCCGGCCCCGACTCGA
>JBBRNQ010000050.1:0-30280 GCA_038230235.1 Actinomycetales bacterium
GTCACCGAAGAGCCGGTGGTGAGCGGTCGCAGGGCGTCCCCCGGGGCCACTTACTGGGCAAACTCCCCCAGTTCAGCGCTCCGCGCGCGGGCGGCACATCGCGTCCCTATAGTGAGAGCGCGGTCATGGATATCCCCCTAGGTCCATGGTCGCAAAGGCCTCGCTCCGTCCCCTGTGAGTGAGTCCAACGAGCGTGGTGGCGCCGCCCCCCGTCGCCACCACGCTCGGCCGGTTCCCTTGGTGGGCGGTCGAGTAGGGTCGAGCTCGGGCAAGTGTCGGCTCAGCCGCGCGGGGTGATGTGCTCCCCCCGGCGCAGGGCCTCGAAGCCGTCGGGGTCGGTGCTTGCCAGGTGCCGACGCGTACGACGGCGGTGGCGCCACACCTGGACTGCGCCGCCGATCCAGAAGAGGTACTGCACCGACAGCGCCCACCGGAAGTCGCCGAGGTCGTAGTAGGCCGGTCCCCGTGGCTCGAGGTGGTCGAGCACGACGCCGATGAGCGCCATCGTGAGCAGCGACGCCGCAAAGCCCCCGATGTTGGCGATGCCGAGGGCCGACCCGATGCGGTGCCTCGGGTTGAAGGTGCGGGCCAGGTCGAGCCCGACCATGCTTCCCGGACCGCCGATGGCGATGACGATGACGAAGACGAACAGCAGCCACAGGGGTGCGCGCCCGGGCCAGAGGATGACGACGGTCCAGGCCGTGGCGATGGCGCCGACGATGCCGAGGACCAGGCGCGAGCGGTGGAACGGGTGGTCGGCCACGAGCTTGCCGAGGACGGGTCCGGTGAGCATCGCGCTGAGCGTGATGACCACGAGAACGACGCTCGCGGTGCTCTCGGAGAGACCCTCGCCCTTGACCAGGAAGGGGAATCCCCAGAGCAGCGTGAAGACGGTGGGAGAGAACTGCGCGGTGAAGTGCGACCAGAGGCCGAGGCGGGTGCCTGGGGTGCCCCACGTCTGGCGCAGGCTCTCCGCCACGGCGCGCACCCGGATGGGCTCCTGCGGAGTGCCCCTGTACGGAGAGTCCTTGACCAGGAAGATGATGCCCGCGGCGGCGAGCAGCCCGAGGGCCGACGCGGTCGCGAAGGTGCGGGTCCACCCGACGTGGGCCAGCGCGGTCGACAGGGGGAACGAGGCCGCGATCGCCCCGACCTGCCCGAGCTGGCCGGTGAGCTGGGTGAGCAGAGGGACCTGGCGCAGCTGGAACCACAGGGCGACGATGCGCATCACGCTGACGAAGATCATCGCGTCCCCCGCGCCGACGAGGATGCGCGCGCCGATGCCCACGGCAAAGGTGCCGGCGAAGGCGAACCACAGCTGGCCCCCGGTCATGAGGCCCACGCCGACGAGGAGCAGCCGCCTGGAGCCGAAGCGGTCGAGCAGCACGCCGACGGGGATCTGCATGAGGGCGTAGACGAGCAGCTGGACCACAGTGAAGGTCGCGAGCTGTGAGGCGCTGATGTGGAAGCGCTCGGCCGCGACCAGCCCGGCGACACCGAGCGAGGTGCGGTGGAAGATGCCGAGGACGTAGACCCCGAGGGCGGTGGCCCAGACGGCGTACGCCCGGCGTCCGCCGATGTCGTGCAGCTGGGACTCGTCGGGCTCAGCCGACGCCGCCGCGCTCATCGGCCGGCCCGGATGCGCGAGATCGCCGCCTCGACGTGGTGCCGGACGGCTCTGGTGAAGGCCGCCTTCGTGCCGGAGCGCAACAGCTCGACCAGCTCGTGGTGCCCGGCCATGGCCTCGTCGATGCGTGAGCCCGACATCCGCATCTGGGTCGCCACGATGGTCAGCTGGCGGTCGCGCAGTGACTGGTAGGTGCCCGTGAGGACGGCGTTGCCGGCGGCCGCCACGATCACCTCGTGGAAGCGCCGGTCGTGGGCGGCGAAGGCCGTGACGTCGTCGGCGTCGCGGCTGGCGCCCATCTGCGTCAGGAGGTCGTCGAGGGTGTCGACGACGTCGGCCCGCCGCTCCCACATCACGCCCGCTGCCCAGCCCTCGATGACGAGGCGGGCCTGCATCACGTCGCGCACGTCCTCGGCCGTCAGGGGCACGACCAGCGCGCCCTTCTTCGGGTAGAGCCGCACCAGGCCCTCGGTCTCGAGACGCAGCAGCGCCTCCCGCACGGGGGTGCGGGACACGCCGGTCTCCGTCGCGAGCTCTCCCTCGGTGACGAAGCCGCCTCCGGGGAGCCGGCCACTGAGGATGTCGGTCTTGACGCGGTCGTAGACGCGAGCGGAAGCGGAGGGAGGAGACACCATGATGCGTACAGCATAGATACAACCTGAGTGGTTGCCCACTCGTCTCGGTGGATGACACAGGACGGGCACAGGTGTCCGACAGTGCCCGTGGATAGGCCATCCCTAGCGTCGACCGGGTGGACAGGCAGTGCCCACGGATCGACCCGAGGAGCTGGGCATGGTCGGAAGTCGACGTCGCGGACGCGGTCGGACGTGGGTCGCGGTGGCGGTGGCGGTGCTGGTCGTGGGTGGGACCGCCGGCGGGGTCTGGTGGAGGCACGCCGGGAGCGGGGCGGCGGCGGCGACCCCCGCCACCCAGACCGCGACGGCCACCCTCCAGACGGTCAAGCAGACCGTGACCGCCAGCGGCACCCTCGAGCCGGCCACGCAGTCGGACCTCAGCTTTGGATCCGGTGGCACGGTGACCTCGGTCAAGGTGGCGGTGGGTGACCACGTGAGCGCCGGGCAGCCCCTGGCGACGATCGACCCGACCGCCCTGCAGGACTCCCTGGCGTCGGCGCAGGCCACCCTCGCCGCCGCCCAGGCCGCCCTCACCTCGGCGCAGGCCGCCGTCACGGCCGGGAGCAGCGGCAGTGCCAGCCAGCTCGCCTCGGCGCAGGCCCAGGTCGGCGCCGACCAGGCCAAGGTCACCTCCGCCCAGAGCGATCTCGCCGGCGCCACCCTGACCTCGCCGATCGCCGGCACCGTGGCGGCCGTCGACCTCGTCGCCGGCAGCACCGTGGGCGGCGGCTCGTCGAGCGCGAGCGTCGGGTCGGGCAGCGCCGGGGCCTCGTCCGGCTCGGGCTCGTCCGGCACGGGCTCGGGCTCGGGCTCGTCCGGCTCGGGCTCGTCGGCGTCCTCCGGCTCCTCGTCGTCGGCCCAGGTCACCGTGATCTCGACAGCGTCGTGGGTCGTGCAGGCCTCGGTCGGCAGCGCCGACCTCGCCTCCCTGAAGAAGGGGTTGCAGGTCACGGTCACCCCCACGGGTGCCGCGTCGCCGGTCTTCGGCACCGTCAGCACGGTCGGCGTCGTCGCGACCTCCACCTCGGGCGGTACGGCGACGTTCCCCGTCACGGTCGCGGTCACGGGCTCCCCGGCCGGTCTGTATGCCGGCGGGTCGGCCACCGTCGCCATCACCACGCGGCAGATCGCCGACGCCCTGACCATCCCCACCGCAGCCGTGAGCAGCAGCGGTGGTCGCCCGACCGTCCAGCTGGTCAAGAACGGCACGACGACCACGACCCCCGTCACCCTGGGCCTGGTCAGCGGCCAGGTCACCCAGGTGACGGCCGGACTGCACGAGGGTGACCAGGTGAGCTATGTCGGTCGCACCTTCGGCGGTGCCCGCGGCACCGGGGGTGCGGGCGGTACGGGGACCCGCACCGGCGGCGCCGGCGGCTTCGGGGGGGCCGGCGGCTTCGGCGGCGCCGGTACAGGTGGCGCAGGGACCGGTGGCGCAGGGACAGGCGGCGGCGGGGGCGCAGGGACAGGCGGCGCCGCCCCCGGTGGCGCCGTACCGGGGGGCAACTGACATGACGGACGCACGCGTCATGGGCGACGAGCCCGACGCCCGCTCCTGGCCGCCGGAGTCGCCCCCTCACCGCCCGCGCACGCCACCCATCCTGGCGCTGCGCGGGGTGAGCAAGACCTACTCCGCCGGGGCGCTGACCGTGACGGCGGTCGACGGTGTCGACCTCACCGTCGAGGCGGGCGACTACGTCGCCGTCATGGGGCCCTCGGGCTCGGGCAAGTCGACGCTGATGAACATCATCGGCTGCCTCGACGTGCCCTCGGCCGGGACCTACGAGCTGTCGGGGGTCGACGTCGGGCACATGGACGAGGCGGACCTCGCCGTCGTGCGCGGCCGCCGGATCGGCTTCGTCTTCCAGCAGTTCAACCTCCTGCCGACGATGTCGGCGTGGCGCAACGTCGAGCTCCCGCTGGTCTACTCCGGGGTGGGTCGGGCCGAGCGTCGACGGCGGGCCGACGAGGCCCTCGCCCGGGTCGGCCTCGCCGACCGCGTCGACCACCGCCCCGGCGAGCTCTCCGGCGGCCAGCAGCAACGGGTCTCGGTGGCTCGCGCCCTCGTGACCGACCCCGATCTCGTGCTCGCCGACGAGCCGACCGGCGCCCTCGACTCCGTCTCGACCGCCGACCTGCTCACCCTCTTCGACGAGCTGCACGACCAGGGCCGGACCATCGTGCTCATCACGCACGAGCAGGAGGTGGCCGACCGCGCGGGGCGCGTCGTGCACATCCGCGACGGGCGGCTCCGCGAGGGCCGAGACCACCAGCTCACGGCAGCGACCGAGGGCATGCGATGACCGGGGTCGCACGATGAGCTGGGGCGAGACCTTCCGCACGGCCTGGGACGCCATCCGCACCCGCCGGCTGCGCTCGGCCCTGACCATGCTCGGGATCCTCATCGGCATCGCCGCGGTCATGCTCACGGTCGGGCTGGGGCAGGGGGCCTCGGCCCAGGTCGCCGCCCAGATCAACCAGCTCGGCTCCAACCTGCTCATCGTCACGCCGGGCAGCACGACCTCGTCGACCGGCTTCCGCGGGGGCCGGGGGAGCGCGACCACGCTGACCCGCGACGACGCGGCGATGCTCGGCAACCCGGCCGTGGCCCCCGACGTCGCGGCCGTCGCGGCCGTCTCGTCCTCGTCGCAGTCGCTCACCGTCGGCACGACGAACTGGACCTCGACGGTCGTCGGCACCACCCCCTCGTGGCTCTCGGTGCGCTCGCGATCGGTGTCGTCGGGCCGGTTCATCACCTCGCAGGACCTCGACTCCGGTGCGCTGGTGACGGTGATCGGGTCGACCACCGCGAGCGAGCTCTTCGGCTTCCGCGACCCGGTGGGGCAGACGGTCACCGTGGGCGGCCAGACCCTCACCGTCATCGGCGTGCTCAACACGGTCGGCTCGAGCACGACCAGTGACGAGGACGACCAGGCCGTCGTGCCCAGCACGACCTACGCCAGCCGGCTCTCCACCTCGGCCAGCACCCGCAGCGTCTCGACCATCTACCTCGAGGCCACGAGCGGCGAGAGCCTCTCCGCGGCCTACCAGGAGGCGCAGGCCGCGCTGCTGACGAGCCACGGAGTCACGGCGGCCACGGCCGACTTCACCGTGAGCAGCCAGTCGTCGCTGGTGGCCACGGCCACCAGCACGGCGCACATCCTCACCGTGCTGCTGGGCAGCATCGCCGGCATCTCGCTGCTCGTCGGCGGCATCGGCGTCATGAACATCATGCTCGTCTCGGTGACCGAGCGGATCCGCGAGATCGGCCTGCGCAAGGCGCTGGGCGCCACCCCCCGGGTCATCCTGCGCCAGTTCCTCGTCGAGGCCAGCCTGCTCGGGCTCGCCGGTGGCGTGCTCGGTCTCGGCCTGGGCTACCTCGGCGCCGTCGTGCTGCCCCGGTTCATCTCGGGGCCCGTCACGATCTCGGCGGTCGCGGCTCTGGCCGCGCTCGTCGTCTCCCTCGTCATCGGCATCGGCGCAGGGGTCTACCCCGCCAACCGAGCCGCCCGACTCGCCCCCATCGACGCCCTGAGAAACGAGTGACCCGTATGAAGCGCCTCACCTTCACGAACACCGCTGCCGCCGCGACCACCGCGGCCGCGACGGCCCTCCTGCTGTCGGCCTGCGGAGGCGGCGCCACGGCGAGCGGCAACGCGTCGCCGACCCCGTCGGCGACGAGCGCGTCCGGCGCCCAAGGGGGCGCTGGCGCGCGCCGGGTGCCCGGCACCACGGGCCTCATCGCCCAGGTGAGCGGGTCGACGATGCAGGTGCAGACCCGCACCGACCAGACGTCCGTGACCTTCTCGGCGTCCACCGCGATCACCAAGACCGTGGCGGGCACGGCGGCGTCGGTCGCGGTCGGCTCCTGCGTGACGGTGCGGGACGCGTCAGGGGCCACGTCGTCTCCCGTCACGGCGACGGCCGTCACCGTCAGCCAGCCCGTCACCGGCCAGTGCGTCAACGCCGCCTTCGGTGGGGGCGCCGGCTTCGGTGGAGGTGGGCGACCCGGGGGTGGTGGTGCGGGCGGTGTGACCGGGGGTGGTGGTGCGGGCGGTGTGACCGGGGGTGGTGCGGGCGGTGCCACTGGTGGCGGCGTGCCGACCGGTGCGCCCACCGGCGCGCCCGGCGGTGCCGCGCGGTTCGGTGGCGGGGTCGTGGGCACGGTGAAGGCCGTGCAGGGATCGACCCTCACCGTCGTGCCGCTCGTGCGAGCCGGGGGAGCCAACGGCGCCGGCGGGAGCTCGACGTCCGCGAACCCCGCCAGCCAGGCACCGGTGACCGTCTCCACGACCGCCGCCACGACCTGGACCGTGGTCGAGAAGGGCACGGTCAGTGACGTCAAGGTCGGGGAGTGCGTCACGGCGCTCGGCAAGGCCGACGACACCGGCGCCGTGGCCTCGACCGCACTCAGCCTGCGCCCCGCGGTGAACGGGGCCTGCACGTTCGGCCGTGCCGGTGGGGGTGCCGGTGGGGGTGCCGGTGGGGGTGCCGGTGGGTTCGGTGGCGGTGGAAACGGCGGCGCCGGGCAGGGCGGCGGGGCCAGTGCCACGACGAGCGCCGCGTCCAATGCCTGAGGAGAGTCCCATGCCGCAGGAGAGTCCCGTGCCGCAGAGCCGAGCCGCGTCACGGACCTCGCCCCGCGGGCGACGGCTCTCTCGCGGATGGGCGCGTCGTACGGCCGTGGGGCTGGCGGTGGCTCTCGTCGTCGCTGGCGCCTATGCGGTGCACGCCGAGGGGGCCGGCTCGAGCGACTCAGGCCGCTGGGTGACCGCCACGGCTGCCCTCGGCACGGTCAGCCAGACGCTGCCCTTCACGGGGGCGGTGACCCGGCCCACCCAGGTCACCGCGACCTTCCCCACCTCGGGCACGGTCACGGCCCTGTCGGTCTCCCTCGGTGACACAGTCGTCGCCGGGCAGCAGCTGGCGACGATCGACTCCGGCCCGCTGCAGCAGGCGGTCCTCGACGCCGAGGCGACCCTGGCCCAGGCGCAGGAGCGCCTCGACACCGACACCACAGCAGCGAGCACGGCCACGAGCACCGCGGCGGGTGCGACGGCAAGCACGGCGGCGAAGACGACGGCTGGTAGCACTGCTGGTACAGCCGCCAAGACCACGGCCAAGACGACCCCCAGCACGTCGGGGTCGGGTACGACCGGAGGGAGCAGCACGCGGACCACCTCCACCACGGGATCGAGCAGCTCGCGATCGGGCGGGGGGGCGTCGAGCCTCAGCGCGCTCCAGGCGGCCGAGACCGCGGTGACGAGGGCGATGGCCGCGCAGACGGTGGCGTGCACGCCCCTCCTGCAGGCGCTCGCCCGCCCCACCTCGCCATCGAGCCCGACCAGCAGCCCGACCTCGAGCCCGACCAGCAGCCCGACTTCGAGCCCGACCAGCAGCCCGACCTCGAGCCCGACCAGCAGCCCGACCAGCAGCCCGACCTCGAGCCCGACCAGCAGCCCGACCAGCAGCCCGACCTCGAGCAGCAGCCCGACCTCGAGCCCGACCTCGAGCCCGACCTCGAGCCCGACGACGAGCCCGACGACGAGCCCGACCACGACCGCTGCGGTCCCCGATCCGGTGTCGACGGCCAACCTGCTCACCGTGCAGCCCGCGATGCTGAGCCGGGGAACGACCCCTCCACCCACGAGCACCGCGACCGCGACCGGCTCCGCTCAGCAACAGGCGGTCGCCTGTCTATCCGCGATGACTGCCGTGGGTCATGCCCAGGCAGCCGCCACCCAGGCCCTCCGGACCGCGGCCTCCTCGTCGTCCGCACCGTCGGGTTCGAACCCGACAAGCGGGTCGAGCCCGACCACGGGCTCGAGCGGCAAGACCGGCTCGAGCAGCCCGACCGCATCCACCGGCGCCGGCTCGTCGGGGGCCTCCGGCTCGTCGGGGACCTCCGGCTCGTCGGGCGCGGCCGGCACGTCCGGTGCGTCGGGCACCTCTGGCGCCCACACGGCGTCCGGCTCGAGCTCGACAGGCTCGGGCGCCTCCGGTTCGAGTGCTTCCGGCCTCGGCTCCTCGGGCGCCGGTGGCGGTACGACCAGTGTCGCCGAGGACCAGGTGGCGGTCACGACGGCCGAGCACGCGGTCTCGAGCGCCCGGACCGACCTCGTCGGGGCACGGCTGACCGCTCCCGTCGCCGGGGTCGTGGGCTCGATCGCGTTCCGGGTGGAGGGCAAGGAGACCAGCTCCGCCGGCGTGGTCATCCTTCCCGCCGGAGCGGCGGCCGTGACCGTCGACGTACCCCTGACCTCCCTCCCCCGGATCGTGAAGGGGCAGGCCGCGAGGGTCACACCGGCCGGTGCGACCACCGTGGTGGAGGGTGCTGTGTCGGCGATCGGCCTGCTCCCCGCGAGCACCACGGGGGCGACCCCGACCTATCCCGTGACCGTGCTCGTGCCGAATGCGGGACAGGCCCTCAGCCCCGGCTCGCGCGCCGACGTCGCTGTCGTCGTGTCTGCGGTCACCGACGCCGTCACGGTGCCAGCCTCGGCCATCACCCCGCTCGCGAGCGTGGGTGGCGCGACCTCCGCCCTGCTCCAGGTGCTCTCGGCCGGGACCGCGACACCCACCCGCGTGACCGTCGGGGCGGTCGGAGGCGGGCTGGTGCAGGTGACGACCGGACTGAAGGCCGGTCAGGTCGTCGTCCTCGCCGACACCTCGGCCGCGCTTCCGACCGGTTCGGCGAACTCCCTGCTGCGCGGAGTCGCCGGAGCCGGGGGTCTCGGCGGCGTGGGCGGCGCCGGCGGTCTCGGTGGAGCAGGCGGCCCGGGCGGCGCCGGCGGTCTCGGGGCGACGACCGGTCGCCCCGGTGGCTTTGGCGGCAACGGCGCCGCCGGAGGGGCCACTGGCGGCGGTTGACGCTCCCGGTGCCCAGGGGCTGAGCCGCGCTCGCCCCGACGCAGACAGCCGGACCGACCCGTGGGGGGTCGGTCCGGCCGTCTACGCGTCCACTGGGGCGCGGTAGTGCTGGTGAGAGCGGGCCCGGGCCACATCCCGGGTCACGTGCCCGCGAATGCGTGCGAGATCGAGGGTTTGCGCCGCATGAAGGGTCACATGCCCGCGATGCGCTCAGGAGCGGGGCATGGGCTTCGTACGGGGGCACGTGCCCGCGAATGCGCGCGAGATCGGGCGTCCGGGCTGCATACGGGGGCACGTGCCCCCGTATGCGCGACCGGCACGGTACGGCGGCCTGCTAGCCGACGGGCTGCCTCTCCCGGTCGCTCCGGGCCGGTGCCTCGACCTCGGCGACGTCGTCCTCGTGGGTGATGCCGATCATCCGCTCGTCGAAGGGGTCCTGACCCGAGAGCACCCGCTCGACCTGCGCGAGGTCGACCGTGCTGGTCCACTTGCCCACGAGCACGCAGGCGATGGAGTTGCCGGCGAAGTTGGTCAGGGCGCGGGCCTCCGACATGAAGCGGTCGATGCCCACGATGAAGCCGACACCGTCGACGAGGTCGGGGCGGTGGCTCTGCAGGCCGCCGGCCAGCGTGGCCAGACCGGCCCCGGAGACGCCCGCCGCACCCTTGCTGGCGATGATCATGAAGAGCAGCAGGCCGATCTGCTCACCGATGGAGAAGGGCTTCTTGAGGGCCTCGGCGATGAAGAGCGAGGCCATGGTCAGGTAGATGGCCGTGCCGTCGAGGTTGAAGGAGTAGCCGGTCGGGATGCTGATCCCGACGGTCGAGCGCTGGACGCCGAGGTGCTCCATCTTGGCGATCACCCGCGGGAGTGCCGACTCAGAGGACGAGGTCGAGAGGATGAGCAGGAACTCTGTTCCCAGGTAACGGAAGAGACGGAAGACGCTGATCCCCGTCACGACCCGCAGGATGGTGCCCAGCACGCCGAAGACGAAGATGGCGCAGGTGATGTAGAAGGCGAGCATCAACAGGCCCAGGCTCTTGAGCGCGTCGATGCCGGTCGCGCCGACGATGGCCGCGATGGCACCGAACGCACCGATCGGGGCGACCCACATGACCATGGCCATGATCTTGAAGACCAGGCTCTCGAAGTGCTTGATGGCGCCGAGGATCGGCTCGGCCGGCTTACCCATCATCTGCAGGGCGAAGCCGACGAGCAGCGCCACCAGCAGGGCCTGCAGGACCGAGCCCGCGGTGAGGGCAGAGACCAGGGTGGTCGGGATGATTCCCAGGATGAAGTCGACCGATCCCTCGGCTGCGCCGGCCACCTGCTTCTGGCCCGAGCTGCGGACGGCCTCGGTGAGCTGGAGCGACTGGCCGGGCTTGATGATGTTGCCCACGACGAGACCGATGCCGAGGGCGACGGTCGACATGGTGAGGAAGTAGGCGAGGGCGAGGCCGCCGACCTTGCCGACGCTGGTCGCCTTCCGCACCGACCCGATACCGAGGACGATCGTGCAGAAGATGATCGGCGCGATCATCATCTTGACGAGGTTGACGAAGAGCGTCCCCAGCCACTTCAGCTGCTGCGCGAAGGTGGGGAAGAGGAAGCCGACGATGATGCCGAGGACCACCGCGGCGATGACCGCGAGGTAGAGGAAGCGGGTCTTGTCCTTGCGCTGCTGCGGTGGGACGGGTGCCGCGTCGTACGGGCCGGGGGTGCTGGTCACCGTGGACACATGTGCTCCTTTGCAGATGCGGGGCCGCCGGCGGGGTGGTCGGTGGCGCTCTCAGGAGTGAACGATGCCCCGGCTGCGACGTAGGGTCACTCTTGTGTTCATAGAGTTCGCGCCGCGACGGTGGTCGCTCGCGAGCCAGATCCTCGGTCTGCAGGTCGTGGTCGCCCTCATCGTCGTCACCGGCGGGCTCGCGGCGGCCTACGTCCAGGCCCGGTCGGCGACCCAGGAGCAGGCCCGCCAGCGGGTGCTCGCGGTCGCGAGCACGCTGGCCAGCGACCCCCTCGTCTTCGGGTCCGTCACGGGAGCAGACCCGACGGCGGTCCTGCAGCCCTACGCCGAGCGCGTGCGCCACGAGACCGACACCGACTTCATCACGATCATGAGCCCCCGGGGCACCCGGTTCACCCACCCCGACCCCGCCCAGATCGGCCGCACCTTCGTGGGTCACACCGCGGAGGCCCTCGCCGGTGGGGAGGTGGTCGAGGACTACGTCGGCACGCTCGGCCCCTCGACCCGCGCCGTCGTGCCCGTCTTCGCCGGTGGTGAGCGGGGGCGGCCGGTGGTCGCGCTGGTCTCGGTGGGCATCGCGCTCGCTGCCGTGAGCGACCAGGTCGCCGCACAGGTGCCCGGGCTGCTCCTCGCGGGGCTGCTCGCGGCCGTCTTCGCCGGCCTCGGCACCTGGCTGGTCGCCCGGCACGTCCGCCGACAGACCCGGGGGATGAACACCACCGAGCTGCACCGGATGTACGAGTACTACGACGCCGTGCTCCATGCCGTGCGCGAGGGGCTCGTGCTGGTCGACCGGGACGGCCGGGTGGGTCTGGTCAACGACGAGGGGCGCCGGCTGCTGGGGCTCGACCCCGACGTCGACCCGACCGGCCGGCCGGTGGGTGAGCTGGGCCTGGCCGCCGACCTGGCGGAGGCGCTCGCCAGCGGTCTGCCGCGCACCGACGAGCTGCACGTCACCGCGGCCCGGGTGCTGGTGCTCAACCAGGCGCGGGCCCGGTGGGACGGCCGCGACCTCGGCACCGTCACGACCCTGCGCGACCGGACCGACCTCGAGGCGCTCACGGGCGAGCTGGACTCGGCCCGCGGGCTCGCGGACGCCCTGCACTCCCAGGCGCACGAGTCGGCCAACCGGCTGCACACCGTCGTCTCGCTCATCGAGCTCGGCCGCACCGACGAGGCGCTCCGTTTCGCCACCGACGAGCTGACCTCGTCGCAGCGGCTGACCGACGACTTCGTGGCCGCGGTGGGCGAACCGGCCCTGACGGCGCTGCTGCTCGGCAAGGCCGCGCAGGCCAGCGAGCGGGGCGTCGACTTCCGGGTGGAGGCGTCGACACCCGTGCCCCACGGCATCGCCCCCGCCCGTGACCTCGTCACCATCGTCGGCAACCTGCTCGACAACGCCCTCGACGCCGTCGCCGGTATGCCGCAGGGCCGGGTCGGGTTCTCGGCCCACCTCGAGGCCGACGCCTGTGTGCTCGAGGTCGGTGACAACGGTCCGGGGCTCGACCCGCAGGAGGCCGCCCGGGCCTTCACACGCGGCTGGTCGTCGAAGCCCACGCCCGACGGGTCGACCGGCCGGGGCCTCGGTCTCGCCCTCGTGCAGCAGTGCACCAGCCGGCTCGGGGGCACGGTGTCGGTGTCGGCACCTCCCGGCGCGACGTGGACGGTGCGGCTGCCGCTGCCCACAGCGGCCCGCTCGGCGGAGACCTCCCTCGCCCCGTCGTCGGCGGTCACTGGGCAGGCGACCGACCTGGGGCCGTCGCGGTGAGCGACCAGGTGCCGGGCTCGCCTGCGTCCCGGACGCCGCGCGACCTGAGGGTGCTCGTCGTGGAGGACGAGCCGATCGCCGCAGCGGCGCACACGGCCTACGTACGACGCGTGCCCGGCTTCACCGTCGTCGCGGCCGTGCACACGGGGCGCGACGCCCTGCGCACCCTCGCGGGCGAGGCCGTCGACCTCGTGCTGCTCGACATGCACCTGCCCGACGGGCACGGGCTCGACGTCGTCCGGGCCATGCGGTCCCGAGGTCAGCTCGCCGACGTCGTCGCGGTGACCTCCGCTCGCGACCTCGAGGTGGTGCGGGCCGCGGTCTCGCTCGGGGTGGTGCAGTACCTCCTCAAGCCGTTCGTCTTCGCCACCCTGCGCGACCGGCTCGAGGGCTACCGCGCCTTCCGCGAGCAGACCGGTGGCCGCGAGCAGATCGCGACGCAGGGCGAGGTCGACCGGGTGATGGCGGGCGTGCGCCACGCCACGACCAACCCGCTGCCCAAGGGCCTCGCCGAGGACGTATGGGGCCGCGTCCTGCAGACGGTGCGCGAGCGCGGCGCCGCCTCGGCCACCGAGGTGGCCGACGCGGTCGGGGTCGCCCGGGTGACGGCCCGGCGCTACCTCGAGCACCTCGCCGAGTCGGGGCTCGCGACGAGATCGTCCCGTCACACCGGGAACGGCCGGCCCGAGGTCGAGTACCGGTGGGACCCGGCGGGGTGAGCGGCCCGCCGACCGCGCACGCCGACCCGCTCACCGCGCCCGCCGACCCGCTCACCGCGCCCGCCGACCCGCTCACCGCCCCCGCCGACCCTGCGCCCGTCCGCCGACCCGCGCCGTCCACCGATCCCCGCCGCCTGCGTCCCGCCGGAGTCAGCGACCTGACACGCGGGCGGGTGCGGCGGGGCTCCATACGGCGTCGGGGGTCGTGGTCGTGGTCGCGGGGGTCGGAGCCCCCAGCGCGTAGCGGCCGACCGTCTCGTGGCGGGGGCGTCGAGCGGGCCCCTCGTGCAGGTGGGAGGCGATGAGCTCGATCTCGTCGACCTCCCAGGCCGGACCGGCGTAGGTGTCGAGCACCCGCAGCCAGCGGGTGGCCTCGACCGGCCGCTTGAGCCGGGCGAGCGTGAGGTGCGGGTGGAACGGCTTCCCGTCGACCGGGGCGCCGGAGACGGACGCGGCGGCGCGCACGTTGACGGCGAGGCGGTGCAGCTCGTCGAGGGCGGCGCCGCCCAGGGGGGTGTCGCCCTGCGGCTCGTCGTACGGGGCGCCTCCCGCCTCACGCCCCTGCCCGTCGCCCTCCAGCCCCAGCCAGATCACCCGCGCCGCAACGGGATCCGGGAAGGTGCCACCCCCCGCGAGGCGCAGGGTCATCGGCCGCCGCTTCGTCGCCGCCTCGGCGAGCCGATCCTCCAGCTCGAGCTCCGCCGCGGCCCCGACCGACTCCATGAAGGCGAGCGTGACGTGCCACTGCGACGGGTGGATCCACGGCATCCCGTGGTCGCGGCGCGGCTCGAGGAAGTCCTCGAGGTGCTCGACCACCTCGTCGGGAGGCACGACCGCAACGAACATCCTCTGGCCCATACGCCGATTCTGCCCCGGCCCGCGCCTCTCCAGCCACCCACTTATCGCCTTCCGAACAACAGCAACCCGCGATTCTGTGGGCCGCGGAGCCACCGAACAGCGGGTTTCTCTTGTTTGGACGGCGTAGGGGGTCGCGCGGGGGGCAGGCGCGGTTAGCCTGCCCTCATGAGCACCCCGACGACGGCGTCGACCTCCCCCTCTCCCGCGACCACGGCCTTCCGTGACGCCCGCGACCAGCTCCTCGCGTGGCGCGGCCACCCGCAGGAGGCCGTCGCCGGCTTCGCCTTCCCTGACGTGGGGCCGGTCTTCAACTGGGGCGTCGACTGGTTCGACGCCGTGGCCCGGGGCAACGACGCGCCTGCGCTGGTCATCGTCGACGCGGGGGGCGGCGGGGGCTCGCGCCCCAGCACCACCTGGTCGTACGACGACCTCGCGCGCCGCTCCGACCAGGTCGCCGCCTGGCTCGCCGGCCTGGGCGTCCGCAAGGGCGACGCGGTGCTGGTGATGCTCGACAACCAGGTCGAGCTCTGGGAGGTCGTGCTGGCCGTCATCAAGCTCGGCGCCGTCGTCATGCCCACGACGACCGCGGCCGGCCCGGCCGACCTCGCCGACCGGATCACCCGCGGTCGGGCCAGGGCGGTCGTCGCCAACGCCGTCGACGCGCCCAAGCTCGACGGGATCGGTGAGCCGGGGGGCACCGGTGGCATTCGCGGCGGGGGTACCAGTGACACCGGTGGCGACGGGGCCGACGACCGCGCGCTCGTGCGGGTGCTCGTCGGGGAGCCGCTGCCCGGGGAGGCGCGTGAGGGCTGGGAGCCGCTGGCGGCTGCATACGGGCTGGAGGTGGGGCCGACGCCGCACCCGGCGACGGCCTCGACCGACCCGTTGCTGCTCTACTTCACCTCGGGGACGACGTCCCGGCCCAAGCTGGTCGAGCACAGCCAGGTCTCCTACCCCGTGGGCCACCTCTCCACGATGTACTGGATCGGACTGCGTCCCGGTGACGTGCACCTCAACATCTCGTCGCCCGGCTGGGGCAAGCACGCGTGGTCGAGCTTCTTCGCGCCCTTCAACGCCGAGGCGACGGTCTTCGTCGACAACTACGCGCGCTTCGACGCCCAGGGCCTGCTCGACGTGCTGGCGCAGCACCACGTGACGTCGATGTGCGCGCCCCCGACGGTCTGGAGGATGCTCATCAACGCCGACCTCAGCGGCGGCCGCCCGCCGTCGCTGCGCGAGGTGATCGGCGCGGGCGAGCCGCTCAACCCGGAGGTGATCAGCCGCATCGAGACGGCGTGGGGGCTCACCCTGCGCGACGGCTTCGGGCAGACCGAGACGACGGCCTGCGTCGGCAACCCCCCGGGCTCGCCGGTGAAGCCGGGCTCGATGGGTCGGGCGCTGCCCGGGGTGCCGGTGGTGCTGGTCGACCCGGTGACGGGGGAGCGGGTCGGCGCGGGCGGGGAGGGCGAGATCTGCCTCGACCTCGCGCAGCGGCCGGTGTCGCTGATGACCGGCTACCAGGGCGACGACGTGCGCAACGCCGAGGCCATGGCCGACGGTTTCTACCACACCGGGGACGTCGCCTCGCTCGACGACGACGGCTACATCACCTACATCGGGCGCACCGACGACGTCTTCAAGGCCAGCGACTACAAGATCAGCCCCTTCGAGGTCGAGTCCGTGCTCATCGAGCACCCGGCGGTCGCCGAGGCGGCGGTGGTGCCGGCGCCGGACGCGGTGCGGCTCGCCGTACCCAAGGCGTATGTCGCCCTCGTGCCCGGCCACGGGCTCGACGCCGAGACCGCCCGCTCGATCTTCGCGCACACGCGGGCGCGCCTCGCGCCCTGGCAGCGGGTGCGCCGGCTGGAGGAGGCTGAGCTGCCCAAGACGATCTCCGGCAAGATCCGCCGCGTCGAGCTGCGCACCCGCGAGCACGACCTCGCCGACGCCGGGGAGCGTGCGGCCGCCGAGTGGCGCGACGACCAGTTCCCCGACCTCCGCACCTGACCCAGCCCCCCGCCCCGCCCCCCCGCGCGTTCCGAACGAGAGAAACCCTGCATTCCAGCCTCTCGGAGTCCGCGGAATGAAGGGTTTCTCTTGTTCGGAAGGCACTGGTGGGTGGGGGGAGATCGCTCGCTCCGCGAGGTATTGGCCTCAGGTCCGGCGGCGGCCGACTGATGTGAGGACGGACCCCCGGTGTGGGAGGTCGATCCCGAACACCGAGCGGGATGTGCGGGCGACGACTTCCGGCCAAGGGGACACAGATGTTACGACGAGTCAGCGTGGGTGTCCGCCTCTGGATCGTGGTCCTCATCCCGACGGTGATGATCGTCGTCGTCGGGGGCCTGTCGGTGCTGATCAACCGGCAAGTGAGCATCGGCAGCGACAGCTACCAGCAGATCGTGTCGGCCAAGGACCTGTCGGCCGACATCCTCCCGCCGCCGGAGTACATCGTCGAGACCCAGCTCACGGTCATGCAGCTGTCGACGACGACCGAGGACACCACCGTGCTCACGGTCCGCCTGAGCCGCCTCGAGGCCGAGTACACCCAGCGGCACGCCTACTGGGAGCAGAACCTCAAGGACCCGAGCTGCGCACGACCCTGCTCGAGAAGTCGTACACGCCGGTCCAGCAGTACCTGACGATCCTGCACGACCAGTTCCTGCCGGCCCTCAAGGCCGGTGACCGGGCCACCATGCAGAAGATCGCCAACGGTCCGCTCAACGACCTCTACCTGAAGCACCGCTCGGCCATCGACTCCGGGGTGACCCGGGCCTCGCAGTACCAGACCGAGGTCGAGGCGAGCGCGAGCGCGGCCGACGAACGGGCGAGATACATCCTGGCCGGCATCGGCGTGCTGACCCTGCTGCTCCTCGCGGTGACGGTGCCCTTCCTCGTGGGTTCGGTGACCTCCCCGCTGGGCAAGCTGCAGGCGCGGCTGCAGGCCATCGCCGGCGGCGAGGGCGACCTCACCGCTCGGCTGGACGAGCGCGGTGGCGACGAGTTCTCGTCGGTCGCCAGCTCCTTCAACGTGTTCGTGGCGCACCTGGCCACCGTCATGTCCTCCGTCGCCAGGTCGGTCGACGAGGTGATCCACGCGTCTCGGGCGATGTCGGTGAGCACCGGCGAGATCGCGACCTCCGCGGGGGTGACGGCAGCACGCGCCGAGTCGGTCGCCGAGACGACCCGTCAGGTGAGGGGCAACGTCGAGACCGTCGCGCTGGGCTCACAGGAGATGGGGGTCTCCATCCAGGAGATCTCCCGCAACGCCTCCGAGGCGCTCCAGGTCGCCATGACGGCGGTCGACATCGCCGAGGGGGCCACCGTGACCGTACGCAGCCTCGGCGACTCGAGCGCCGAGATCGGCGAGGTCGTCAAGGTCATCACCAGCATCGCCGAGCAGACCAACCTGCTGGCCCTCAACGCCACCATCGAGGCAGCCCGGGCCGGCGAGGCCGGCAAGGGCTTCGCGGTCGTCGCGGCCGAGGTCAAGGAGCTGGCCCGGGAGACGGCCGCAGCGACGGAGGACATCGTCGCCCGGGTGGGGGCGATCCGGGCCGACACCGACGGCGCCGTCGAGGCGATGAGCCGGGTCTCGGAGATCATCGCCCAGATCAGTGACTCCCAGGCCACCATCGCGGCTGCGGTGGAGGAGCAGACGGCGACCACGGGCGAGATGCAGCGCATGGTCACCCACGCGTCCGGAGGGGTGGCCGAGATCTCGGGCGACGCCAGCCAGATGGCCACCAGTGCCGCGGACGTGAGCGACCGGGCGAGTGAGACCCGGGCTGCGCTCGACACCCTGGAGACGGTCACCCGGCAGCTGCACGCCCACGTCGCCGGCTTCCGCGTCTGACGCCCGGTGCGGCGCCCCGCCGGGCGACGCCAGCCCTGACGCTCACCCCGTCGTGGCGTCGCCGGCCGGGGTGTCGGGGGTCACCAGCGGGACCGGCACCCGGTCGGTCGGGGCGTCCGCGGAGCAGGTGCGCGGGTCGGCCCCTGCCTGGCGGGCCGTCTCGATGGTGGCGCCGTTGACGACGGTGACGTTGTCGTAGACCGGGGCTCCCTCGATGAGGTTCCGGTACTCGTAGCGGGTGAGGGTGGCCAGCCGGCACGAGGTGTCGTACGCCGCGATGTCGAAGGCGTAGGGCTGGCCGCGCAGCTCACCGTCCGGCTCCTCGACGTAGTGCGAGACCACCCCGCCGCCGGTGAAGGTACCCACGGTGATGCGGCTGTTGTCGAGACCGGCGGTGTGCAGGTGGCCGTTGATGCGCACCTCGGCGCGGTCGACCCCGGAGGCCGCGCCGGGCTCGTGGGCGACCACGATGTCGGGCACCGGCTGGTCGGCCATCGACCGGTTGAAGGCGTCGACCGCCGGTAGCTGCTTCTTGTCGGTGTCCTTCGCGTCGTCACCGAAGTAGCGCGGGTCGTTGAAGCCGGCCACCCTCAACCCGTGCAGCAGATACGTCGTGTACGACGTGTCGCTCGGCTGGAGCAGCACCACGCCCGGAATGCGTCCCATCCGGTCGCGCAGGGCCCGGTCGGTCGGTGACGACTGGTCGTGGTTGCCGGTGGTGAAGATGTAGGGGACCCCGAGAGACTGGATTCCCGAGAAGATACCGGCGGCGTCGGCCTCGGCCACGGTCCCGAAGTTGACCAGGTCGCCGGTGTCGATGACGGCATCGATCTTCTCGGCGTCGACGATCGAGCGCATGAGCCCGTACTGGTTCTGGCCGTGGACGTCCGAGACCAGCAGCACCCGCGTCGAGACCTGCTGGTCGAGGTCGGCCGGCACGAGGTTCTCCTGGAGCGACTTCGAGAGGGCCAGGAGGTTGAGCACGTAGGGCGTGACCTGCGAGGAGCGTGACGAGATGTCCTGCAGCAGCGCCCGGTTGTTCTCCACCTGGAGCAGCAGACCGGTGGTGCGGAAGCTCGCGAAGTTCGCCTGGCGGTAGGTGACGACGATGCTGCCGGCCGTCGCCACGCTCCCGGCCAGCAGGGCGGTGAACACCACGACGAGGTGGCGCCGGTCGGATGGTCGCCGCCACTTCCAGTAGTGCAGGGCGAGCGAGAGGCCCAGGGCCACGACGGCGGCGCCGGTGACGAACCGCCAGCCCACCCCCTGGGCCGCCTCCCGCAGGGCGACCGAGATCTCGTCGGCGCTCGGCTGGAGGCTCGCGATGTCGACGTTGCTGCGGGTGAAGACCGACGTGATCGAGTCCTTGACCGAGGCCGACACCTCGATGCCGGGAGCGATGAAGGGCGAGTGGAAACCGAGGTCGACGTCTCCGACGATCGTCGGGCTGTGGAGCACCGCCGTCCGGGCCGGCAACGGTGACAGGCGGATGGTGGCCGCGTAGTTGCTCGTCTCGACCGTCGTCGGCGACAGGTTGGTCGCCGCCACCCCGCCGAGGTAGCAGGCCGCGAGGATCGCGAGCCACCGCACGGTCGCCGTCGCCCAGCGGGTCACCACCCGGGCGCCCGTGAGGAGGCGGGCGCGCCTCGCCGAGGGGACAGCTCCTGACGGCTCGGGGTCCACGAGGTCAGCCCTGGAAGGCTGGCTCCGACAGCACCGGACTGGGCAGCCGCACCACGCCGAGCGTGACGACGAGCGGCACGATCGACTGGGCCGTGAGCAGCAACCGCTCGCGCAGGCCCAGGGTCGCGCCGCCGGTCACGATGTCGGCGACGAGCACGACGAACAGCACGAAGAGCACGACGGCCGTCACCTGCCCGAACCGGGGCCGCAGCACGGTCGGGGCTCCGGGTACGTTGCGGGCGATCACCCCCGACCAGATCGACAGCGACACGAACGCCATGTAGCTGGGGATCATGTGCCCCAGGGAGTTGTGCGTCACGTGCGCGTTGGGGATCCACGCCATGATCAGCGTCGCGACCCCACCGACGCCGAGCAGTCCGCGACCCGCCCCGTCGGCAGGACGCAGCCCGACGGCGGTGACGAGGTAGGCCAGCCCGGTGACCACCAGGGCGACGGTCATGATCCAGCGGTGGGGGGCGTCCCCGGCGGCGAGCGCGCTCACCGACGACCGCACGGGGTCGTAGCCCCTGGTCGCCGCCCCGGCCGTGAGCCACCCGGTCATCAGCGCGACGGGCGCGACGGCAGCAGCCAGCACCGTCCACACGGGGACGGGACGGAGGCGGACCGGGCCGGAAGTCACTCCATACGTCTAGCACACCCGTATGAGGCGCCGGCGGCCCGGCCACCGTAGTCTCGCGCCATGCACGACACAGATGCGGACGCGATCGTCGTCGGTGCGGGGCTCGCGGGTCTCGTGGCGGCCACCGAGCTCACCGACCGGGGCCGGCGGGTGCTGGTCGTCGAGCAGGAGTCCCGGGCCAACCTCGGTGGGCAGGCCTTCTGGTCCTTCGGCGGGCTCTTCCTGGTCGACTCCCCGGAGCAGCGGCGGCTGGGCGTCAAGGACTCCGCCGAGCTCGCGTGGCAGGACTGGCAGGGGACGGCGGGTTTCGACCGGCCGGAGGACCACTGGCCGGGGCTGTGGGCGCGCGCCTACGTCGACTTCGCCGCAGGAGAGAAGCGCTCGTGGCTGCACCAGCAGGGGATGCGCTGGTTCCCGCTCGTCGGCTGGGCCGAGCGTGGTGACGGCCGCGCCGGTGGCCACGGCAACTCGGTGCCCCGTTTCCACGTCACCTGGGGCACCGGACCGGGGGTGGTCGAGCCCTTCCTGCGCCGCGCCGTACAGGCCGAGCGTGACGGCCTGCTGCGCTTCGCCTTCCGTCACCAGGTCGACGACCTCCTCACCGACGGGGGCACCGTCACCGGGGTGCGGGGCACGGTGCTGGCCACGGCGACGCAGCCTCGCGGGGTGACGACCTCACGGGAGGGCGTGGGCGGCTTCGAGCTGTCGGCCCCCGTCACGATCGTCACCTCCGGCGGCATCGGCGGCAACCACGACCTCGTGCGGGCGGCCTGGCCGTCGCGGCTGGGGACCCCGCCCGAGCGGATGGTGACCGGGGTGCCGGAGCACGTCGACGGGCGGATGCTGCTGATCAGCGAGCGGGCCGGGGGGCACGTCATCAACGGCGACCGGATGTGGCACTACGTCGAGGGCGTGCACAACTGGGACCCCATCTGGCCGCGGCACTCCATCCGCATCCTCCCCGGCCCCAGCTCGCTGTGGCTCGACGGCAACGGCGACCGGCTCCCGCCCCCGCTCTTCCCCGGGTTCGACACGCTCGGCACGCTCGCGCACCTGCGGCGCACCGGCCACGACCACTCGTGGTTCGTGCTCACCCGCTCCATCATCGCCAAGGAGTTCGCCCTCTCGGGGTCGGAGCAGAACCCCGACCTCACCGGCCGGTCGGTCCCCCAGGTGCTGGGGCGGGTGCGGCCCGGCGTGCCCGCGCCGGTGCAGGCCTTCCTCGACCACGGGGTCGACTTCGTGCAGGCCGACACCATCGGCGAGCTGGTCGCGAAGATGAACGCCCTCACCCCCGACGCGCCCCTCGACCCCGGCCACGTCGAGCGCCAGGTGGTCGAGCGGGACCGTGAGCTCGCCAACGACTTCAGCAAGGACGCCCAGGTGACCGCCATCCACGGCGCGCGCGCCTACCGCGGCGACCGGCTGGGTCGCGTCGCCACCCCCCACCGCCTGCTCGACCCCGCCCACGGCCCGCTCATCGCGGTGCGTCTGTCGGTCCTCACCCGCAAGTCGCTCGGTGGGCTGCAGACCGACCTCGAGGCGCGTGTGCTGGCGGCCGACGGCACCCCCGTCCCCGGCCTCTACGCGGCCGGTGAGGTCGCGGGCTTCGGCGGCGGGGGCATGCACGGCTACCGCTCGCTCGAGGGCACCTTCCTCGGCGGCTGCCTCTTCTCCGGTCGTACGGCGGGCCGCGCCGCCTCGGGTGCCCTCGGCTGACGGCCGTGCGGGCTGGGCGGGCTGGGCGGGCTGGGCGGGCTGGGTGGCCGGGCATCCGGCAGGGCCGTCGGCTGCGAAGTCCTCGTATGAGAAGCCCCGCATGAGACGGCCCCGTACGAGAGCCCCCGGCTCCACACGACGAGCGAGGGACGACGCGCGATGGGCACGCTGAGCCAGACCGCGGGCAGGACCTTGACGGCGGCCGCGGTCCTCGCACCGGCCGTCGTGGTCGCCCGCGCCCTGAGGGTGCGGCTCTCGGTCGGGCCGTGGGGTCGGCACTGGGCGCGCCGGGCGCAGCACGGTGACACCCTGCTCGTCGCGCTCGGTGACTCGCTCACCGTGGGCACCGGCTCGTCGCGCCCGCGCACCTCGTGGCTCGGCCTCTTCGTGGCGCACGTCGAGGCGCACACCGGCAGCTCGGTGCGGGTGGACAACCGGGCCGTCTACGGCGCCCGCCTGCGCGACGTCATCGCGACCCAGCTGCCGCTGCCCGCGGACGCGGCGATGGTCACGCTGTGCATCGGCTCCAACGACGCGGGCCGCACCGACCCCGAGCAGTTCCGCCGCGACCTCATGCACGTCTGTGCCCAGCTGCCTCCGGGCTCCCTCGTCGGTGACGTGCCGGAGTTCCAGTGGGGCGGGAGGGTCGACGCGGCCGCCTCACTGGCGCGCATCGTGCGGGAGGTGGTCGCGGGCTTCCCCGACCTCGTCCTCGCCCCGGTCGAGCGGCACACCGTCGACACGAAGATCTTCACCGAGCTGGCGGGTGACTTCTTCCACCCCGGCGACCCGGGTCACCGCAAGATCGCGGCAGCGTTCATCGAGGCCTACGACGCCTCGCCGGTGTCCGCGACCGACTTGACCCGGGTCAGCGGTCAGAGGTACTGACCGGTGGGCCCGGCCAGACCGGCGACGCCCGGGTGCTGTTCTGGTCCGGTGTCGGGCTGCGGGTGACCGGGGGGCAGCGCCCGGCGGATGCCCTGCAGCTGCTGCTGGGCCGCCATCTGCTGGGCGAAGAGTGCGGTCTGGATGCCGTGGAAGAGCCCCTCGAGCCAGCCGACGAGCTGGGCCTGCGCGATCCGCAGCTCGGCGTCCGACGGCGTCGCGTCGGCGAAGGGCAGGGCCAGACGGTCCAGCTCCTCCACGAGCTCGGGGGCGAGTCCTGACTTCAGCTCGGTGATCGAGCGGCCGTGGATGTCGGCCAGGCGGGCCCGGCCGGCCTCGTCGAGCGGGGCGCCCTTGACCTCGTCGAGCAGGTTCTTGATCATCGAGCCGATCCGCATGACCTTCGCCGGCTGCTCGATCAGGTCGGCCGGGTCGGTGCCCTGACCATCGTGGCCCCCTCCCGGCGCGGAGACGCCCATGCCGTCCTGGGTGACGACGACGACGCGGCCCTCGGTGGGGGCGTCACCCTCGGGGGCGCCCGCGGCGGAAGGGAATGACTGCTCGCTCATGGTCTCCATCCTGCCGCACCCCCCGGGTCACCCGGGGCCCCCGGGGTCGCGGTCGGCGATCGGGAAAGCGGCAGGGAGGAGCGTGCTCCCCCCCGCCGCTCCCTGGCTGCCACAGGGGCAGGGTGGGGTCGACGGTGCCGACCCCACACGGACAGCCAAGGCTCATCCTGTCGGTAGGACGAGCGACCGACGATAGTCAGTTCGGATCATTCTCAGCCCGTCGTGCAGACACCGCCCACGGGTGGCTGGGCTACTCGGGTCCCCGCTCAGGTCAGCCTGCGCGGTGAGGGTCGGTGACGCACGGATGGCGGCGGCGGTCGGCCCCCGCCGACGGACGACCATTGCCTGAGGTCAAAGGGGACTAGCGTATCCAAACCCACCCAGCGAGAGGGGGCAATGGTCGTCCGGCGGCCGGGCCCGGTCAGGTCCGAAAGATGCGCGGGACGGAGTCAGGAGAGCCAGGTGGTGGCGTGCGACCTCGTGCAGGTGCGCTCGTCCGCTCAGATCGTCAGCAGGATCTTGCCGATGTGGGTCGACCCCTCCATCAGCGTCTGGGCCTCGCCCGCCTCGGCGAGGGGGTGTGTGCCGTGGATGACGGGGTGGACGCGCCCGGCGGCGATCAGCGGCCAGACGTGCTCGCGGACGGCCGCGACGATCGTCGCCTTCTCCGCCGCCGGGCGGGCGCGCAGCGTCGTGGCGATGACGGCGCAGCGCTTGGCGAGCAGCATGCCGAGGTCCAGCTCGGCTTTCGTGCCGCCCTGCAGGCCGATGACCACGAGACGCCCGGCGGTCGCCAGCACGTCGAGGTTGCGTGCGAGGTACTTCGCGCCGATCAGGTCGAGCACCACGTCGGCGCCGTGCCCGTCGGTCTCCTCCTTGATGCGCTCGACGAAGTCTTCGTCCTTGTAGTTGACGAGGATGTCGGCGCCGAGCGCGCGACAGGCCTCGAGCTTGTCGTCCGACCCGGCCGTCACGGCCACCCGCGCCCCGACCTCGCGGGCCAGCTGGATGGCCATGGTGCCGATTCCGGAGGAGCCACCGTGCACCAGGAACACCTGTCCCGGCTGCAGGTTGGCGGCCATGAAGACGTTGGACCACACCGTCGCCACGACCTCGGGCAGGGCGGCGGCCTCGACCATCCCGACCCCCTCGGGCACGGGCAGCAGCTGCCCCGCAGGGACGGCGACCTTCTCGGCGTACCCCCCGCCGGTGAGCAGTGCGCAGACCTCGTCACCGACCTGCCACTCACCGGTCTCGCCCCCGCCGAGGGCGCTGACCCGGCCGCTGACCTCGAGCCCGGGGTACGGCGACGAGCCCGCCGGTGGGTCGTAGAGGCCCTGCCGCTGCATCACGTCGGCGCGGTTGACACCGGCGGCGACGACGTCGACCAGCACCTGGCCCTCACCCGCCACCGCGTCGGGTACGTCGGCCAGGACCAGCGCGTCGGGGCCACCGGGGGTCGGGATCGTGATCGCCTTCATGGGGCCAACCTACGACGCGCGACGTCCAGCTGCTCGGGGGTGTCGACGTCGAGCAGGTCGTCGGGGGCGACCTTGAGCACGAGGTGAGGCAGGGCGTCGAGCAACGCGCCCGCCCGGCCGCCGTGGGCGCTCGCGGGCATCGCCTCCCGCGCGCTCGCGGTCACGTAGGCCGTGAGCAGGGGATGGCCGCCCCGGCCCCGACCGCGGACGGTGGCCCCCACCACGCCGAAGTCGTCGCCGAGGTCGTCGTCGAGGTCGTCGTCGAGGTCGTCGTCGGGGTGGTCCTCGGGGTCGTCGTCGAGGCCACCCAGCGCCTCGGAGAGGGTGTCGACGAGCAGACGTGCCGCCGGCCCGGCGAAAGGCATGTCGCCCCCGAGGACGACGACAAGGTCGGTCTCGACGTGGGCGAGGCCGGCGTCGATCGCGGCGAGCGGGCCGCCGTCGGGGCGGTCCTCGACCGTCCAGGTCACCGGTCGCCCGACCCCTCGCGCCGGCCCGACCACGACGACGGGCCAGTCGGAGGGGAGGGAGGCGAGCAGGTGGCCGAGCACCGTGGTGTCACCGAGGGTCTGGTCGAGCTTGTCGGCGCCGAAGCGGGTTGAGCCGCCACCAGCGACGACCAGCGCAGTCACGGTGCGGGTCCTCGTGCGGGTCCTCGAGCGGGTCATCGGGTGCCTCCTGCCGTCGAACCGCGCATCGAGGACCCTCGTGTCCCGTCTGCCGCGTGTGGGTCCATCAGAGCACGCGCGGCGCTACCCTTTCGCCGGTGAGCAGTCCCGGACCCCCCGACGCCCCCGTGCCGGACGGGCCGGCTGTCGGCCAGCCGTCCCCGTCGTACGACCGTGCGGGGTACGCGGACGAGCCGGTCGGCCCGGCGAGGGCTGCCAACACCCAGGCGGTCGTGGCCTTCGTGCTCGGGATCTTCTCGGTCTTCGGCCTGTGGGTGCTCGGGCCGGTGGCGATCGTCGTCGCCAACAGGGCCTTGCGCAAGGTCGAGTCGGGCGAGATCCCGCCGAGCAGCCGGGGACTTGCCGTCGTCGGCCGCGTGCTGGGCATCATCGGCACCGTGCTGCTGGTGCTGGCGGCAGTGGCCTTCGCCGTCGGACTCCTGCTGCTGGTGACCCGTCGCTCGACCACGCCCTGACCCGGGGCCGGACCGCCGCGGGCCCACCACCCTCAGTCACCACCCCCGGCCGCTACGCCGAGTCGCGGGCCACCTGCACCGCTGGCTGCACGGCGTAGACCGCCTCGACCAGCCGGGTCACCGCGTCAGCCACGAGCGTGCCAGGCCCGGTGAGGGCGTAGTCGACTCGCGGTGGCACGCTCCCGTGGTCGGTGCGGGTGACCAGGCCGTCGGCCTCGAGCAGCTTGAGGGTCTGCGACAGCATCTTCTCGCTGACTCCCTCGACGCGGCGGCGCAGGGCCCCGAAGCGCAGCGGGCCGTCGACGAGTGCGGCGAGCGTGAGGCCCCCCCACCGGCTGGTCACGGTCTCGAGGGTCCGTCGCGAGGGGCAGCGCGTGGCGAAGACGTCGTACCCGGGCTCTGCGTGGCTCTCGGCAGTCATCTCCCCTGCTCCTCTCGCTGGTGAGCCCGAGGCTAGCAGATTGTTAGTACTAACAAATAGTAGGTACTAACCTAGAGTTAGTATAGATTCTGAGTGACCAACCCACCGAAGGAAGAGGACCACCATGACCACCGCCGTCACCGCCGCCACCGGTCACCTCGGCCGCCTCGTCATCGACGAGCTGCTCGCCCGGGTGCCCGCCACCGAGGTCGTCGCCGTCGCGCGCGACGCCACCAAGGCCGCCGACCTCGCCGACCTCGGGGTCACCGTCCGCATCGCCGACTACGACGACGGTCGAGCGATGCAGGAGGCGCTGGCCGGGGTCCAGCGGCTCCTGCTGATCTCGGGCAGCGAGCCCGGTCGACGCAGCAAGCAGCACGCCACGGTCATCGACGCGGCGATCGCGGCGGGCGTCGAGCACATCAGCTACACCAGCATCCTCGGCGCCGAGTCGTCCACGCTCGCTCTCGCGGGCGAGCACGTCGACACCGAGGCCCACCTGCGTGAGGTGGGCGTGGCCCACACGCTGCTGCGCAACGGCTGGTACCACGAGAACTACGCACCGACCCTCCAGTCCGCCGGGGCCACCGGTACGGTGCTCACGAGCGTGCAGCACGGGCTCGTGGCGAGTGCGCCCCGGGCCGACTACGCCCGCGCCGCAGCCGTCGTGCTCACCACCGCGACCGCCGAGGTCGAGGACGTCTACGAGCTGTCGGGTGACGACGCCTGGCCGCAGGAGGTGCTCGCCGCCGCCGTCGCCGAGGTGATCGGCAAGCCCGTCACCGTCACCCGCGTCTCGACTCAGGAGCACGTCGCGGCGCTGCAGCGGGCCGGTCTCGACGAGGGCACCGCGAGCTTCGTGGCCGGCATCGACACGGGCACCGACCACGGCGACCTGGCGATCCAGACCGGACAGCTGGCCGCGCTCATCGGCCGTCCGACAGGCTCCCTGATCGACAGCCTGCGCCCACTCGCCTGAGCGGTGGCTGGGCTGAGCCCCGGCCTCTTCATACGTGGGCTCGGGTCTGGTGCTAGTCCTGGGAGTAGGTGCCCAGGAAGTCACCGATGCGGTGCACCGCCTCGGTGAGCACGTCGGCGTCGGGCAGGGCCACGAGCCGGAAGTGGTCGGGCTCGAACCAGTTGAAGCCGGTGCCGTGCGTCACCAGCAGCTTCTTGGCACGCAGCAGGTCGATGACGAAGCGCTCGTCGTCGACGATGTGGTGCACGTCAGGATCCAGTCTCGGGAAACAGTAGAGCGCGCCGCGCGGCTCGACGCAGCTCACCCCGGGGATCTCGTTGAGCAGCCGGGTGGCCAGCTTGCTCTGCTCGTAGAACCGGCCGCCGGGCACGATGAGCTCCTGCACCGACTGGTAGCCACCGAGCGCGGTCTGGATGGCGTGCTGGCCCGGCACGTTGGCGCACATGCGCATGTTGGCCAGCAGGGTGATGCCCTCGAGGAAGTCGCCGGCCAGGTGGGTCGGCCCCGAGATCATCACCCAGCCCGCCCGGTACCCACACGCCCGGTAGGCCTTCGACAGCCCCGAGAAGGTCAGGCACAGCACGTCGTCACCGGCGAAGGTCGCGGCGTGGTGGTGCACGGCGTCGTCGAAGATGATCTTCTCGTAGATCTCGTCGGCCATCACGACGAGCCGGTGCTTCCGCGCGATGTCGACCAGGCCGCGCACGACCTCGTCGGAGTAGACCGCGCCGGTCGGGTTGTTGGGGTTGATGATCACGAGGGCGTGGGTCGCCGGGGTGATCTTGGCCTCGATGTCGTCGAGGTCGGGGGCCCAGCCGTTGGTCTCGTCGCAGCGGTAGTGCACCGGCGTGCCGCCGGCGAGGGTGACGGCGCCGGTCCAGAGCGGGTAGTCGGGCGCCGGCACCAGGATCTCGTTGCCGTCGTCGACGAAGGCCGTCAGCACCATCGAGATCAGCTCGCTGACGCCGTTGCCGATGTAGACGTCGTCGACGAGGGTCTCGGTCAGGCCGTGCGACTGGTAGTACTGCGCGACGGCCGTGCGCGCGGAGTAGATGCCGCGGCTGTCGCTGTAGCCCTGCGAGTCGGGCAGGTGGCGCACCATGTCGGCGACGATCGACTCCGGGGCCTCGAAGCCGAAGAGCGCCGTGTTGCCGATGTTGAGCTTGAGGATCTTGTGGCCCTCGGCCTCCAGCCGCTGGGCCTCGACCAGGATGGGCCCTCGTACGTCGTAACGCACGCCTTGCAGCTTTCGGCTCTGGACGATCTCGCGCATGGGAGCACTCTGTCATCCCGCGCTGCGGGCCCGCCTCGCGGTTGGCCGTTGGAGCACGAGCCACCGCACGCCCCTGACCGCCAGCACGAGGCTGGTGACGACCATGACGGGCACCCCCACCGAGGTCGTCGAGTAGGCCAGACCGTAGCCGCCCGGCAGGGTGGCGAAGGCGAGCAGGGCTGCGAACAGGGCGAACCCGGTCACGGTGCGCCGGTCGCGCAGGGTCGCCGCGAGCAGCGGCAGCGCCCACAGGAGGTACCAGGGGTAGAAGGCGGGGGAGAGCAGGGCGACGGCGAGCAGCGCGAAGCCGGCGGCGCGGCATACGAGGCGGGGGTCGTGGGCGTGGCGGGTGGCGTCGAGCCACAGCAGCACCAGCAGGAGACCGAGCAGGGCGAGGGCTGCGGTCCTCCCCACCGAGGTGACGGTCGCCCCCAGGTCGGCCCCGCCGACCCAGCCGGCGAGGGTGCCCCAGGCGGTGGAGACCGCCGTCCAGCTCGACGCCTGCCCGGGGGTGCTGAGGGCTCCCAGCCAGCGGAAGCCGAGCCCCGTGGCGGTGCTGAGCCCCGTGAAGACCACGCCGGTCAGCGCCGACGCGAGCAGGGCCCGGACGACGAGCCGCCCCCGGTCCTGCACCCGGCCGCCGTCGCTCGCCCACAGGAGGGCCAGGAAGGGCACGGCCACCGCGGCGGGAGCCTTGACGGCGGCCGCGAGGCTGATGAGGAGCATCGCGGCCGCCCAACGACGCGCGAGGGCGAGGGCCACGGCCGCGACCACCCCGGCCACCATGAGGGCGTCGTTGTGGCCGCCGGAGACGAGGTGCCCGCCGACGACGGGAGTGAGCACCCCGAGCCACAGCGCGCTGACCTGGGCGCGCTCGTCGCCGCCGAGGCGGCGGGCGACGGCGGGTCCGGCCCAGGCGAGGCCGACGACGCTGAGCACGGCGAGCACGCGCAGCAGGGCGAGGGCGACCAGCAGGTGACCCCCTGCGGCGCCCGCCACGAGACGGGCCAGCACGAGGAAGACCGGACCGTACGGCGCCGGCGAGTCCAGCCAGGTGCGCGCGACGCTGTCGACCCACGGCGAGTCGAGCAGGCGCACACCCTGCGTGTAGGGGTCCAGGCCGGTGTGGAGCATGAGGCCCTGCGCGGCGTACGAGTAGAGGTCGCGGCTGTAGAGCGGGGCGCTGAGCACGAGGGGGCCGCACCACCACGCGGCGGTACGGCGCATCCACGCCAGCCCCACGGGTGCGTCGCGGATCGCCCACCAGGAGTAGACGAGGACGCCCGTGGCGGCGATCGCCACCGACGCGGCGAGGTTGGAGCCGCCTTCCGGGCGCCAGGGGACGACGCCCGGCCAGACCACGGGGGAGAACTCGTGCGGCACGGCGGCGCAGAACCACGAGGCGA
>JBBRNQ010000051.1:0-28522 GCA_038230235.1 Actinomycetales bacterium
AGGTTGACTCAGAGCCCTTGAGGTTGGCTGCTGTTAGAGCATCAGCCGAGCGCAGCGACTCTGAGTCAACCTCCCCCAGAGACGCAGCCAACCCCAGCGACTCAGAGTCGACCTCCCCGGGTCCGGCTGCCGCCTGCCGCGATCGGCGGTCGGGCCTCCCCAGCGGGCGGCAAGCAGCAGGTCCGACGGGCCCTTTCCGGGCGGAGTGACGCGGCCCCGGGCGGGCGCCAGAGACACGAAGGACCCCGAGGTCAGCCGGTCTGGACGGGAACCATCAACCGGTCGACCTCGACCGGGTCGAGGCGCAGGATGCGCGGACCTACGCGGTAGGCCCGCAGCGACCCCTCGGCAATCCTGCGCCGAAGGGTGCGCGTACTTAGCCCCGTCCGCTCGGCTGCCTCCGCGAGGGACTCGTAGCGACGACCTGTGCTCGTGTGCATGTGGATGGCACCTCCTGTCGCCTAACGCCGTCGGACCCGTGCCTGGTGGACCGCAAGACGGTCGGCGGTCTTGCCACGGCCTTCATCGGGGGACGATGCCTGTCTCGCCGCCGGCTGACGAATCTCAGGCGCCTCGCGTGCCCCTGCATACCAGGGGCACGACCTCGGCAACCGCGATCCGGGACAGTGCCGCGGCGATCTCGGCATCCCGACCGGCGGGCGGCGTGCTGGTAGCGCATCGCTGCGGCGGAGGTGCTGTGCCCCAGACGCGCCATCAGCTCGACGAGCGTGGCGCCGCTCTGGGCCGACAGCACCGCCGACGTGTGGCGCAGGTCGTGGAAGCCCCGGTCGGGCCGGTGGGCGGCGGCTCGGGCGGGGATCCACGCCGACTTGTAGAAGCTGCCGTTGGTCCGGTACTCCCCAGACATCGCGGTGAAGAGCAACGGACCCCTGGCCCGGCCGACGTGACGAGCGAGGTGGTCCTCGAGGGCGGGATGCAATCTCGCGCCACCGGGGGTGACCCCCGCACCCCGGATAACGCAGGGGTTGGGTCCGGCCACGACGCCCTCGTCGAGCGCCTGCTCGCAGATCGAGCACAGGAGCGCGTAGGCGTGCGCCGCTGGGTGACCTTGTCGGGTGGCAGCGCCGCGTACCACCGGTCGACGTCGACGTGGCGGATGTCGCGCAGCCGCCGCTCCCCCAGCGACGGCCCGTCGGCGTCGATCCTCGCCGCGGAGGTCGTCGTCGCGACGTGGCGCCGCAGGTCCGGCCCGAGGTAGATGGCCTGAAACCGCTTCGAGGGCAGCCGGCGGATCGCGCCGAACCCTCGTCGAGCTGTCGCCATCCTGCCCGCCTCCTGTGCGGTGTCGTGCAACATACGTGCAACAAGGACGGCCTTTTCGTGTCTCCTCGTGCCGCTACCTGTCAACCACGAAACGCCCTGTGCAGTAACGATACTCGTCGCATATTCGCCCAGGCAACACTCACCCTGAAACCCCCGGTAGACAGTTTCGAATCCTGCCGGGGGCACCTTTCTCAGGTGGTGGGCATCGGTGCCGATAACCCTCGTATGAAGGGAGTCTGCGCGCGACCCGCGGCGGACAGGACACTGCTGGTCCTGGCCGTGGTCGTGTTCGTGTTGCTCGTTCGAGTCGCGCCGGCCGGGCCGACGCTGAGTCGGGCGTTCGACGACGTGGGCCAGCTGCTGGCAGCGGCTGCGGCGTCCGGGTGCTGTGCTTGGCGGGCCCGGCGGACAGGAGGCCGGGCAGCGAGCTCGTGGTGGTGGTTGGCGGCAGGGACCGCGGCGTGGGCGCTGGGCGAGGCGACCTGGTCCTACTACGAGCTGGTCTCTGACCGACAGACGCCGTTCCCGTCGGCCGCCGACGCCGGGTTCCTGCTGTTTCCCGTCCTGGCGGCCATCGGGCTGCTGCGGTGGCCGTCGGCGGTGCTGGCGGGGACGACGCGGTGGCGGACCCTGCTCGACGGTGCCCTGGTTGCCGGGGCGCTGCTCATTCTGACCTGGGTAACGGCGCTGGGCCCCATCGTGCGCGCTGGGGGGACGAGCGTGATCGGCTTCGTGGTGTCACTGAGCTATCCGCTCGCGGACCTGGTGCTGCTGACCCTGACCATCGTCATCGTCTCGCACGCGCGTCAGACCCGGTCCGGTCTGGCGGGCGTGGCCGCCGGGTTGGTGTGCCTGTGCGTAGCTGACACCGGGTTCGCCTACCTCAGTGCGACGGGCGACTACGCGACCGGCTCCCCGGTCGATGCCGGCTGGTTCGGTGGCTTCCTCCTGATCGCCGTCGCGGCGGGCCAGGTGACCGCACCAGCGACCGAGGACCCGAAGGCGATCCGGGTGCAGCTGGAGTCCACGCCTCGCGTCATGCTGCCCTACCTCCCCGCAGGGATCGGGCTGGCCGTTGCCCTGACGGGCCAGTTCACCGGCCGCGGTGACCAGGTCACGTCAGCCGCCGCCGCCCTGGTGGTCGCGACGCTCCTGGCGCGGCAGCTGCTCGCTGTGCTCGACAACCGCGCGCTGGTTCGGCAGGTCCTCGCCATCCAGCACGACTTGCGCTATCTCGCGTTCCATGACCCGTTGACTGGTCTGGCCAACCGGGTCATGTTCAGCGACCGGCTGCGACACAGCCTGGACCTGCACCGGCGTGACCTGCGGCCTCTGAGCGTGCTCTATTGCGACCTCGACGGGTTCAAGACCGTGAACGACACGCTGGGGCACGATGCCGGTGACCTCGTGCTCAAGAGCGCCGCCGAACGCCTCAACGCGGTTACCCGGACCGGTGACACGACCGCGCGCATCGGCGGGGACGAGTTCGCGATCTTGCTCGAGGACGGCGGGGACCCCCACGAGCTCGCCGTCCGCATCCTTGCCGCGTTCGCCCGCCCGGTCTCGGTCGGGCAGGACATGGTGCCGCTGTCCACCAGCATCGGGATCGCGCAGCTGCGGCAGAACGAGGCAACACCCACCGCTGAGGTGGTGCTGCAACGCGCCGACCGAGCCATGTACGACGCCAAACGCGCTGGCAAGGCCACCGTCGTGACCTGGGCCGAAGGGTCGGTCCCCGCCTCTCGACCCCTGACACCGCGGGCCCCACACTGAGCACGCCCGGCGGTTGCCACCGGGCCGGAACGGGCCGGCAGCTGGGGCTGGGGCTGGGGCAGGTCTGCCGAGTGGGGCCGGCTGACGAACTCCTCAGGTTGGGGCGGTCACCGCCGAACATCAGACAGCGGCCGTGTCCACAGGGCGCCTTGTCCTATCGGAGGTGTTGTGCGGTGACCGCGGTAGCTCCGGCTGGTGGTGAGGTCGTCGACCTCCTTCGGTCAGGTGGGGTCCGCTCGGTCTACCAGCCGATCGTCGACCTCGACACGGGTCACACGGTCGCGTTCGAGGCCCTGGCCCGTGGCCCCCTTAGTCACCCGCTGGAGAGCCCGGACCTGATGTTCGACGCGGCGCGAGCCCAGGGCTGCGTCGGAGAGCTGGACGAGGCCTGCCAGTGGTCGGCGATCACCGGTGCCCTGTCAGCGGGCCTGCGGGCGCCGTGGAGCCTCTTCGTCAACGTCGAACCGGCCGGGATCGACTGGACGGGGGGGCGGCGGGGCGGCGTCGCCGAGCCGAACCGGCAGCGCCACCTCGACGCCGGCAACCTCCCCATCGTCGTGGAGATCACGGAGCGTGACCTGCCCGTGAACCCCCCTGCCCTCCTGCGGTTCGTCGACCGGGTCCGTGCCCTGGGGTGCGGCATCGCCCTCGACGACGTGGGAGCCCAGCGGGCGTCGTTGGCGCTCCTCCCCCTGCTGCGCCCGGATGTGATCAAGCTCGACCTGCGCGTGGTGCAACAGCGACCCACCGGTGACATCGCGGAGATCGTGGCCGCCGTCAACGCCGAGGCGGAGCGCTCGGGCGCCGTCGTCCTCGCCGAGGGAATCGAGACCGCGGAGCACCTCGAGTTCGCCCGGGGTCTCGGCGCCCGGCTGGGTCAGGGCTGGCTCCTCGGGCGACCGGCAGCCCTGCCTGCACTCTCGACCCTGCCCGCGCCCGGACCGGGTACGGTGCTCATCAAGGAGCGCGGCAGGCTGGTCCTCGACGGCTCCCCGTTCGCCGTCGCCGCGACGCACTCCCTCCCTCGCGCGGCCCGGAAACGCCTACTGATCGAGATCAGCAAGCACCTCGAGCGCGAAGCCCTGCGCCTGGGCGCCAACGCGGTCGTCGTCACGGCGCTGCAGCACGTCCGCTTCTTCAGTCCGTCGACGGCGCGACGCTACCAGCGTCTGGCCGACCACGTGGCCTTCGCCGCCGTCATCGGTGAAGGGGTTCCCGACCAGCCGCTTCGCGGTCTACGGGGCGGTTCCCTCGCCGCGGGCGACCCCCTGCGCGGCGAGTGGGACATCGCCGTGATCGGTCCCCACTTCGGGGCCGCCCTCGTGGCCCGAGACCTCGGCGACGGGGGACCGGATGAAGAGCGTCGCTTCGACTACGTGCTCACCCACGACCGTGACACTGCCGTGGCGGTCGCAGCCGCCCTCATCTCCCGCGTCAACGCGTCGTCGAACCCGTCCCCGATCCATCAGTGAGGTCGCCATGAAACGCATCATCTACTGCAGCCAGGCCACAACCGACGTCAGCCCCGACGAGCTGGTGGCGTTGTTGGAGCTGTCACGTCGCAACAACGAGCGTTGTGGGTTGGGCGGGATGTTGCTTTACTCGAGCCAGAGCTTCCTCCAGGTGCTCGAAGGTGAGGAAACCGCGTTGACGTCCACCTACGACCGGATCCTGCGCGACGACCGCCACATGAACCTTCGGCTCATGATGAACGCCGATGTCGCGGCCCCCATGTTCCCTGACTGGACGATGGGTTTCGAGCACGTCGATGATGAGGAGCTCGCCGACAGCCTGGACGGGTTCACGCCGGCAACGCTGTATCCGCTGGTGAACCCGGACCTGATCACGAACGCCGCCGTCGCGACCACGCTGCTGGGTCTGTACGCCAAGAACAGGGTCCGATGACGTCGACGACCCCGGTCACGCCCGTCCGCGTGGCGACGCCTGCCGAGCTGTGCGAGCTGAGGGTGACCGAGGTCGAGCTGTTCTCCCTGGCGGGGCACGACGGCTTCCTGCGAGAGGTCAACACCGCGTTCGCGGGGTTGCTGGGTCTCGAGCCCGCAGCGGTCAACGGCCGCTCCCTCCTCGAGCTGGTGCACCCCGACGACATCGTCGCTGTGGTCTCTGCCCTGTCGGCGCTGGAGGGCGGTTCAGCCGAGGTGCAGGTCGAGAGCCGCTTCGCCCAGAGCGACGGTGGCTGGTTCTACCTCCAGTGGCTCGCGCGCCCGGTGCCCGGGACCGACCTCTGGTGGGCGGCAGGTCGCGACACGACGGAGTTCCACCGGCTGGTCGCCGAGCGTTCGCGTCTGCAGACCCGGTACGAGCTGGTCATCGGCAAGGCCACCGCCGCGATGTGGGAGCTGGACATCGTCGGGGGCGCACTGACCTGGGAGTCCCAGGCCGCCGAGGTCCTCGGAGTCGAGGCCGGCGCCGTCCCGGCGACGGTCGAAGGGCTGGAGGGGGTCGTCGACCCGGCCGACCAGGCGGCCGTGACCAGCGGTTTCGCGCACCTCGTGGCCACCGGGGCGACCGAGGTGGCCCTGCGGGTCGGTGCCGAACCCGGACTGCGCTACCTCTCGCTGCGCGGCCGGGTGCTGGATCGCGACCGTCGTGGTCGGCCCGTACGCGCCATCGGACTGCTGCTCGACGTCACCACCGAGAAGGCGATGGAAGAGCACATGCTGCGGATGATCATGAGCGACGCGCTCACTGGTGTGCCGAACCGGCGAGCCTTCGACCAGTCCCTGCGCAGCCTCTGGCGCCGCTGCACCCGCGAGAGCGAGCCCATCTCGGTGGCGATGATCGACATCGACAACTTCAAGAGCTTCAACGACACGTTCGGCCACCTGGTCGGCGACGAGGTGCTGTGCGCCGTCGCGCGCGCCCTCAGCAACGAGCTCCGCGCCGACGGGGACGTCCTCGCGCGCTTCGGCGGCGAGGAGTTCGCCGCAGTCCTGCCCGGAGCCGACCGGGACGCGGCGATCGCCGCCGCGCAACGACTGGTCGAAGCGGTCCGGGCGGTGACCATGAGGCAGGCCGCCGACTGGAGTCTCAGCGTCTCGGTCGGCACCGCCAGCTGGCACCCCGGCGACGACCCCGTCAAGTCCGGTGACGCGCTCGCGCTCGCCGACCGGGCGCTCTACGCAGCCAAGCGGGCTGGCAAGGACCGGGCCGTCGCCCACGACCCCACCATCTGAAACCTGCACACCCGTCAGGACACAGCTCCGCCCGGAGAGCCGGCGGTGGGAGTTGACCGCGTGTTGGTCGAGTACGGGACCGTCCCTGCGGTCGAGCGCCCGCTATGGTAGGAATTTATAGCCTCCGTGACCATCGGGGGACGGCAGTGATGGGCGGTCCAGACGTGAGCGGTAGACCACCGCATGGCCCCGGCGACCCTGAGACGGGAACGACACCGTTGGCGACGGGCGACCGTTCCTCCCCATCGGCGGCCGACCCCGTCGGCAGCACCCGCGAGGGTGGCGCCCGCCGGGCCGCCGTGGCGGAGGCTCGCGACGACGTCGCTGACGGGCACGACAGTGCAGCGGATCCGGACGACCAGGAGGGGCCCCCGTGGTGGTTGGTCCTGGCTGACGCTGACCGAGGGACCGCCGTGACCGACCGTGGCACCGCGTCGGCCGATCGGGTCGCGGGGGCGGGCGACCCGGCCGCCGCGGCGACCGAGCGGCGTTGGGCGGTGGCCTACGCCGAGCTGGAGTTCAGGGTGGCCGAGAGCGAGGCTCGGGCCTGGCGGCTCCTCCAGGTCCTCCCCGAGTCGGGGGTCGTCGTCGTCGACGCCGCGGGGATCATCCAGCTGGTCAACTCCTCCCCTGGCGGGCTGTTCGGCTACGCACCCGAAGAACTGATCGGGGAGCCCGTGGAGCGCTTGGTCGCCGGCCTGCACGCTGCGTACCAGCACCACCAGAGAACCTCCGTGGATCCTCAGTGCCCACGCCCCATGAGCATGGGCCCCGACGTGCTGGCCGTCCGCAAGGACGGGTCCGCCGTCCCCGTGGAGGTCAACCTCAGCGCCATCACCTCCGCCACCGGCCCCGCGCTGCTGGCCAGCATCCGCGACAGCAGTGACCGCAAGCTCGCCGAGGCCGAGCTGGGGATCAGCGACGAGCGGTTCCGGGTGTACTTCGAGCGCGCCCCCATCGGCATGGCCGTCATCGACCTGCACCGTGACAATCCCGGACACTTCCTGCGGGTCAACGCCGCGCTGTGCGCCCTGACCGGCTACAGCGAGGCGGAGCTGCTGGCCACGACGTCGGCCGCGATCACGCACCCCGACGACCGCGACGACACGGTCGCCAACGTCGCGCTCCTGGCCCAGGGCGCCACGAACCGGTGGGACACCGACAAGCGGTACACGACCTCGACCGGAGAGGACCGGTGGGTCCACTTCGCGGTCTCGGTCGTCCACGACGCCAACGGCGACCCGTCGTACGGCGTCTCCCAGGTCGAGGACATCAGCAGCCGGAAGCTTGCCGAGGCCCGGTCGGCCGAGCTGTTCAACCAGTTCGCGGCCAACGTCGATCTCGGCTTCATCCTGCGCAGAGCCGACCGTGACGACTACGAGTACGTCAACCCCGCCGTCTCCTCGATCTTCGGACTGGACCCCGGCGTCTTCCCCAGCACCGGCCGGCTGGAGGAAATGATCCACCCCGACGACCGCGAGGCGGTTGTGAGGCGACTGCGTTCGGGGAGGGCCGGCGACGTCGTGGAGTACGAGGTGAGGATAGTGCTGCCTGGCCACGACCTGCGCTGGGTCAGGAGCAAGACGTTCTACCTGCTCGACCCGCACACCGAGGTCCTCCGCGTCGCCACCATCGTCGAGGACGTCACCCGACGAAAAGGCGACGAGACGGCGATCATCACGGCCCGGCACGAGGCCGAGCAGGCCAATGCCGCGAAGGACGAGTTCCTGTCGCGGCTCAGCCACGAGCTGCGCACCCCGCTGAACGCCGTCCTCGGGTTCGCCCAGCTGCTCGAGCTGGACGACCTCAGCCCCAAGCAGGACGTCTTCGTCGGACACATCCTGGGCGGGGGGCGACACCTGCTGGCGATGATCGACGACATCCTCGACGTCACCGCCATCGACGCCGGCCGGCTGGACCTGTCCCTCGAGACCGTGGACCTCGACGAGCTCCTCCACGACCTCCTCGGGCTGATGGAGCCGCTGGCCAGCGCCCACGACGTCGTGCTGCGCCGCGAACCCGTCACGACCGGGTCCACCCGCCTCACCGCTGATCCGCACCGCCTCAGGCAGGTCTTGCTCAATCTGCTCTCCAACGCCATCAAGTACAACCGACCCGGTGGCACGGTCGACCTGCGCGTCGCGGTCGACCCCGACGCCACCGCGGACGGCGTGACCATCGCCGTCACCGACACCGGGCTCGGCATCCCCCCCGACGACCTCCACCGGCTGTTCACGGCGTTCGACCGGCTCGGGCGGGAGTCGACCGACATCGAGGGCACGGGGATCGGCCTGACGCTGTCAAGGCGCCTGGTCACCCTGATGGGTGGCCGGCTCGAGGTCGAGACGGCCGTCGGGGTGGGCAGCACCTTCACCGTCACCCTCCCGGCCGCCCCCTCCCCCGCCATCGTGGACCCGGTGAGCGTGCCCGTCGTCACCCCCCATGGCGACCCGAGCCGATCATCCACCGTCCTCTACATCGAGGACAACTCGTCCAACCGCGCGATGCTCGCCAACGTCATCGAGCACAAGCCGAGCTGGAGCCTCGTCCACGCCGTCAACGGCGCGACGGGAATCGACAGCGCCCGAGCCCACCCGCCCACCGCCATCGTCCTCGACCTGCACCTCCCCGACATCGACGGGGCCGAGGTCCTCCAGATCCTCAAGTCGACACCGGCCACCGCAGGGATCCCCGTGGCCATGCTGAGCGCCGATGCGAACCCCAGCCAGATCACGAGGCTCCTCGCCGCCGGCGCCGAGCGCTACCTCACGAAACCGCTGGAGATCGCGGCCCTGTTCGACTTCCTCGACAGCACGACCGGGAGCGGACCGTACTGACCGGGGCCTATCAGTACGGTCCGCTATGGTGGCATTCACGCCCGATGTCCGTCGGGGCGGTGGTGACGGGAGGGCAAGGGTGACTGGTCTGCCTCGGGAGGACCTCGGAGACGTTCGCGCCGAGGACGGCCCGACCTCCACCCCGCACCAGTCAACGGACGAGATGCTGGTCCTGCTCTACATCGAGGACAACGTCGCGAGCGTCGAGGTGATGGAAGCCATCCTCGAGCTACGACCGGCCTGGCGGCTGGTCCACGCCGGACTGATCCGCACCGGCATCGACGCTGCTCGCCACCAGCCTCCCGACCTCATCCTGCTCGACATGCACCTCCCCGACGGCTCCGGGGCATCGGCGCTCGCCACCCTCAAGGCTGACCCCGTCACCGCAGCCATCCCCGTCGTCATCCTCACCGCCGGGACGACCGGCAAGAACGCCGCGACCCTGCTCGAGGCCGGGGCCGACCAGTTCTGGACCAAACCACACGACCTCGGCCTGATGCTCGACTACTTCGACCAGGTCGCCGCCCGCGCCTAGCTAGACGCAGGGAGTGCGAGCCTGCGCCGCGCAGTTCGGACGCCATCGCTCCCAGCGGGCGCTCAGCCTCGCTCACGACACTGGTCAGCGTGCCCGTCGTCCCCGAGTTCAGTGCCTCGGCCCTGCTCACGACCTGGGCACCCGACCCGTTGCTGCTCCTTCCCCTCGCCCTGCTGACGGGGTACGGCGTCCTGCTCGCGAGACACCGCGCACGGTGGCCACTGTGGCGCACCGTCGCCGTCGTCGTCGCCGCCCTCGTCCTGGCCTGGGCCGTGGCGGGGGGACCGGCGGTCTACCGGGGCTCGGTGCAGTGGACGGGAGCCCTCGCGGTGGGGCTGACGTCGGCCGTCGTCCCCCTCGGCCTGGCCCTCGGTGACCCTTTGAGGCTGTGGGAGCAGGTCAGGGGCCGGCCCGTCGGGTGGGTGCGCGGCCGGGTGGCTCGGGTGGTCATGTTCCCGCTGCTCGCGTCCAGCCTCTCGGCTGCCGTCATCACCGCCGCCTTCACCACCGGCTGGTTCACGAGCGCCCGCACCCACTCCGCCCCGTGGGCCGCCCTGCAGGTGACCGCCCTCGTCACCGGCGTGCTGGTGACGCTGCCCCTGCTCGGCGACGAGCTGCTCCCTGCGTGGTGCGGGCCCGGCCTCCGCACCGCCTTCGCGTTCGCCGACGGCCTGCTCGACGCCGTACCCGGTCTCGCCGTGCTCGCCGCAGGCGACTCCACGACCGGGCAGACCCTCCTCGCCGTCGCCGAGTCGGTCGGGCTGCCGATGGTCTTCGCCGTGCTGGTGCAGTGGGTGCGAGCCGACGAGGCCGAGGCCCGGGCGACCGATGCCCGCCTCGACCGGCTCGAGCGCCGACCAGGAGGCGAAGCACCGGCCCCGACCGCGGTGGACGCCGACCCGAGCCGGCCCTGGTGGGAGTCCGACCCCCGCTTCGCCGGTCGGTACGGCAGGCCCCACGACCCAGCCCGCGACCCAGCCGGCGACCCGGCCGCCTCACCGGGGTCCCCCGAGGGAGGGGTGGATGGCAGCGAGGCCAGAAGCTGCTCAATGTATGCTAGAACGGACGAAGAGCACGCCTGATCACGTGGACAGGCAGCGGCGCTCAACTCCCAGACCTCGAGTGGACGGATGACCGTGCGCGACCTGATTGGCATCCTCGCCCTGATCGTCTCTGCGCAGTACCTCGTCATCGCCTTCGCGATCGTCCCCCGCCTGGCGAGACTGGCCCAGACCCACGGGCGCCTGTTGTCAGTCGCCCGCTGGGGAGCGGCGGCGTTCTTCATCGGGTGCGCGGTCACACACGTCGCCATCGCCGCCGCGAACCTCCTCCCGGCCGATGACAGCCTGGGGATGGCCGACATGGGGAGCATCGGGAGCCCGTCCGCCCAGCTCGCCACGATGGTCGTCACCCATGTCGCCCAGATCGTCGGGGGCGCGCTGTTCATCGTCATCTCGCGCACCCACCTCGAGGTCAGCATCCTGTCGAAGGCATCGGCGCAGGAGCAACGTGCACTCGACCGTCAGTTTCGGTCGGCCTTCGACGAGGCCCCGCTCGGTATCGCCCTGCTCCCCATGCCCGGTACAGCGGATCCCAGCGACGCCTACGTCAACCCCGCGTACCTCAAGATGTTCGGTCTCGCCGATGCCGGCGGCGGCACGAGCTACCCCCTGGCCGCCCTGGATCCGGCCGAGCGGGTCGACGCCGAAGCGGCGATCGCGCGGATCGCCGACGGCGAGACGGTGGAGCAGCACCTCCACGTGGCCCAGGCCACGGGCGAGACGCGCCTGATCCGCGCGACGCTGAGCCCGGTCGCCGACGACAGCAGCGGATGGCGACGCATGACGGGGATCTTCGAGGACATCACCGAACGCGCCGCAGCCGCGGCCGAGCTCCAGGCCCGTGAGGAGCGGTTCCGTCAGCTGGCGGAGGGCATCGGGGTCGGCATCAACCTCCGACAGGTCGACCCACCAGAGTTCCTCTACTCCAACTCCGCCTACCTCGAGATCGTGGGGATGGAGGGCCAGGACCTCGACGGGGCCGTGGAGACCCTGCTGGACCGGCTCCACCCTGACGACCTGCCGGCCTTCATGGACGGGTACTGGGACGACGTGGCGCACGGCCGGCGGGGCACCGCGGAGGTCCGCATGATCCTTCCTGACGGAGCGGTGCGGTGGCTGCGGGCCGTCAGCAAACCCATCTCGGTGAACCAGGTCGCCACGACGGTCGAGGACATCACCTCGAGCAAGGTCGCCGACGCGGCGATCCGCTCGGCCAAGGCCGAGGCCGAGGCCGCCAACCTCGCCAAGAGCGAGTTCCTGTCGCGGATGAGCCACGAGCTGCGCACGCCCCTGAATGCCGTGCTCGGGTTCGCCCAGATCCTCGAGCTCGGCACCTTGACCGACAAGCAGGGTGAGGCCGTCACGCACATCCTCGGTGGGGGGCGGCACCTGCTCGGGATGATCGACGACATCCTCGACATCTCCCGCATCGAGACCGACCAGCTCGACGTCTCGCTCGAGCCGGTCCGGGCCGACGAGGTCATCGCCGAGGCGGTCGCCCTCATCCGGCCCATGGCCGCCGGCCACCACATCACCCTCAGCGCGGGCGCAGCCGCCGACGGTGCCGTGGGCGTCGTCCGCGCGGACCGGCGCCGACTGCGTCAGGTGCTCCTCAACCTGCTGTCCAACGCCGTCAAGTACAACCGACCCGGTGGGTCGGTGCGGGTCACCTGCTCGGTGTCCGATGACGCCCACCTGTCCATCGACGTCACCGACACCGGTATCGGCATCCGAGACGCCGACCTCGCCCGGGTGTTCCTCCCGTTCGACCGGCTCGGGCAGCAGGTCACCGACATCGAGGGGACGGGTATCGGGCTGGCTCTCTCCCAGCGGCTGGCGGCCATCATGGGGGGCCGCCTCGACGTCGTGTCCACCTACGGCGTCGGCAGCACCTTCACCGTCGCCCTCCCGGTCGCGGTCGCCCACCCGGACCCGACCTTCGTCGACTCGCCCCCTGCGGACGCCCCCACCCGGGGGCCACTCACCACCTCGACCCTGCTCTACGTCGAGGACAACCCGCCCAACGTCCGGCTCATGCAGGCCCTGGTCGACCGCCGCCCCGGCTGGGAGATGGTCCACGCCGGGCACGGCAGTCTCGGGTGGGAGCTGGCCACCAGCCTGCGACCCTCGCTGATCCTGCTGGACCTCCACCTGCCCGACATGAACGGCCTCGACCTGCTCCAGCGCCTGCGCACCGACCCACGCACCGCAGACACGCGCATCGTCATCGTCAGTGCGGACGCCAACGAGCACCAGATCCAACGCCTCATCGACGCCGGCGCCGACCGGTACCTCACCAAGCCGCTCGACGTCACCCACACGCTCGCCCTGCTCGATGAGTACTCCCACGAGGCCACCTCCTCGGCGAAGCGCTGAGAGGACCCCCCTCAGCCGGGCGCTGACGCTCCCCGGGGGCTCAGCGCTGCGTGGCGTCGCTGACCTCGCCGACCAGCTCCTCGATGACGTCCTCGAGGAACACCACCCCGGTGACCTCCCCCGAAGCGGCGACGACGCGCGCCAGGTGGGCCCCCGAGCGCTGCATCGTGGCGAGGACGTCCTCCACGTCGTCGACGGGACGGACCGTGGCCAGCGGCCGGACCCGCTTGACCGGTACGGGCTCGTCATGGCGGGCGTCGTCGGCGTAGAGGATGTCCTTGAGGTGGAGGTAGCCGGCCACGTTGCCGGCGGCATCGGTGACGGGGTAGCGGGAGTAGCCGTGGCGGGCCACCAGCCGCTCGATGTCGGCGGGCGTCGCACCCGCCTCGACGGTCACGAGCCCGTCGACGGGGACGGCGACGTCGGCGGCCGACTTGTCGCTGAACTCGAGCGCCGAGCGCACGAGCCCGCGTCGCTCCTCCTCGAGCAGGCCCTCGGCGTGGCTCTCGGTGACGATGTGGGCCACCTCCTGCGCGGTGAACGCGCTGGTGATCTCGTCCTTGGGCTCCACACCGAAACGGCGCACCAGCCACTTCGCGATCGCCTCCATGACCCGCACGAAGGGGCGCAGCGCCCGCGAGACGTAGAGCAGGAGCGGCACGAGCAGCAGGGCGGCGCGGTCGGGCCCGGCGATGGCGAGGTTCTTGGGGATCATCTCCCCCACGACGACGTGCAGGTAGACGACGACGAGCAGCGCCAGCACGAGCGCGACCGCGCTCGTCCAGGCGTCACTCACGCCGCGGTCGGCCAGGTGCCACGAGTCGAAGACCCCCTGGAGCACCTCGTGCAGGGCCGCCTCCGCCAGGGCGCCCAGCCCCACCGAGCACACGGTGATCCCCAGCTGCGCCGTGGCGAGCATGGAGCCCAGCTGCTCGAGCGCCTGCAGGCACAGCCGCGCTCGCGCGCTGCCCTGCTCGGCCAGCGGCTCGAGGGTGGAGCGTCTGGCGGCCATGGCCGCGAACTCGGCCCCGACGAAGAAGGCGTTGCCGAAGAGCAGGAGCACCGAGATCCACAAGGCGGCGGTGTGGCTCATCGATGCTCTCCCCCGGTCGGCCGCCCCGAGACCTCGGCCCCGCGGCTGACGTCCTGCGCCCCCCCGGCTCGACCGGGCCAGTCGACGAGCGCGGAGTCGGGGTCGGGGGTCAGGCGCAGCCGGTCGACGCGACGGCCCTCCATACGGGCGACGCGCAGCGACCAGCCGGGCACGCCGACCTCGTCACCGACCCGGGGGAGCCGGCCGAGGCCGGCCATGACGAAGCCACCGAGGGTCTCGTACGACGCGCCGTCCGGCACCACCGCGCCCGTGGCCTCGCGCACCTCGTCGGGACGCCAGAGGCCCGGCACCGACCAGGCGCCGTCGCCGAGGGACAGGGCGTCACCGTCGGAGCGGTCGTGCTCGTCGCTGACCTCACCGACGATCTCCTCGACGACGTCCTCGAGCGTCACGACGCCCGCCGTGCCGCCGTACTCGTCGACGACGATGGCCATCTGCAGACCCGCCGCCCGCAGCTGGAGCAGGAGGGGGTCGAGACGGATGGTCTCGGGCACGAGCACCTGCGCCACCATGAGAGCGCTGACCGGCACGTCGGAGCGGCGCTCCTGGGGCACGGCGATGGCCTTCTTGACGTGGACGATGCCGTCGATGTCGTCCCACCCCCCGTCACCCGTGACGGGGAAGCGGCTGAAGCCGGTCTGTCGGGCGAGGAGCAGCACGTCCTCGGCGCTGGCCGTGCGCTCCACGGCCACCGCCCGCACGCGCGGGGTCATGACGTCGGACGCCGTGCGGTCGCCGAAGTCGAGGCTGCGGGTCAGCATCCGCGCGGTCGTCTGCTCCAGCGTCCCCTGCAGGGCGGACCGGCGGACCAGGCTGGCCAGCTCCTGCGGGGTCCGGGCCCCGGAGAGCTCCTCCTGGGGCGTGATGCCGAGCACGCGGAGGAAGCGGTTGGCAGAGCCGTTGAGCACGACGACGAGCGGGTGCACGACCACAGCGAAGGCGCGCACCGGGAACGCGACCACCTTGGCGGTGGCCAGGGGCGCCGAGATGCCGAGAAACTGCGGGAGCAGCTCACCGAAGACCATCGAGAAGACCGTGACCGCGACCAGGGCCACCGTCGTCGCGACCGAGGTGGCCGCGGAGCCCGAGAGCCCGAGCGCGGTCAGCGGGGTCTCGAGGAGCGCCCCCACCGAGGGCTCGGCGAGGTAGCCGACGATCAGGGTCGTCAGCGTGATGCCGACCTGGGCGGCCGAGAGCTGGGTCGAGAGCTCCTTGATCGAGCCGAGCACCAGCCGGGCCCGACTGTCGCCCTCGTCGACCGCCTGCTGCACCGTCGGGCGGTCGAGGGCCACGAGGCTGAACTCGGCGGCCACGAACAAGGAGGTGCCCGCGGTGAGTGCGATCGCGGCGAGCACGAGCAGCCACTGCGTCATAGTGCCTCCATCCTACGGGGATCCCCGGGTCAGACCCCGAGTCGTCCCTGATCTCCCCCCTCGGAGGGATCTGTCCCCCACCGCTGCGTGGTGGGATGGGGCCCATGACGCAGTCAGCCAGAGTGCAGGATCCTCCCTCGACCACCCAGCGCGACCCGCACGGCGCCCGGATCGAGGTGCGGGGCCTGAGCAAGCACTTCGGGTCCTTCCTCGCCGTCGACCACCTCGACTTCACCGTCGAGCCGGGGCGGATCACCGGCTTCCTCGGCCCGAACGGCGCCGGCAAGACCACGACGCTGCGGATGCTGCTGGGCCTGATCAGCCCCAGCTCCGGCACGGCGACCATCGACGGTCGGCGCTACCACGACATCCGGCTGCCCCTCACCGAGGTCGGCTCGGCCCTCGAGTCGACGAGCTTCCACCCCGGACGCAGCGGCCGTGACCACCTGCGGGTGCTGGCGGACGCCTCGGGGATCCCGCTCGGCCGGGCCGACGAGCTGCTCGAGCTCGTCGGGATCCCTGCCGCCGCCCGCAAGCGGGCCGGCGGCTACTCGATGGGCATGCGGCAGCGACTGGGCCTGGCCGCCGCCCTGCTGGGCGACCCCCGCGTGCTCATCCTCGACGAGCCGACCAACGGCCTCGACCCCGAGGGCATCCGCTGGCTGCGCGGCTTCCTGCGCCACCTGTCGAGCCAGGGCAAGACCATCCTCGTCTCGAGCCACCTGCTGCAGGAGGTCTCGCAGACGGTGGACGACGTCGTGATCATCGCCAACGGACGCAGTGTCGCGCAGGGCCCGATCGAGACCCTGCGCGGTGACGCGACGGTCGTCGTCCGCTCGCCGCGCCTGGGCGAGCTGGCCGCAGCGGTCCGGTCGGCCGGCCTGGCGGGCGCACCGCCCACTCCCGGCGACCCACCCGACCTCATGCGGCTCGCCACGGAGGACGTGGCCAGGGTGGGCGAGGTGGCCTTCGCGGCCGGGGTGCCGCTGCACGAGCTGCGCCTGCTCGAGACCGACCTCGAGTCGCTCTACTTCCGTCTCACCGCCCACCCCGACGCCCAGAACCGCAACCTCGCCGCCCCGGCGACCGCCCCAGGAGATGCCCGATGACCGGCGCCGTGAAGTCCGAGCTCCGCAAGTTCTTCACCACGAGGCTGTGGTGGGGCATGGGCATCGCCATCTTCCTCGCCGGCGGCGGCCTGGCGCTGCTCTTCGGCCTGGTGCTCACCAGCGTCTCCGGCACGGACGGCGTCACGCAGAGCGAGCTCCAGCTCACCAGCACCGTCTTCACCGGCGGCATCGGGCTGGTCTACCTGCTGACGCTGGCCATCGGGGTCATGACCATCGGGTCCGAGTACCGGCACAAGACCATCACCTCGACCTTCCTCTCGACGCCCAAGCGGCTGGAGGTGATGGGCGCGAAGGTGGTCTCCCTGCTGGTCATCGGGGCCATGTACGGCGTGCTGTCGCTGGTCGCCTCCGTCGGCATCGGCACGGCCGTGCTGACGAGCAAGGGCCACCACCCCTTCGCGGACGGCAGCATCTGGCGCACCCTGGCTCTCGCCCTGCTGGTCCTCGGTCTCTGGGCGCTCATCGGGCTCGGCGCGGGCATCCTCATCCCCAACCAGGTCGCCGCGCTGCTGATCTCGATCGGGGTGGCCTGGATCGTCGAGCCCATCCTCGGAGGGGTCCTCTCCCTGGCCAGCTGGGGTCGCGACATCTCGCCGTACTTCCCCAGCCAGGCCACGAGCGCCATGCTCGGCACCGGTGGCGGGGCCGGCTTCGGCGGCGGCGCCGCCAGTGACACCACGGTGCTCTCGTGGTGGGCCGGCGCCCTGGTGCTCGCGGCGTATGCAGCCGTCATGGCCGGAGTGGGCAGCGCGCTCACGGTGCGACGCGACATCAGCTGATCGTTCCTTCGGGGACCGTCCTCGAGCCGTCCGGCGGCAGAAACCGACCGGACGGCTCGAAGGTGCCTGAGCGCACACAGGGGGTGGTCCCAGCGGCGCGGGGTGAGGTCTACGCTGGACGTGTCCGTGTTGCGTCCGGCACCGAAGTCACCTCAAGCACCTCAAGCTCGATCGTAGGACGCGGCCGCTGTTGTCGACGCTCACGAAAGAGGCGTATCCGCCGTGCCTGACCAGTCCCGCTCCAGCGCCAACCTTGCGGACTTCGGTCCCAACGAGTGGCTAGCGGACGAGATGTACCAGCTGTACGTCGACGATCCCGCGTCGGTCGACCCAGCCTGGAAGTCCTACTTCGACGCCCACCCCGTGAACGGCAACGGGGCCGCCGCCAACGGGTCCACGTCCGACGGGCCCGCGTCGAACGGAACAGCGTCCAACGGATCAGCAGCGCACCACGGAGCAGCGGCTCACGCAGCAGCGGCCAACGGAGCCGCGCCCAACGGGTCAGCGACCCACAGGGCAGCCACCGCACCCACCACCACCACGGGAGCGAAGGCCGCAGCCGTCGTGAGCACCGCGCCGCCGGTCGCCACGCCGCGCGTGCCCTCGCCCGCCCAGCCCGTGACCCCGCCCAACGCCGCCCCGTCGGGCGACGCCCCGGCAGCGACCGAGGCGAAGCAGGACAGCCCGGAGCAGCCCACCGCGCCCCGCATGCCCCCCAAGCCGCGCGACATCCCCGCCGTCAGGAACACCGGGCCCGTCACCGACGCCGAGACCACCCCGCTGCGCGGTCCCGCCGCCCGGGTCGTCACCAACATGGAGTCCTCGCTCCACGTGCCGACGGCGACCAGCGTGCGCGCCGTACCGGCCAAGCTCCTCATCGACAACCGCGTCGTCATCAACAACCACCTCGCCCGCTCGCGCGGCGGCAAGGTGTCGTTCACCCACATCATCGGCTACGCCATCGTGCGCGCCGTGGCCAAGATGCCCGAGATGAACAACGGGTTCGGCCTGCGCGACGGCAAGCCCGTCATGGTCAAGCCGGCCCACGTCAACCTCGGGCTGGCCATCGACGTCTCCAAGCCCGACGGGAGCCGCGCGCTGCTGGTGCCGAGCATCAAGTCGTGCGACGAGATGGACTTCGTGCACTTCTGGACCGCCTACGAGGACATCGTCGCCAAGGCGCGCCACAACAAGCTCACCGTGGAGGACTTCGCGGGCACCACCCTCTCGCTCACCAACCCCGGCACGATCGGCACCGTTCACTCGGTGCCTCGGCTGATGGACGGCCAGGGCACCATCGTCGGCGTCGGGGCGCTCGACTACCCCGCCGAGTGGCAGGGCGCGAGCACCGAGACGCTCAACCGCAACGCCGTGAGCAAGATCCTGACCCTCACGAGCACCTACGACCACCGCATCATCCAGGGCGCCCAGAGCGGTGACTTCCTGCGGATCCTCACCCAGCTGCTGCTCGGGGCCGAGGGCTTCTACGACGACATCTTCGAGTCGCTGCGCATCCCCTACGAGCCCGTGCGCTGGGTGCAGGACATCTCCACCAGCCACGACGACGACATCAACAAGGTCGCGCGCGTCCAGGAGCTCATCCACGCCTACCGCGTGCGCGGGCACCTGATGGCCGACACCGACCCGCTCGAGTACCGCCAGCGGCGTCACGCCGACCTCGACGTGACCAACCACGGCCTGACCATGTGGGACCTCGAGCGCTCCTTCGCCACGGGCGGGTTCGGCGGCGAGCCGTTCCTCAAGCTGCGACGCATCCTCGGCATCCTGCGCGACTCCTACTGCCGCACCGTCGGCATCGAGTACATGCACATCCAGGACCCCGTGCAGCGCAAGTGGATCCAGGACAAGGTCGAGGTGCCCTACGCCAAGACCTCACGCGACGAGCAGATGCGCATCCTGCGGCGCCTCAACTCCGCCGAGGCCTTCGAGACCTTCCTGCAGACCAAGTTCGTCGGCCAGAAGCGCTTCTCGCTCGAGGGTGGCGAGTCGGCCATCGCGCTGCTCGACCGCGTGCTGTGCCGCGCGGCGGCCGACGGCCTCGACGAGGTGTGCATCGGGATGCCTCACCGCGGCCGGCTCAACGTGCTCGCCAACATCGCGGGCAAGTCCTACAGCCAGATCTTCCGTGAGTTCGAGGACCAGCAGGACCGCAAGTCGGTGCAGGGCTCCGGCGACGTGAAGTACCACCTCGGCACCGAGGGCGAGTTCGTGGCCGAGGACGGTTCGTCGACGAAGATCTACCTGGCCGCGAACCCGTCGCACCTCGAGACGGTCGACCCTGTGCTCGAGGGCATCGTGCGGGCCAAGCAGGACCGGCTCAACCTCGCCGGCGAGGCGTTCACCGTCCTGCCGCTCCTGATGCACGGGGACGCGGCGTTCGCGGGCCAGGGAGTCGTCGCCGAGACCCTCAACCTCTCGGAGCTGCGCGGCTACCGCACCGGCGGCACCATCCACGTCATCGTCAACAACCAGGTCGGCTTCACCACCTCGCCCTCCTCCTCGCGCTCGTCGGTCTACTGCACCGACGTCGCGCGCATGATCCAGGCCCCGATCTTCCACGTCAACGGAGACGACCCCGAGGCCTGCGTGCGGGTCGCCGAGCTGGCCTACGAGTACCGCCAGGCGTTCAACAAGGACGTCGTCATCGACATGGTGTGCTACCGCCGACGCGGTCACAACGAAGGTGACGACCCCTCGATGACCCAGCCGTTGATGTACAACCTCATCGAGGCCAAGCGCTCGGTCCGCAAGCTCTACACCGAGGCGCTCATCGGGCGCGGTGACATCTCGGGCGACGACGTCGACGCCGCCCTGCGTGACTACCAGCAGCAGCTGGAGCGCGTCTTCGTCGAGACCAAGGAGGCGATCAGCTCCTCGTCCCCGAAGACCGGCGGCCAGCGCGAGAGCGGTCTCGAGAAGCCAGCCGCCCAGGCGTCCGACGACGCGCCCTCGTCGCCGAGCGTCGCACCGGTGACGGTGGGCGACCTCAGTCACATCGGTGAGGCGTTCGTCAACATCCCCGAGGGCTTCACCGTCCACCCCAAGCTGCGACAGCTGCTCGAGAAGCGGGCCGGAATGGTCCGCGACGGCGGGATCGACTGGGCCATGAGCGAGCTGCTCGCCTTCGGCTCCCTCCTCAAGGAGGGCACCCCGGTGCGGCTCGCGGGTCAGGACAGCCGCCGCGGCACCTTCGTGCAGCGGCACGCCGTCCTCATCGACAAGACCAACGCGGAGGAGTGGACGCCGCTGCTCTACCTCGGCGAGGGCCAGGCCCGTTTCTGGGTCTACGACTCCCTGCTCAGTGAGTACGCGGCGATGGGCTTCGAGTACGGCTACTCGGTCGAGCGCCCCGACGCGCTCGTGCTGTGGGAGGCGCAGTTCGGCGACTTCGCCGGCGGCGCCCAGACCATCATCGACGAGTACATCAGCTCGTCGGAGCAGAAGTGGGGCCAGCACTCGTCGGTCGTCCTGCTGCTCCCGCACGGGTACGAGGGCCAGGGACCCGACCACTCGTCGGCCCGCATCGAACGCTTCCTCGCCATGTGCGCCGAGGACAACATGACCGTCGCCTTTCCGACGACCCCGGCGTCGTACTTCCACCTGCTGCGCCGACAGGCCTACTCGCGCCCGCGACGCCCCCTCATCGTCTTCACCCCGAAGTCGATGCTCCGCCTCAAGGCCGCCACCAGCAGCGTCGCCGACTTCACCGACTCGACCTTCCAGCCGGTGCTGGCCGACCGGGCCGACCTCGACCCCACCGCGGTGACCCGCGTCATCCTGGCCACGGGCAAGGTCGCCTGGGACCTCGAGGCCGAGCGCGCCCGGCGCGAGGACGGCACGACCGCCATCCTCCACGTCGAGCAGCTGCACCCCGTGCCGGGCGCCGAGGTGGCCGAGCAGCTGAGCCGCTACCCCGACGCCGAGGTCGTCTGGGTCCAGGAGGAGCCGAAGAACCAGGGGGCGTGGCCGTTCATGGCCCTCAACCTGCCCGAGGCGCTGGCCCTGCACGGGCAGAACCGTCCCCTGCGCGTCGTCGCGCGCAAGGCCTCGGCCTCGCCGGCCACGGGCTCGCACCACGCGCACGACGTCGAGCAGAAGGCCCTCGTCGCCGCGGCGTTCGACCGCTGAGGGCGCGAGACCCGCGCGGGTCCGCCGCTCTGTCACCTCGTGCCACCGACGACGCCCGGGCCCACGCCCCGGGCGTCGCCCGAGTTGATCGGGATCGGTGCGGGTCTCGCGATAGCCTCGCTCTCGTGTACTTCACCGACCGGGGCATCGAGGAGCTGTCGAACCGCCGCGGCGAGGAGCAGGTGAGCATCGACTGGCTGGCCGAGCAGCTGCGCACCTTCGTCGACCTGCACCCCGAGTTCGAGACGCCGGTCGAGCGCCTGGCCACCTGGCTCGCCCGGCTGGATGACGACGAGTGAGACACAGCTCCCCAGCACGCCCCGGCACGCTGCACCACCCAGTGAGACCAGGCACCACCCGATGACACGGAAGGACCCGCGTGAACCCCCCCAGCGGACCGGCGGCCGACAGGTCCGGCGTCCCCGTCCCCGGCCCCTCCGACCAGCAGGCACCGGCGTTCCACGCCAGCGCCCAGCTCGTCGTCACCGAGGGGCGGCGCGACGTGGGGATGTGCTTCGTCGGAGCCTCGATGATGGCGGGGTACGGCGACCCGAAGGGCCTGGGGTGGGTGGGGCGCGTGGTGAGCCGCTCGCAGCACCCCGACCTCGACCTCACGGCCTACAACCTCGGGGTGCGCGGCGACACCTCGGCCGGGGTGATGGAGCGCTGGCGGCGCGAGTGCGAGCCGCGCTGGGAAGGACGCACCGAGCGTCGGATGGTGCTCTCCGTCGGGGCGAACGACATCGCGGCCGACCTCACCGTGGCGCGGTCGCGGCTCAACCTCGCCAACATCCTCGACGAGGCGAGCTCCCTGGGCATCGCGACGTTCGTCGTCGGGCTCCCGCCCAGCCGCGACCCCGAGCTCAGCTCCCGCATCGCCGCCCTGGCCGAGGTGCAGGCCGACGTCTGCGGGCGTCGGGGCATCACCTACGTCGACTGCTTCCGCCCGCTCGTGGCCCACGAGCAGTGGGTGGCCGACCTGGCGGCTTCACCTGACGGGGTGCACCCGGGGCAGGCCGGCTACGGCCTGATCGCCTGGCTGGTGCTGCACAACGGCTGGTACGACTGGCTGCAGATCACGGCGGTCTGACGCCCTCGCCGTCCACGTCGGTGGCCGGGAGGTCGTCGCCGTCGGGTCTTGCCGAGAGGGGCAACGCGATATAACGTGAGTGGACACACGACATATCGCGTTCGGCCCCGGCCGGCGTGGACGGGAGCGACAGTCATGAGCCAGGACCGGACAGGACCCACGAAAGGCCCCGAGGGGGCACCGCGGCAGGAGTGGACCCTCGACGCCCCCCGGGTGCTCGACGTCGGAGGCGAGGGTGAGCGGGTGGCGTCCCTGCGAGTGGTCGTGGTCGGGGGCCGGGTCGACGTCGTGACCCACGACGACTCCCCGACCGCCCGGGTGGAGGTCACCTCGGTCACCGGGCTACCGGTGCAGGTGCGCTGGGACGGCTCCACGTTGTCGGTGACCCACGGCAAGGACGGCGACCCCAACCTGCTCCAGATGATCCGCCGCACCGTCGAGAGCTTCAGCCACAACAGCGTGGCCCTCAGCATCTCGGTCCCGGCGTCCACCGACACCAGCGTGAGCACCGTAGGCGCGGCGGCACTGCTCTCCGGGCTGAGAGGCCACGTCCGGGCCAACACGGTCTCGGGTGCGATGACCCTGAGCGACCTGCAGGGAGACCTCGACCTCAACACGGTGAGCGGCGACGTCGAGTGCGACCAGCTCGAGGGGACGCTCAAGGTCAACGCCATCTCGGGTGGGGTGACGGTCCAGGCCAGCGACCTCCCGTGCGTGCGGATCAACACCGTGAGCGGCGACATCGCGCTCGACCTCACGACGGGGACGTGCGACCTGTCGTCGAACAGCGTCTCGGGTGACATCACGCTGCGGGCGCCGCTGCAGGGCTTCGACGTCGAGGCGACCACCGCCTCCGGTCAGGTCGTGGTCGACGGCACGACGGTCACGGGCGGCGGCGGCCACGGGCGCGGGCGGGGCGGCGGGCAGCTGCGGGACGGCGACGGCGCCCTGCGCATCAGGGCGCACGCCGTCTCGGGTGACCTCGTGGTGCTGAGCACGACGCCACGCGACACGCCGAGCCCCGCCGACCGCAGCGCCCCGACCCCGCAGGACGCTCCCGCAGGGCCTGCCGGCCCCACCGGCCCTCCCGCGGGGCCCACCGGCCCGACCGGCCCCGCCACCACCTGGCCCACCGGTCCTGCTGGGCACCCTCAGGACCACCCCGGGGGGCGCGGCCCCGATGACCCCTGGAGCCCCCATGACCCCTGGAGGGGGTCGGGCCGTGAGGAGTGGGAGGCGGGGTTCCCGAAGCCGGGAGAGCCGGGAGAGCCGGTATGAGCCCGGTCTTCGCCCACGGTCAGCTGCGCCTCTACCTGCTGGACCTGCTGGAGCAGGGGCCTCGCTACGGGTACGAGGTCATCCAGGACCTCGAGCAGCGCTTCAACGGGCTCTACACCCCCAGCGCCGGCACCGTGTACCCCCGTCTGGCCAAGCTCGAGCAGGAGGGCCTGGTAGCCCGCACCGACGAGGGCCGCAAGGCGACGTACCGCATCACCGAGGCAGGCCGGGCCGAGGTCGCCGCCCGCCGTGGCGACCTCGCCGACCTGCACGACGACCTCGAGCGGAGCGTCCGCGAGCTCGCCCAGGAGGTCCGTGACCGGGTGCAGGGCCAGACCGCCGACCTGAGGGCCGAGCTCAAGGCTGCGGCCCGCGCCGCCCGCGCCGGCGCCAGACCGGCCGGCCGCGCCGCCTCGTCGTCGGCGTCCGGCCCGACCAGCACCGCACCGGGCACCCCCCCGGGCACCCCGCCGAGCGCACCCCCGGGCCCGACCGGCCCGTTCGGGGCGTCGGGCCCTCCCGGAGCGACCGGCCCGTCCGACTGGTCCGCCAAGGGGTCGGGTGGGTGGCCCGACCTCGAACGGGCGATGGCTGACGTGCACTCGCAGGCACGGGGTGGGTGGGGCACCCGGGGTCTGACTCCCGGTCAGATCAGCGAGGTGCTCGCCATCCTGTCCGAGGCGTCGACGAGGATCCGCGAGGTCGTCTCCCGGGGCCACTGACCTGACTGCCGGGGTAAACGTCTCACAGGACCGCGTCGCCCCCGCGATCGTCGGCGCCGTGACCGTCCGGGCCGTGGTCCGATCGGCCGGGGACCGACAGCGCACTCCCGACCGCCACGACGACGACGACCCCGAGCCCGGCGGCAAGCAGCGTGTTGCCGGCCTTGCCCTGGTCGACCGCGACCGGCACGAGGACGAGGTTCCAGACGATCGTCGCCGTACGCGGCCACGCCGCTCGCTGCCACCAGCCCGCAGCCATGGCCGCCAGGGCTATGGCCACGACGACGAACAGGACGACCGAGGAGATCACCCCAGCCTCGTCGGCCCCGGCGCCGCGCCCCAGCTCGACCACGTAGAACACGGCCACCGCCGCGACGGCCACCGCCTCCAGGCCGGTGAGCAGGCACACGGTCATCCTGGCGGGGGTCACACCGTCGACACTACCCACGCCGACCTCGCCCGGTCTCTTCCCTCCGGCGTCCCTGCGCTCGTGGACCGGGCTCGACCCTGCCGCGAGTGCGGAGCTGGGGCCACTGGCTCCCCCAGTTGACGAAGAGCCTCCCTGGGTACGACGAATGGCGTTGACAGGGCATGGGAGGACGTTGGTCACTTCATTCGGAGAAATCCCCCAGTAGACAGGAAGGTAGTGGCAGCCCGCCACTCCCGGACAGGTCGCTTCAGCGACGATGTCTCGTTAGACGAGACACGTTTCGATCGTGAAACACTTGTGTAACGTAGGTGAACAGGAGATCATGGTCGCTGGCCCGGAACACCGGCCGCCCACTTGTCGTTGCCCCTTCAGAGGTCGACGCAAGACCGACGACGACGTCGTGCTGGCGCGCCCCACGGCCCGCGGCGGCGCGCTGTCCGTGCCCGCACATTCCCCCCGATAACAGCAGGTCATGTCCATGACGGAAGCCTGCGAACGAGACGAAACCTTGACGAAATACACATGAGCGCAACGACATACACCCGACCGAACACTCCCCATCAGGGCCGCACCCGTGGGCTCCCGACACCGGTCCGATCGACTTCGTCGACCGCGAACCCCCTACCCCGGACGACAAGGAGCACCATCACCATGGATTGGCGCGACCGCGCTGCCTGCCTCGACGAGGATCCTGAGCTCTTCTTCCCCATCGGGAACACCGGGCCGGCGATCCTGCAGATCGAGGAGGCCAAGGTGGTGTGCCGCCGGTGTGACGTGGTCGACACCTGTCTGAAGTGGGCTCTCGAGTCCGGTCAGGACGCGGGTGTGTGGGGCGGGCTGTCCGAGGACGAGCGACGCGCCCTGAAGCGACGCAACGCGCGGGCCCGCCGCGCGGGCTGACGACGCGCCGTCCCGGGTGGCGTGAGGGTGGGCGGGGGGCCCACTGACGTCATCGCGGGACGATGGTCCGGGAGTCGGTCGAGCTGGTCGCAGAGCCGTCACCAGGCAGCGACCGCAACACGGCCGTGAACTCCACCACGGTCCCGCGGGGGTCGCCGTCCCTCCAGGTGATGCGCCCACGCAGGTCCTGCACGAGCGACTGCACGATCTGGGTGCCCAGTCCCGACCCGGGCCGACGCCCCCCCACGGGGATGCCCGCTCCGTCGTCGGCGATGCACACCCGCAGCACCTCCGACCCGTCGGACCCGGTCTCACGGCCGATGTCGATCGACACCGTCCCTCCGGTCTCGGCCAGGCCGTGCTCGATGGCGTTCTGCACGAGCTCGCTGAGGATCATCGCGAGCGACGTCGCGTCCTCGGCGCGCAGCCGGCCCCAGGGCTCGCCCGTGCGCTCGCGCTTGATCGGCTTGTCGTAGGCCGCCACCTCGACCACGGCCCGGAAGCAGCGCTCGGCGATGTCGTCGAAGTCGACCGTCTCGTCGAACCCCTGGCTCAGGGTCTCGTGCACGAGGGCGATGGTGCCGACCCGACGCACGGCCTCGTGCAGCGCTGCCTGCCCGCTGGGGTCGGCCGTCCGACGTGCCTGCAGCCGCAGCAGGGCAGCGACCGACTGCAGGTTGTTCTTGACCCGGTGGTGGATCTCGCGGATCGTGGCGTCCTTCGTGAGCAGCTCCTGCTCGCGTCGGCGCAGCTCGCTGACGTCGCGCACGAGCAGCAGGGCCCCAAAGCGCTGACCCACCTCGGTGAGCGGGATGGCCCGCATCGAGATCACCGCGCCTCGCCCCACGACCTCGGTGCGCCACGGCTGACGCCCCGTGAGCACCAGTGGCAACCCCTCGTCGACCGGTGAGCTGTCGCGCAGCACCGAGGTGACGATGCGGCTCAGCGACTCGCCGATGACGTCTCCGACGTACCCCAGCCGGTGGATGGCCGAGACGGCGTTAGGACTCGCATAGGACACGACCCCCTCGACATCGAGCCGCACCACCCCGTCACCCACGCGCGGAGCACCGCGGCGCAGCCCCGTCGGTGCGGCCAGGTGCGGGAACTCGCCGCCCGCGATCATCCTCGACAACGCGTCGGCGGTGGCGAGGTAGGTCAGCTCGAGACGGCTCGGGGTGCGCATCATCGACAGGTTGGTGTGGCGGCTGATGACCGCCACCGACCGGCCCCGCCGCACCACCGGGATCGCCTCCTCGCGCACCGGGAGGTCGTCACGCCACTCGGTGTCGCGCTCACGCACGATCCGGCGCTCGGCGAACGCCTGCTCGAGCGTGTCCCCGCGGGCCTTGCTGGCGAAGGTGCCGACCTGGTCCTCGTAGAAGACCATCTGGCCGGTCGTGGGCCGGATGTGGGCCACGGCGTGCCACTGCACCCGCGACGAGCGCACCCACAGCACGAGGTCGGCGAAGGAGAGGTCGGACAGCAGCTGCCAGTCACCGACGAGCAGGTGCAGCCACTCGACGTCGGCGACCTCGAGCGTCGAGTGCTCATGGAGGAGCTCGGCGAGCGTGGGCACGGGCGGAGCCTAGTCCGGCCTAGTCCGAGGCCGCGCGCGCGTCCGCGCGCGGCGTGGGTGCCGCCGTGGGTGCCGCCGTCGGTGCCGCTGTGAGTGCCGCCGTCACCGGTGCTGCCCCGCACTGCGAAGCACCGAGCGCAACGTGCGCAGCGCGACCGACAGGGCCGCGATCCCCGCTGTGTCGAGCCGCTCGATCCCCGTCAGTGCCGTGCGGGCGCGGGTGAGCGCCTCGTGGTTGGCCTCCGCCCACCGCTCGAACCGGCTCCCCGGCTCGTCGTCGGCATCCGCCTCGCTCGCGGCCAGCACCGCCCGGGTGAGCGAGTCGAGGACGGCATACAGGTCGTCGCGCATCGCGCCTCGGGCAAGGGCGTCCCACCGGTCGTCGCGCGGCAACCGCGAGACGCGGGTGAGCATCCCGTCGATGCCGAGCCGCTCGGAGCAGTGGTAGTAGACCCCCACGACCTCCTGCGGCGAGAGGGTGGTGTCGTGCGCGATCTCGACGACGTCGAGCAGCGAGAAGAGGTCGAGCAGCCCGGCCGCCCGCAGCGCGAGGTGCGGGGGGGCTCCCAGCTCCTCCAGCTGGGCGGCCCGGGCCGTCAGGCGCTCACGCTCGTCGCCCTGCAGCAGCTCGTGGATCTGCGGGGCGAACTGCGCCACCGGCCCGGCGAAGCGCTCGACCTCGGCGCCGACGTCGATGGTGCCCGCCCGGGTGGTGAGGAACCAGCGGGAGGCCCGGTCGAGCAGCCGGCGGAACTCGAGGTAGAGCGCGGTCTGCACAGCGGTGGGCACCTGGTTGTCGAGGGCCTCGACGGCCGTCACCCACGACGTGAGGTCGAAGACCTCGCGGCAGACGACGAAGGCGCGGGCGATGTGCTCGGCCTCGGCCCCCGTCTCCTCCCCCGCGCGGAAGCCGAA
>JBBRNQ010000052.1:0-28484 GCA_038230235.1 Actinomycetales bacterium
CGTCCGCGGTGGATGCGTGAGCGTACGGTGCCGAGCTTGATGCCGAGCGTCGTGGCGATCTCTTCATACGACAGGCCCTCGATGTCGCAGAGGACCACGGCGGCACGGAAGTCGGGTGACAGGGCGTCCAGGGCGCGTTGCACGTCGTCGTCGAAGTGGGTCTCCTCGTAGGCCTGCTCGGGACCGCGCTCCTTCGTGGCCATCCGCCCCGCGGCGTCCTCGGGCAGGGCGTCGAACCGGATGCGCTGCTTGCGCCGCATGCGATCGAGGAACACGTTGGTGGTGATGCGGTGGAGCCAGCCCTCGAACGTGCCAGGGGTGTAGGAGCTCAGTGAGCGGAACACGCGGATGAAGACGTCGTGGGTGAGGTCCTCGGCGTCGTACGGGTTGCCGGTGAGGCGGTAGGCAAGACGGTAGACCCGTGCCGAGTGCTGAGTGACGATCTCCTCCCAGGTGGGCGGGGTCCACGCAGTCGTGGCAGAGCCCGTCGTGTCGGGCAGGGTGTCAGTCACGTGCCTAGGCCTTTCGCAGGGCGTTCGTCCGGTCCAACCGGCTTCGTCAGTCCAGAGTTCCCCCAGTACCGACGAGACCACTGTGCCCAACCTGTGGGTCCGCTATCCATCGGGGACGACCCTGAGTGACCCCCTGCCTTCCCCCTGCCTTCCCCCTCGGCCCCCAGGGTCGGCCGCCCTCTGCCGCGCGGACGACCGCCCGCGACCGCGACACCCCGGACACCCGGTGGCCCCCGCGGGCCACCGACGGCAGGGGTGGTGACAGTAGGGTCGGGGACATGAGTGCACAAAAGCCTGCCAGCTGGGCCTACGCCGAGGACTTCGTCCTGGAGAACGAGGTGGTGCAGGCAGCGAGACGGCGCGGCGAGGAGCTGGGGTGCACCCCGGTCGGTGTCGGCGTCGGCGCCGCGCTGCGCATGGTCGCCGCCGCGAGCGCCGCCCGCGCGGTCGTCGAGATCGGCACCGGAGCCGGCGTGTCCGGGCTGTGGCTGCTCGACGGAATGCCCTCGGACGGCATCCTCACCACCATCGACATCGACGCCGAGCACCAGCGCGCCGCCCGGGAGGCCTTCTCCGCCGCGGGCGTGGCCCACCAGCGCACCCGCGTCATCCACGGTCGGGCCCTCGAGGTGCTCGACCGGATGACCGACGGCGCCTACGACCTCGTGCTCGTCGACGGCGAGAAGACCGAGTACCCCGACTACGTCGTGCAGGCCACCCGGCTGCTGCGCTCCGGTGGCGTGATGGTCGTCGACAACATGCTGTGGAAGGACCACGTCGCCGACCCGACGGCGCGTGACGAGGTGACCCGCACCCTGCGCGACCTCGGCAAGGGTCTGCGCGACGACGTACGGTTCGCCACCACCATGCTCCCGGTGGGCGACGGCCTGCTCGTCGCGGTGAAGCGCTGACCGGGGTGGTCCACCACCGCCACGGGCGTCCATCCGGCGTGACCGGGTCGCCGGCCACCCGCTGGGAGCAGGAGATGACCGGTGAGGCGTGGCAGGGGTACGTCACCCGCTTCGACCACCTCGCCGACACCGGTGAGGACCTCGACGGTGAGGCGCGTTTCATCGACGCGCTGACCGCCCGAGGCTCCCGCATCCTCGACGCCGGAGCGGGCACCGGCCGCGTCGCCGCGGCCCTGACCCGGATGGGGCACCTCGCGCTGGGAGTGGACCGCGACGCGGGGCTCGTGGAGCGCGCCCGGGCGCGGTACCTCGGCGTGCCGTACCTGACCTGCGACCTGCTCGACCTCGACCCGGAGGTGCTTGCTGACGAGGGCTTCGGCGACCCCTTCGACGTCGTGGCCCTCCCCGGCAACGTCCTGGTCTTCGTGGCCCCTGGGACCGAGAGCGAGGTGCTGCGCACCCTGCACGGGCTCCTGCGGCCCGGGGGGCGTCTCGTCGCCGGCTTCGCCACCGACCGCGACTACACCGTCGACGACCTCGACCGGGATCTTGAGGCGGTCGGCCTCGTCCCCGAGCACCGTTTCGCCACCTGGCAGCTCGAGCCCTGGTACGACGCCGCCGACTGGCAGGTCACGGTGGCCCGGCGCCCCTCCTGACCCACCCGGCCGGGACCCACCGCCCATACGGCGAGCCGCCGAGCGAGCAGCCCACCAGCCCATCAGCTCAGAGGGTCAGACGGTCAGACGACCCCGCACCAGGCTGTCACCTGAGTGCTGCGGCTTGTCGTCGAACTCCTCGCGCGAGACGTCGACGATGACGTAGCCCTTGTCGATGAGCTCAGCCGAGACCGGGAACGTGCTGGCGCTCGCGCCCATCACCCCGAGAGCGACCATCCGCTTGCCGTCGGCGTTGAGCAGCCACACCTCCAGATAGCCCGGGCCCGGGACTGGCGCGCTCATGGCGATCCGCAGGTCGAGCGTGCCGTCATGGCGCTGCAGCACTGCCTCGCCCAGCGGTTGGAGGGTGTCGAGCGTGTCGAGGGGCACGCTGGCCACGGTCGTCGTGGACGGGGCCCGCCAGAAGGACCACGCCGCGCCGACGCCGATGAGGATGCCCGCCGCACACGCCGCCGCCAGCCACGCGACCGTGGTCCGCCGCGCGCGGCCGGCGGCCCGGCGAGCCGACCGACGACCCGGGCCGGGTATCGACCCGACCTCGGGCAGCGGCGTCCGCTCGGCGCGGGAAGCGGGCGGCACCGACACCAGCACGGGCACCGGCTGACGGGGAGCCGGGCTCGCATCGAGCTCGCGCTCGATGCGAGCCCAGACGTCGTCGGAGGGTCGCTGCCAGCCGTCGTCGGCGGCGTCCTTGCCGCGCGAGCGGGTCAGCGCGATCACCCGGCGCAGCTCGTCGACGCCGGTGGCGCACTCCCGGCAGGAGCTGACGTGACGCACCGCCGCGTCGTCCGGGTCGTCGTCGCCCAAGGCGAGACCGGCGAGGGTCTGCGGATCGCAGTGGTCCATGTCAGCCCTCCTTCAGGCGTGAGCGGAGCTGGAGGAGACCGCGGCGCACATGGCTCTTGACGGTCCCGAGGGGCAGGTCGAGGGTGGACGCGACCTCGTGGGCGGGCCGCTGCTCGACGACGGCGAGCCGGACGATCGTGCCGCGGGGCTCCCCCAGCGCCTTCAGCTCGTGAGCGAGCAGGAGACGTTCGGCGATGTCGTCGTCACTCACCGAGTCGGTGGTGCTGAGCAGCCGAGCAGCCGCCGTGGTGTTGCGCACCGAGCGGTACCGCTGCGTGCGCACGTCGGCGATGCGGTGCTTCGTGATGCCGACCAGCCATCCCGGCACGACCCCGTCGGCGGGACGCAGGGTGCGACGGCTGTGCCAGGCCGAGACGAAGACCTGCTGGGTGACGTCCTCGGCGTCGTGATGGTCACCGAGGGCACGCAAGGCGATGGTGTAGACCAGCGACGACCACCGCTGGTACGCCTGCTCCAACGCGTCACGGTCGCCCGCGACCAGCCGCTGCGCGAGCCCGTCAGGACCGTTGACCCCGTCGAGGTCATCGAGCTCGTCCAGCCCCGACGGACGTCGCTCCGCTGCCTCCACCACTGCCTCTCTCGCGCTCGTCGCCCTCCCCGGTCTCCGGGCGTCTTCCATGATGCCCTGACCGGAGCGGCTCTCCCACACCTGAGGTCGTCCCGCCATCCGCCCAGCCCCCTGATCCTACGAGACCGGAGTCGCGATGACGATGATGTTGTCCTCGTAGTGGCGGGCCACGCGGTCGTAGCGGCCGCCGCAGGTGACGAGGTGGAGCACGGGGGCACCGGACCTGGTGAAGAGGGCGGCGAGGTCGAGCGAGGTCTTGTGGACCTCTTCGACCGACTGGACCCGGTAGTCGTGGCGCACCGACCCCGACATGACCTGGACGACGTCGCCCGTCCGCAGTCCCGCGAGCCCGGCCATCGGGCCGACCCCCTCTGCCGCCGTGTCGATGTGTCCCGCGATGACGCTGGCTCCTGCCGCGTCACCCGGGGCGGGGCCGAAGCGGTACCAGCCGGCGACGAAGGCGCTGGTCGGGAGCCCCATCTGCCCGTCGCCAGCGACGGACTCCGGGTCGACCGGCATGCTGAGCCCGATCCGGGGGATCAGCAGCCGGGTCGGAGCGACCACCTCCTGGGGGGCCACGGTGGCCGGATGAGCGGCCGGCGAGCCGAGAGGCGTCGTACGAGGCGTCGTGCTGGGTACCGCCGTGGGCGAGGCCGGGCTGGTGGCCCCTACCGCGGCAGGTATCGGCGTGGCCGGCAGGGACAGGCTCGGGGCACGGAGGTCGCCGTCCCCACCGACGCGGACGCTGCCGGTGCCACTGGTGGCGCAGGCCACCAGACCCCCCGAGAGGAGGGCGGCCGACAGGGCGCCGACCACCCTCCTTCGGGGGCCGAGATCTCTCATCGGTGCTGCTCGACCCTCAGCGCTCGGACCTCAGCTCTCGACGCTGGAGCGGCGACGACGGGGCACGAGCACCAGTCCGCCGGCGAGCACGGCAGCCCCACCGATGAGCAGGCCACGCGTCAGGTCGGACCCGGCCGCAGCCTGGCCACCCGTGCCGGCGTTGACCCCACCGGGTGCGGAGTGCATGCCGCTGATCGTCTGCACGGCGAGCTTGAGGTTCTTGTCGGCGGCGCTGCCCCAGGCGTAGACGATGGTGTTGGCACCCTCCTTGAGCGGCAGGTCGGCCGGGCCGATGGCAACGGTGCTCGTGCCGGCCAGCACGACGTCGGCCTTGATCGTGCCGGCAGCGACGACGGCCGTCGCCTCCTTGGGGTTGACCAGGCCCTTGAGGGCGGGGGTCCCGTTGGCGCGGACGTCCACGGCCGGGGCGGCGGCGTCGTGGCGGACCGTCAGCCGGGCCTGGCCGGCGGGCACGGCCGAGGTGTCGTTGACGTAGGGGGTCAGCACGGGCTTGCCGTCTGCGGTCAGGTGCGCCACCACGGTGATGTTGGCGTTGGCCGGCACGGTCACGCCCTTGGCCTCGGTCACGGCAGTCCCGGACGCTCCGGCGCCGGCCGCCACGACCTTGAGGTCGTAGCTGCCCGGGGCCAGCATCACCGGGTCGGTGAGGGTGCCGGGCTTGAAGTTGGTGAGCAGCGCGTTGCCGTTGGCGTAGACGTCGACCGTCGCCCCCGGAACAGCGTGCAGGATCGAGACCGAGGCGTCACCCGAGGCCGCGTGGGCAGGGGCGGCAAGACCGGCGGAGGTGGCGACGAGGGCGCCGGCGGCGAGGATGCGCAGGGGGGACAGGGAGGACATGGAGGTGCTCCTAAGGCTCGGGGCTGGAGGAGATGCACGGGCCAGGCGTCGATGCCTGGCCACACCCCCACTTCCGCGGCACGGCCACCCGGGGATGCACCGGCCCCCGACTTCTTCACGCCGGCCGCCTTTCACCGACCTCGGCACCGGCAGTACGACGTCGTCGGCCCGGCGGCGACGGGCCCTCGCCACACCGGCTGCGCGCCTACGCCAGAACCCCCCGACACCGACGGTGCGGGGGGGTTCTGTGGAGTGCGTGGTGGCCCGCTGGGCCCAGTGGCTAGCTGACTCCGTCGCAACCCTGGATCGCGTCGCGCAGGCTGGCCGCCTCGCCCGGGGTCATCTCGACGACGAGCCGGCCGCCACCCTCGAGCGGCATGCGGAGCACGATGCCGCGCCCCTCCTTGGTCACCTCGAGCGGGCCGTCTCCGGTCCTGGGCTTCATCGCCGCCATGGGCACCCCTTCCCTGATCTGTGGACATGACCGGACCGTGCGACAAGGGCACCGCTGTAGACGACTCCGGCAGAACCCATTATCACGCAGGGTGCTGCGCGCAACGAAATCAGGGTGGGGTGAGGCACGATGGGTGGCGCTCCACCCCACACGTCCCCCGGGCCGATCCGCGAAGGAAACACCGATGACAGCCGACACGTCGACCTCGGACCAGCCCGACGAGAGCGGGCCCGGCGCGTCGGTCGCCCCGGGGGGTCACGGGCAGATGGTGCTGGTCGAGCACGACGAGGGTGTCACCACGCTCACCCTCAACCGGCCCGAGGCGATGAACGCGCTCGACCTCACTCTCAAGGAGCAGCTGCTCGCCGCCCTCACGGACGCCGCGGAGGACCCCGCCGTACGGTGCGTGGTGCTCACCGGCAGCGGCCGTGCCTTCTGCGTCGGCCAGGACCTCAAGGAGCACGTGGCGCAGCTGCGCGGAGGCAGCCAGCTCGGTGACACCGTGCTCGACCACTACAACCCCATCGCCCTGCTCCTCGCCACGATGAACAAGCCGGTGCTGGCCGCCGTGAACGGCGTCGCCGCTGGGGCGGGTGCCTCGATGGCCCTGGCCACCGACCTGCGGTTCCTCGCCGACACGGCCGGTCTCAACACCGCGTTCGCTGGCATCGCCCTCTCGTGCGACACGGGGTCGTCGTGGACCCTCCCCCGGCTCGTGGGAACGGCCCGGGCCAAGGAGCTGCTCCTCATGCCCCGGACCGTGACCGCTGCCGAGTGCCTGACCCTCGGCCTGGCCACCGAGGTCGTGCCCGCGGCCGACCTCGCCGCCCGCGTCCACGAGGTGGCCCGGACCCTCGCGGCGGGGCCCACCCTCGCCTACGGCTCCATCCGACGGGCCGTCGCCTATGCTGCGGCCCACCCGCTGCTGGAGTCGCTCGACCACGAGGCCCACCTGATGACGCTGACCGGTCAGAGTGCCGACCACCTCGCGGCGGTCGACGCCTTCCTGGCCAAGGAGAAGCCGGTCTTCCGGGGGGTCTGAGCACCCGCCGCCGGGGTCAGGTCACGGGGGGTAGTCCGACGGGGGCACGAACCGCCACAGCACGTCGATCCAGTACCACTGCCCCACGACGAAGGCCACCAGCACCACGCCCGAGCGCACGCCCACGGCCGCCCACCGCCGTCGCGGTCCGCCGACCCCGACCATGACCGCGACGAGCGGGAAGAGCGGGATGAGGTAGCGGAAGATCGACGTGAAGGGGTAGAGCACGACGAGCAGGTAGGCGGGGTAGGCCAGTGACCAGGCGCGCAGCTGGGGCCCGAGGGCGCTGGCCCAGGGACCGAGCACCATCACGGCGATCACCACGAAGATCGTGGTGAGCCACACCGGTCCCCACGTGGGACCGAAGTAGTAGCGGGACATGTCGAGCCAGGGTCGGAAGGGGTGGATCTCGTGCCCCGAGCGCCAGGCGCCCATCGTGTCGGTGTAGGCGTCCGCCCGGCCCGTGCCCCACCAGGCGATGGCCGGCCAGAGCAGGCCCGCGACCCCGCAGCCGCCGAGGGCCGCGACGCCGGCCAGGACCTCGCGCGGTCGCAGCGGCTCGGCCTCTCGGCGCCGCCAGCGCAACCAGAGGGCGACGAGCACGACCACCGCCAGCGGCAGGGCGATCGGACGGGCGAGGCCGGTGAGCACAGCGAGACCACCGGCCCAGAGCCAGCGCTCACGGGATAGCGCCAACAGCACGAGGGTGAGCAGCGCCATCGCCGTCGACTCGGAGTAGCCGACCTGCAGCGCCGCCGAGGCCGGGAAGCAGGCCCACACGACGACGACGAGCAGGGCCGCCCGCTCGCCCAGCCGCTCCCGCAGGAGCACCGCCATCGTCGCGGCGGCGACGAAGCCCAGCACCAGCGAGAGCGTCGAGCCGGCGGCGAAGAAGCTGAGCCCCAGCCCGTCCATGAGCAGGCGGGCGAGCAGGGGGAAGAGGGGGTAGAACGCCCACGGGTTCTGCTGCGTCACACCGCTGCCGTCGACCGGAAGGGTTGCGGGGTAGCCGTGCTCGGCGATCTGCTGGTACCACTGACCGTCCCACTGGGCCGTGAAGGTGAGGTAGGTGACCGGGTCGGTCCCGGGGCCGTTCCAGCCGGTGGGCACCTGGTGGCGGGCGACGACCGCGAGCAGCACCCCCGTGAGGAGGCGGGCCGCGGCGTAGGCGAGCAGGACGGTCGGGAGGAAGCGGTGCCTGCTCGCCGCCACGGCGACCCGCCCTGGGCGGGTCGTCAGACCGCTGGTGCTCATTCGGCCGCCCGGTGGCAGCCGACGAGGTGGTCGTCGACCAGACCGCAGGCCTGCATCGCGGCATACATCGTCGTCGGTCCGACGAAGGAGAAGCCGCGGGCCTTGAGCGTCCTGGCGAGCGCGACCGACTCGGGGCTGGTGGCGCCGACCTCCTGCAGGGTACGGGGCCGCGGGTGCACAGCAGGGGCGTGCGACCAGACCAGGGCGTCGAGCCCGCCCTCGTCACGCAGCCGCAGGACCGCTGCGGCGTTGCCGACCGCCGCGTCGATCTTGCGGGCGTTGCGCACGATGCCGGCGTCGGCCATCAGCCGCTCGCGGTCACTCTGGCCGAAGGCGGCCACCTGCTCGGGGTCGAACCCCGCGAACGCCGCCCGGAACGCCGGTCGCTTGCGCAGCACCGTGATCCACGAGAGACCCGACTGGAAGGCCTCGAGCGTCAGCCGCTCGTAGAGGGCCCGCTCGCCGTGGACCGGCTGTCCCCACTCGTCGTCGTGGTAGGTCACGTAGTCGGGCGCGGAGGACGCCCAGGCGCATCGGGGCACACCGTCGGCGCCCACGACCACCCCGGCAGTCACCCGATCCCCCTCATCAGTGCTTCAGGCCGCAGCGATCCGGCCGGCCTGCACGGCAGACGTCGCCATGCCGTCGACCGCGTGACCGAACAACCGGGCCGTGACCGGGTCGGAGACCCGGGCGAGCAACCGGCCGACCTGCACCGGCCGCGGGACGATCTCCTCCGACCAGGTCAGCTGGGTCCGGGTGCCGGCGTCACGCGGCTCGAGGGTGACCTCGGCCCACCCGGTGAGGACGTAACCGGTCTTGCGCACGCAGAAGCGCGCATGGCTCCCATCGTCGTCGGGGGGCTCCCACACGGTCAGGAGCATGGGGTCGAGGAACCCCACGGGACCCAGGCCGGTGAACCCCCCGAAGCCCCAGCCCACCCGGGGCGGACCCTGGTCGGTGCGCATCCGCGTCAACGGGATCCAGCGACCGTAGGCAGCGAAGTCGGTGACGGTCTGCCACACCCGGGTGACGGGGGCGTCGACGGTCCTGCGGACGACGGCGGTCATGCGGTCTCCTCCTGGTGGGCGTCCGTCCGACGGGCCGGTTGGGGGTCGCGTTGGTCCGGCTGTTGGTCCCCTTGGTCCGGTCGGGGGTCTTGCCGGTCGTCGGGCCGCGAGTACGTGGACGGAGCCGCCTCGGCGGTTCCGTCGCCCGCCGACGGCTGCTCGTCCCCGCTCGCCGGAGCCCGCAGGACGGCGACCTCCTGCTCGAGGGTGGTGATCTCGAGGCGCAGCCGGTCGACGACCCGGTCGACCTGACCCATCCGGTAGCCGCGCAGTGCGGTGTCGAAGCGCAGCTCGTCCAGGTCGGTCGTGGTCAGCGGCGCATCCGGCAGCGGCTCGTGCGCGAGGGACGACGTGGGCTCGGCGAGGGAGCCGTCGACCCGACCCAGCACGGCGGCGGTCGTGATGACGATGAGGACGACGGCGAGCGTCGTGACGAACCAGGTCACGACCCGATGATCCCACGAGCGCCCTCGTCGCTGGTGACCACCGCCGCGACGGCCTCGGCCGGGTCGTCGGTGAGGATCAGCTCGTCGAGGTCGGCCTGCGAGACCGTGCCCCGGGCGAGGGCCACGTCACGCAGCCACCCCAGCAGGCCCGACCAGTACTCGACCCCCATGAGCACCACCGGGAAGGAGGTGACCTTGCCGGTCTGGGCCAGCGTCAGCGCCTCGAAGAGCTCGTCGAGGGTGCCGAGCCCGCCCGGCAGGACGATGTAGCCCTGGGAGTACTTGACGAACATCGTCTTGCGGGCGAAGAAGTAGCGGAAGTTGACGCCGAGGTCGACGTACTCGTTGAGTCCCGTCTCGAACGGCAGCTCGATCCCCAGGCCGACCGACGTACCACCGGCCTCGAAGGCGCCCTTGTTGGCCGCCTCCATGGCCCCGGGCCCGCCACCGGTGATCACGGCGTAACCCGCCTCGACGAGCAGGCGCCCCACCTGCATCCCCAGCGCGTAGGCCGGGTCGTCCCGGGGCGTGCGGGCCGACCCGAAGACGCTGACGGCCCGCCCGAGCTCGGCCAGCGCGCCGAACCCCTCGACGAACTCCGACTGGATGCGCATCACCCGCCACGGGTCGGCGTGCAGCCAGTCGGCCGACTGCCCGCTGTCGAGCAGCCGCTGGTCGGTGGTCGTGTCGGGCACCTGGTGGCGCCGCAGGCGCACCGGGCCGGTACGGCGCTCCGTACGCGGCTCGCCGGGCTGGGGCTCGCGAACGCCGGGGTCGCTCATCGCAGCCACCGCAGCAGCGCCTGCTCGCAGTCGCCGTACTGGTGCACGGGGGCGCGTTCCTCGTCGGTGTGCGCGAGGTTGGGGTCGCCGGGGCCGAAGTTGACCGCCGGGATGCCGAGCGCGCTGAAGCGCGCGACGTCGGTCCACCCCTCCTTCGGCCCCACGGGCACGCCGAGGGCCTCGACGAAGGCCTGGGCCGCGGGGAGGGTGAGACCGGGCCGGGCCCCCGGGGCGTTGTCGCGGACGACGACCTCGAAGCCCTCGAACACCCCGCGCACGTGGGCGACCGCCTCGTCGGCGTCCTTGTCGGGGGCGTAGCGGTAGTTGACGGTGACCACGCAGCGGTCGGGGATGACGTTCCCCGCGATGCCACCGGTGATGCCGACCGCCTGCAGGGCCTCGTGGTAGTAGAGCCCCTCGACGTGGACGACCTGCTGGTCGTAGGCCACGAGCCGCGCGAGGATCGGGGCGGCGCCGTGGATGGCGTTCTCGCCGTTCCACGGGCGCGCCGAGTGCGCGGCGATGCCCTTGACGGCCACGTCGACGCGCAGCGTGCCCTTGCACCCGCCCTCGACCCCACCGTCGGTCGGCTCGAGCAGCACGGCGAAGTCGGCCCGCAGCAGCTCGGGGGCGTCGGCAGCCAGGTGGGCCAGCCCGTTGTACTGCCCGTCGATCTCCTCGCCCTCGTAGAAGACGTAGGTGACGTCACGCGTCGGCTCCGTCAGCTGCAGGGCCAGCCGCAGCTGCACCGCCACTCCCCCCTTCATGTCGACCGAGCCGCGCCCGACCAGCTCGTCGCCCCGCCGACGCGTCGGCAGGTTGGGCGGGTCGGTGAGCGGCACGGTGTCGATGTGACCGGCGAGGACGACCCGCTCGGCCCGGCCGAGCTCGGTGCGGGCGACCACCGTGTTGCCGTGCCGAGAGACCACCAGGTGACGCAGGGGCCGCAGGGCGACCTCGACCGCATCGGCGAGCGCGGCCTCGTCGAGGCTCACCGAGGGGATGTCACACAGGGCGGCGGTGAGGTCGACGACATCGGCGCCGAGGTCGAGGGCGGGGGGCGACGCGCTGGACACCCCGGGCCCGGTGGGCCCGGTGGACACGGTGGGGAGGGGCGGCATACGACGAGGCTAGTCGGCCGGGCACCTAGGCTGCCTCTCATGACCGACGCGCCCGCATCCTCCACCGACCCCCGCCGGGCCTGGGGCCTCGGACTGGCCACCGTCGTCGCCGGGACCCTCCCCGCGCCGGGGGCAGCCCTCGACGAGGGGGTCGTCCTCGACACCTGGTTCCCGACGCCGCGGCTGGGTGACGGTCTCGACCCGCGGGAGCCGGTGCCCGCGGAGCTGCGGGCGCTCGAGACCGACGACCTCGACCGGGGGGTGATCCTGCGCGCCGTCGCGGTGAGCATCGACCTCGACGCCGCCCCGACCACCGTCCCGGACGCCTACCTGCGGCTGCACCTGCTGTCGCACCGGCTCGTCGCACCCAACACGATCAACCTCGACGGCCTCTTCGGGGTGCTGACCAACGTGGTCTGGACCAGCGTGGGCCCCTGCGCCGTCGATGACTTCGAGGCCACCCGCCTGCGGCTGCGCCGACGAGGGCCCGTGCAGGTCACCTCGGTCGACAAGTTCCCCCGCATGACCGACTACGTGCTGCCCTCCGGGGTGCGCATCGCCGACGCCGACCGGGTGCGTCTCGGCGCCCACCTGGCGCCGGGCACGACGGTGATGCACGAGGGGTTCGTCAACTTCAACGCCGGCACCCTCGGCACGTCGATGGTCGAGGGCCGCATCGTGCAGGGGGTCGTCGTCGGCAACGGCTCCGACATCGGCGGGGGGGCCTCGATCATGGGCACGCTGTCGGGCGGCGGCACCCAGCGGGTCAGCGTCGGCGAGCGGTGCCTGCTGGGCGCCCAGGCCGGCCGGGGCATCGCCCTGGGCGACGACTGCGTCGTCGAGGCGGGGCTCTACGTCACGGCCGGCACCAAGGTGACGCTGCCCGACGGCTCGGTCGTCAAGGCGCTCGAGCTCTCGGGGCGCAGCGGGGTGCTGTTCCTGCGCAACTCGGTGACGGGCGCCGTCGAGGCGCGCGACCGCACCGGCCGGGGCATCGCGCTCAACGACGCCCTCCATGCCAACACGTGACCGCGCATGCCGCCGCGTGACCCACGAAGGGCCGGTCGCCATCGCCTGCGGTGGCTCGCCCGGGTCGTCGTCGTCGCCATCGTCGTAGGCGTGGTCGTCACCGGCTTCGTCGCCTGGCGCGCTGCCCAACGGGCCTTCTTCGTCGCCTCCTGCTCCGCGACGGCGTCCGGCACGACCTTCACCTTCACCCCCGAGCAGACCGCCAACGCGGCCCTCATCTCGGCGGTCGCCGTGAAGCGGGGGCTGCCGCCACGGGCGGCCACGATCGCGATCGCGACGGCGATCCAGGAGTCGAAGCTGCGCAACCTCACCTACGGCGACCGCGACTCGGTCGGGCTCTTCCAGCAGCGTCCCAGCCAGGGCTGGGGCACCCGTGAGCAGATCCTCGACCCCGTCTACTCGACGGGGAAGTTCTACGACGCGCTGGTGAAGATCGCCGGTTACGCCACCGCTCCCATCACCAAGGTGGCCCAACAGGTGCAGCACAGCGCCTTCCCCGAGGCGTATGCCGACCACGAGCAGCAGGGACGGGTGCTCGCGTCGACGCTCACCGGTCAGTCGCCGGCGGCCCTCGGCTGTCGGCTCGCCGACCCGAAGGAGGTGTCGACGGTCGCCTCGGTGGTGACCGACCTGACCACGCAGATGGGGATCGCCGGAGCAGCGTCGAGCGGCACCGTCAGGGTGCGCGCCCCCGACGCGGCCCACGCCTGGGCCGCGGCCCAGTGGGCGGTCGCCCGGGCCGACGCGTACGGCGTCGCGCACGTCGAGGTCGCGGGGCGCACCTGGGACCGCAGTGACGGGGGCTCAGCCCTCACGTGGGGGTCGGGCGCGTCGAGCGGCTCGGGCGATGCCACCACCGTCACGATCCGCCTCGGCGCGGCCTGATCCCACCGGCGCAGCCCGTGGGGTCGGCACGGCCGTACGGGAGTGACGGGGCACGAGGGCGACGACACCCACCGCGACGACCGCCCAGGCCAGGTGCATCCAGCCGACCACCTCCTGGTGGGCGAACCACCAGTGGGTCAGGCCGGTGGTGCTGGTGAGCCGGTGCGGGTAGTCGAGCACGAACGGCTGCCACAGGACCACGGCCGTCACCACGCCGGCCCAGGGCACCCGCCACCTCGTGCCGGTCAGGTCGAAGACCAGCGCCGCCAGCACGGCGCTCCCGGCGTAGTAGGCGTTGTCCTGGGGGTCCAGGGCCAGGCGCACCGCGACCGCCACCAGCAGCACGCCTGAGCACCTCTGCCGGAGGGCGAACGCGAGGGCCACCACGGGGGCGAGGAGGAGCTGCAGGAGCCGACCCCATCCGGGTACGAGGTCGCCGCGCACCCCCAGCGCCCACAGGCCCGACCCGGGCACGAGCGCGACCCGGGGGTGCAGCGCGGTGAGGGTGGCCGGGTCACCCAGCACGAAGGGCAGCCAGGCTGTGGCCACACCGGCCGCGGCCGCGGCTGTCGCCCGCAGCAGCCGGGTACGGGGAAGCGCCAGAAGCAGGGGGACGAACCCCACGGCCCACGGCTTCGACGCCACGGCGGCGGCGAGCAGGAGCCCGGCGAGGACCGGTCGTCCCCGACGCACGGCCACGACCGCGCCCACGGCGGCCGCCATGGCGAGCACGTCGTCGAGGTGCCCCCAGCGCACGCCGAGCACCACCCACGCGGGCAGGAGGGCGAGCGCCGCCCCCAGGATCCGGGTCCGTCGCCGTTCAGCAGGGACGACGGTCGCGAGGAGCGCCAGCAGCGCCGCACCGGTGAGGGCCATCGCGGCCAGGGCGACCGGCTTCCCGGCGCCCCCCGGGAGAGCCGAGAACAGTGCCGCCACCACGAGGGACAGCGGCCCGACCTGCAGCTCGGGGTGCCGGGCGTAGACCGACAGCCCGTCGGCATGCAGCAGCGCCTGGCTGCCGTCGGCGAAGAAGTGCCAGGACAGCCCGGTGGCCGAGCGGGCGTCGACGAGCGCCCAGAGCGTCCACGCGGTCCAGACCAGCCAGGCCGCCACGGCCAGCCGGGCCAGCCACCTCCACCCCGACCACCCCGACTGCCCCGACCGCCCCGACCGCCCCGACCGCCCCGACCGCCCCGACCAGACGACGAGAGCCGACCCTTCGACGGGGTCGGCTCTCGGCGGGGTCACGGGGGCTAGACGTCGGTCAGCGACCGCCGAGGTCGACGTAGTCGCGCTCGGTCGCCCCGATGTAGACCTGACGGGGACGGCCGATCTTGGTCTCGGGGTCCTCCATCATCTCGCGCCACTGGGCGATCCAGCCGGGGGCGCGGCCCAGGGCGAAGAGCACGGTGAACATCTTCGGCGGGAAGCCCATGGCCTTGTAGATCAGGCCGGTGTAGAAGTCGACGTTGGGGTAGAGCTTGCGCTCGATGAAGTAGTCGTCGGACAGGGCGATCTCCTCGACACCCTTGGCGATCTCGAGCATCTCGTCGTCGCCACCGAGCTTGGCGATGATCTCGTCGGCGGTCTTCTTGAGGATCGCCGCGCGCGGGTCGTAGTTCTTGTAGACCCGGTGGCCGAAGCCCATGAGGCGGACGCCGTCCTCCTTGTTCTTCACCTTGGTCATGAAGGTGTCGACGTCGTAGTCGGCGTTCTGGATCTTGCCGAGCATCTCGAGCACGGCCTGGTTCGCCCCGCCGTGCAGCGGGCCGGACAGGGCGTGGATGCCCGAGGAGACCGAGGCGTAGAGGTTGGCCTGCGACGACCCCACCAGGCGCACGGTCGAGGTCGAGCAGTTCTGCTCGTGGTCGGCGTGCAGGATCAGCAGCAGGTCGAGCGCCTTGACGATGGTCGGGTCGAGCTCGTAGGGCTCGGCCGGGAAGCCGAAGGCCATCCGCAGGAAGTTCTCGGTCAGCGACAGCGAGTTGTCGGGGTAGAGGAACGGCTGGCCGATGCTCTTCTTGTGCGCATAGGCCGCGATCGTCGGCAGCTTGGCCAGCAGCCGCACCGTCGAGAGGTCGATCTGCTTGCGGTCGTGGATGTCGAGGCTGTCCTGGTAGAAGGTCGACAGCGCGGAGACCGCAGACGACAGCACGGGCATCGGGTGCGCGTCGCGGGGGAAGCCGTTGAAGAACGCCTTGAGGTCCTCGTGCAGCATCGTGTGGCGACGGATCTTGTCCTCGAACTCGGCGAGCTCGGTCGGGGTCGGCAGCTCACCGTAGATGAGCAGGTAGGACACCTCGACGTACGACGACTTCGCGGCCAGCTGCTCGATCGGGTAACCCCGGTAGAGCAGGATGCCGGCGTCGCCGTCGATGTAGGTGATCGCGCTCTTGCACGAGGCGGTGTTGACGAAGCCCGCGTCGTAGGTGACCAGGCCGGTCTCCTTGAGCAGGGAGCTGACCCCGAGGGCGTCGCTGCCGTCGGACGCGCCGACCCGGGGCAGGGTGAGGGTGTGGCCGCCGAGGCTGAGGGTGGCCTCGGTGCTCGGGGCGGCAGGGGTGCTCTGGGCGGTCTCCGGGCTCTGGGCGGTCTCTGCGGTCATGTGTGTTCTCCTTGAGGAAACCGTGGATGAGCGGGTCCGGTCGGGACCCAGACAGATCGGTCCCGACGCTACCCCAGCCGGGCCGATGATCGGCAAGCGGGCGTCTGTGACCTTGTCGGGCCCCCCTGGCTACGCCGTCCTACCCTGGCCGAGCAAGACTGAATCCACGCCCCACCCACGCCCCACCCATGCCGACCCGTGCCCACAAACCGGTGGCCCCCGAAGTCAGAGACGACCGGCGGCGGCGGCGATGCGCTCGTCGGTGGCGGTGAGCGCCACCCGGACGTGCCGCTCCCCCGCCCGGCCGTAGAAGCTGCCCGGTGCGACGAGGATGCCGCGCTGCGCCAGCCAGGCCACGCTGTCGAGGGCCGGCTCGTCGCGCGTGGACCAGAGGTAGAGCCCCGCGCCGGTGTCGGCCACGCGAAAACCGGCTCGCTCCAACGCTGGTCGCAGTATGGAGCGCCTCGCGGCGTACCGGGCGTGCTGCTCCTCGACGTGCGTGTCGTCGCCGAGTGCGGCGACCATCGCCGCCTGCACCGGCCCCGGCACGATCATCCCCGCGTGCTTGCGCACCTGCAGCAGACCCGCCACGAGGGCCGGGTCACCGGCCACGAACGCCGCCCGGTAGCCCGCGAGGTTCGACTGCTTCGACAGGGAGTAGAGGGCGAGCAGTCCTTCGTGGCTGCCCCCGGTGACCCGGGGGTCGAGGATGCTCGGAGCGGGCCCGTCACCCGTCCAGGTCAGCTGGGCGTAGCACTCGTCGGACGCGACCACGACACCGTGCCGGCGGGCCCAGGAGACCACCTTGGCCAGGTGCTCGACCCCGAGCACGGCGCCCGTGGGGTTGCTGGGGCTGTTGATCCACAGCAGTCGCGGGCGGGTGGCGGCGGTGAGGGGACCCAGGGCGGTGAGCCCGTCGACCACGACCGGCGTCGCCCCGGCGAGGCGTGCGCCGACGTCGTACGTCGGGTAGGCCACTGCGGGGATGCCGACGACGTCACCGACGCCGAGGCCCAGCAGCGTCGGCAGCCAGGCGACCATCTCCTTGCTGCCGATCGTCGGCATCACGCCGTCGGGGTCGACGTCGGGCACGCCGCGTCGTCGCGCGAACCAGACCGCGACGGCTTCACGCAACGCGGGCGTGCCGGCGGTGAGGGGGTAGCCCGGCGAGTCGGCGGCAGCGGCGAGAGCCTCGGCGACCACCCGCGGCGTGGGGTCGACCGGGGTGCCGACCGAGAGGTCGACGAGGCCGCCGGCGTGGGCCGCGGCCGTCGCCTTGTGCGGGGCGAGGGAGTCCCAGGGGAAGTCGGGCAGGCCAGCCACCCGGCCACGGCTCACGCGCGTGTCACTCGTCGTGCGGCTGCGGGGGCAGGGCGGCGATGAGGGGGTGGTCCTTGGCGATCATGCCGAGCTTGGCGGCGCCGCCCGGGCTGCCGAGGTCGTCGAAGAACTCGACGTTGGCCTTGTAGTAGTCAGCCCACTCGGCGGGGGTGTCGTCCTCGTAGTAGATGGCCTCGACGGGGCAGACCGGCTCGCAGGCACCGCAGTCGACGCACTCGTCGGGGTGGATGTAGAGCGAGCGCTCACCTTCGTAGATGCAGTCGACCGGGCACTCCTCGATGCACGCCTTGTCCTTGAGGTCGACGCAGGGAAGGGCGATCACGTAGGTCATGGGGCGGGGTCCTCCGACGAGACGGGCTGGAGACAGGCCAGAAGATCTGCTCCGGGTGGTGCTCCGGGTGGTGCACTGACTGGTCTCTAGTATGCCGAGTCCACCCGCTCTGCCACCCAAGGGGGCCCATCCTCGGGACGCTCCGCACGCCCACCGCTGTCCGCCACCCGACCGCCCTGCCCCCGACCACCTGATGGAGACCCCGTGAAGCCCGTCGTCGCCGTCCCCCCGCCCCTGCGCCCGGGAGCGCGGGTGGTCGTGCGCCACCGCCTCGCGCCGGGGTCCACCCCCTCCCTGACCGACGTCGTGGGCGTCGTCTCGGCTGTCGACGAGTCGTCGGTCACCCTGGAGACGACCAGCGGGGTGGTGACGCTGCGCCGCGACGTCGTCGTCGCCGTGCGGGAGGTCCCTCCGCGCCAGTCCCGGCCCGGTCGGCCGCACCTGGCGATCGGCGTCGACGACCTCGGTCGGGTCATGGCGCAGGGCTGGCCGGCGCTCGAGTCGCTCGGGCTGGGCGGCTGGCTCCTGCGCGCCTCCTCCGGCTTCACCGGCCGGGGCAACAGCGTGCTGCCGTACGGCGACCCCGGGCTGCCGCTGCGCGACGCCGTCGACCGGGTCGAGGCCTGGTACGCCGACCGGGCGCTCCCGGCCCGCTTCCACCTCGACCTGCTGGGCAGTGGGGAGGGCGCAGTGCCCGTGGGGCCGGCGGAGCTGGGCGAGCAGGACGTCGTACGGCGCCTCGTCGCTGCCCATCCGCTCGGCACCGAGCTGCTGCGGCGGGGCTACCAGCCCGTGCAGCCGACCCTGACCATGACGGGACCCACGGCCGCCGTCCCGCCCCTGCGGGCCGACTCCGCCCCCGTGGAGATCGACGTCGACCTCACGCCCGACTGGCTCACGACCTATGCCCGGCAGCGCCGCATCGTGCCCGGGGTGACCGAGCAGGTGCTGACCGGCTCGGCCGGGCAGCTCTTCGCGAGCACCGGTGAGCCCGGCCGCTACTCGGCTGTGGCGCGGATGTCGGTGCACCCCGGGTGGGCCGGTGTGCACGCGGTCTGGGTCGAGCCGGGGCAGCGCCGGCAGGGGCTGGCGGTAGCCCTCATGTCGGCGCTGGCCGCCCTCGCCCGGGAGCACGCCATGACCTCGATGTACCTGCAGGTCGAGGCCGGCAACGCACCGGCGCAGGCGCTCTACGACGGCCTGGGCTTCACCACCCACCACGCCTACGTCTACCTCGACCCACCCGCGTGACTCGCGCCGGGGCTCCGTACGGGGTGCCCCTGCTTGCTCCCTCCTAGCTGGCGTGGTTCGGGTTCGTGCAGGTGATGGCGTCCTCGGGGTCGTACGACGTCGTGTGGGGCTCGGACCTGACGACCTTGCCCTGCCGGGAGATGACCCGGGTGACGGTGACGTCGAAGCCCGGGCTGCCGTCCTGCGGTACGCAGGCGGTGGTCGCGTCGCTGTAGGTGCGTCCGGTGCGGACGTTGCTGCGTGGCCCCTGCGTCGAGGTGACGTCGTAGACCTTGGTGCTCCAGATGCGTCCGTGGACCTGGTTGTCGGCGACGTACATCTGCACGTACATCCCGTAGGGGCTGGTGTTCTTCCACTTGTTGTCGATCGTCGGCCAGTAGACCGTGGCCTCGCGTCCCTCGGGGTAGCGCGAGATGTAGAACGAGTGGGCGGTGTGCTCGACGAGCTCCGCCGCGGAGGACCACGCGAGGTTGTAGACCACGGTCGAGACCTGGGAGATGCCACCGCCGGTGCCCTTGACGAGACGACCACCCTCGATGACGTAGCCCTCCTGGTAGCCCTTGTCGGCGGTGCGCTTGCCGAGGATCCCGTTGAGGCTGAAGGTCTCTCCCGGCTTCACCAGGGTGCCGTCGATGGTGTTGGAGGCCGCGACGAGGTTGGCGGTGCGCGAGGGGTTGACCGGGAAGGTCGAGTCGAAGCTCGCGATGACCTCCCTGACCCCCAGGGCCTGGGCCTTCTGGGTCGTCAGAGCCGGTGGTGAGGCGGTGGTCTTCGGCCGCGCCGTGCGCGCGGGGTCGGTGAGGGCGGCCAGCACCAGGTCGGGGACGGTGGCCGCCTCGACGGTCAACCCGTCCACGGCGGGAACGACCGTCGGCGTCGTGCCCTTGAGCTCGATCCGGGCGTCCTGGGGCCGCGGCAGGGCGTTCTTCGCCAGCCCGGCCACCAGGGCCGTCACCGCCACCCGGTCGATCACCGGATGCAGGGTGCCGTCGTCGTCGGGCATCATCGACAGCAGCGGCGCGAGCTGGCTCGGCACGAGCGGGAGCGTGCGACCGGCCAGCACGAGGGAGATCGGAGCAGACATCGCCGGGCGGGCGAAGGAGGTCACCGCCGCGTCGACCTTGGCCTGGGTCACGGCCGGGGGGGCGGTGCGCACTCGCGCCACCAGGGAGGGGGTGTGCGGGTAGCCCTCGCTGATGCGCCGCACCAGGTCGGCGACGTCGATGACCATGCCGTCCTGGGCGGGGGTGACCTCCACCCGACCGCCGGGGAAGGTGATGGTGCCGTTGCGGGCCGGGGTCTCTACCGTGGTGGCGCCCGCGTGCACGGCCGCGGTGAGCAGGGTCGTGTCCACCGAGGTCTCGACGGCGCGGTGGACGCCGCCCGTCAGGTGCTGCCAGACCCGCACCGGGTCGAGGGTGAACCCCGACATGTCGGCCAGGGTGGCGTCGACGTCGAGCGCCAGCCCCGACGAGCTCGGGTCGATCTTCACGGTGTGCTCGCTGGCCCCGACGGTGACGACGATGGGTGCCGACGCCCGCTGAGCCAGGTTCTGCTTGAGCACCGCGGCGGCGGCGGTCGGGGTCATTCCCCCGACGTCGACCCCCTCGACACTCGCCCGGGACGGCACCTGCCGGCCCACCACCACCGCCAGCGCCACGTAGGCGGCCCCGACCACGAGGACGGCCGCGAGCAGGCGCAGCCACGTCACTCGGGTGTCGTCCGCAGCCACGGGTGGCGTCCCCCTCGGAGGGTCTTCAGGTCAGGGCGGCGAACCCACCCCGGTAGAACAGGAGGGCGTCACCGGGGTGGTCGGCGATCTCTACGGAGAGTACTTCGCCCACCACGAGGGTGTGGTCCCCTGCAGGCACAGCGTTGACGGTCTGACACTCAATCGTTGCCAAGGCGTTGCCGAGCAGGGCCACCCCCGTCGCGGGCCCGCGGGTCACCGGGACCCGGGCGAGCTGGTCGTGCAGTGGACGTCCACGCGTGGCCAGCCACAGCGCCGTCGCTCGGTCGTCCGCGGCGAGGATGCTGACCCCCCACCGGCCCGCCGCGAGCACGGCGTCGTGCCAGCGGGCCTCCTGCTCCACCGAGACGAGGAGCAGCATCGGGTCGAGCGACACCGAGAGCACGCCGTTGGCGGTCATGGCGTGGTCGATGTCGCCCGTGCGGGTCGTGACGATCGTAACCCCCGTCGCGAACCGGCCCATCGCCTGACGGAAGGCGTCAGAGGTCGGCGGTGTCAGGGGCACCCGACCATTGTCCCGTACGCCCCGTGGGTCCCGGTTGCCCGGTGCGCGTCGGCCCGCTCCACCCGGGTGCGCGGTGGCGGTCACCGACCGGTCAGTCCCCGCTCCCAGCCGGTGGCGGAGGAGCCTGGGGAGGGGGCCGGGGACGAGGCCGGGGACGACGTCGCCTGCGGGGTCAGGTCCTCCCAGGAGCCGGGATCGACGCGGCCGAAGCCCTCTCGCCCGGGCAACCGCGTCGCGACCTCGTTGCTGAGGGCGAAGAACGGGGTCCCGGCGGCTGTCGACCCCGGTCCGGGCGGCACCCGGTAGACGACGAGCTGGGTGGCGTGGGCCGCCAGGGCGGAGGCCTGGGCCTCGACCGTTTCGGGGGCGATGACGACGTGACTCACCCGGTCGTCTGCGACGACCCCCACGGGGTAGGGGTCGCCGGGCTCGGGGAGGACGAGACGGCGTCGTACCGACTCCCCGTGGCTGCCCCGGACCACGTGCTCCCGCACCCATTCCCGGTCCTCCTGCGCCCAGGTGAGCGGCGTGCGGATCTCGAAGGCCCGACCCGGCCGCTCGGCCGGGTCGAGCCTCGCCAGCGCTGCTCGGGTCACGCGGTGGGTCTGGATGTGGTCGGGGTGGCCGTAGCCGCCTCGGGGGTCGTAGGTGACGACGACGTCGGGGCGCAGGGCCCGCACGTGCGCCGCGACGAGTGCCGACGCCTGCTCAACCGGGGCCGCGGTGAAGGCTCGCGGATGGTGGCTGCCCGGCGTACCGGCCATGCCGCTGTCGCGGTAACGGGACAGCACGCCCGCTGCGGGGTCCTCCCCCAGGACGTGGTGCTCGACCCCCAGCCGGTGCATCGCCTCACGCAGCTCGTCCCGGCGCCAGGGCCCGAGGGGGTCGCTCGAGGCGCCCTCGAGGTGGGCGAGCTCGGGGGGGATCACCTCGCCCTCCTCACCCAGGGTGGCGGTGAGCACGTGCACGTCGTCGCCGCGCGCGACGTGGTGGGCCATCGTCACCCCACAGGTGAGGGTCTCGTCGTCGGGGTGCGCGTGGACGAAGAGCAGCCTCGTCATGGGGCCGGCCGCTCAGATGACCGCGCGCACCTCGGGGAAGTGGCAGGCCACCCGGTGACCGGGGGCCACCTCGACGGGCAGTGGCACCTCGGAGGCGCACCGGTCCTGCACCTTGGGGCACCGGGTGCGGAAGACGCAGCCACTGGGCGGGTTCTGCGGCGAGGGCAGGTCGCCCGTGAGCAGGATCCGCTCCTTCTTCGACTCCCGGGCCGGGTCGGGGGTCGGCACGGCCGAGAGCAGCGCGTGCGTGTAAGGGTGCTGGGGCTGCTCGTAGAGGGTGTCGCGAGGCGCCTCCTCCATGACCTTGCCGAGGTACATCACCAGGACCCGGTCGGAGATGTGCCGCACCACCGACAGGTCGTGCGCGATGAAGACGTAGGCGATGCCGAACTCCTGCTGGATGTCCTCCAGCAGGTTGATGACCTGGGCCTGGATGGAGACGTCGAGCGCCGAGACCGGCTCGTCACACACGACCAGCTGGGGCTCGAGGGCGATCGCCCTGGCGACCCCGATGCGCTGACGCTGGCCACCGGAGAACTCGTGCGGGTAGCGGTTGTAGTGCTCGGGGTTGAGGCCGACGCGCTCCATCAGCCCCTGAACCGCCGTGCGGGTGCCGCCCTCGGGCTTGAGCTTCTGGATGTCGAAGGGGGCGGCGATGATCGACCCGACGGTCTGACGCGGGTTGAGCGACCCGTAGGGGTCCTGGAAGACCATCTGCATCTGGCGGCGCAGCAGGCGCAGCTCGTCACCCTTGGCCTCGGTGATGTCCTGCCCGTCGAACTCGATCCGACCCCCTGTCGGGTCGAGCAGCCGCAGCATGGTCCGCCCGGCGGTCGACTTGCCACACCCCGACTCCCCCACCAGCCCGATGGTCTCGCCCGGATAGAGGTCGAAGGAGATCCCGTCGACGGCCTTGACCGGGTTGTCGGGCCGCCGGATCAGGGTCTGGCGGTACTGCGGGAAGTGCTTCTCGAGGTCGGTCAGGCGCAGCAGCGGGGAGCCGGTGCGGCTCGGGGCCTCCCGCAGGGCGCCTGCCACCTGGCCGTCCTGCCGGGTGGCGACAGCTGGCCCGGCGTCCGTGGGCTGGTCGAGGGTGTCTTCGGTCATCGTGGCGGCCCTGTCGGTCTGCTCGGGGGGGTGGGGGTCGGTCATGGCCTGCCCCTCGTCACAGTCGCGGCTTGATCACGGAGTCGAAGAGCTGGGTCTTCTGCGCCGAGGTCAGGTGGCACCGGTCGAGGTGTCCGGGACGCACCTCCACGAGGTCGGGGACGACGGTGGAGCAGGCGTGCCCGTCGACCTGGTCGCGGAAGGCGCAGCGCGGATGGAACGAGCAGCCCGACGGCACGTTGATCAGCGACGGAGGGTTGCCGGGGACCGGGTCGAGGCGCGCCTTGCGGGCCCGGTCGAGACGGGGCATCGAGCTGAGCAGCCCCCATGCGTAGGGGTGCGTCGGGCGGTAGAACACCTCGTTGACGGCGCCGTACTCGACGGCCTTGCCGCCGTACATCACGAGGATGTCGTCGGCCATCTCGGCCACGACACCCAGGTCGTGGGTGATCATGATGATCGCGGAGCCGAACTCACGCTGCAGGTCGCGCATGAGGTCGAGGATCTGGGCCTGCACGGTGACGTCGAGCGCCGTGGTCGGCTCGTCGGCGATCAGCAGCGACGGGTCGTTGGCCAGGGCCATGGCGATCATCGCCCGCTGGCGCATACCGCCCGAGAACTCGTGGGGATACTGGTCGGCCCGGCGCTGCGGGCTGGGGATCCCGACCCTCCCGAGCATGTCGACGGCGCGCTTCTTGGCTGCCGCCTTGGACATGTCGTGGTGGTGCACCCGGATGCCCTCGACGATCTGCGCGCCCACGGTGTAGTAGGGGTGGAGGGCCGACAGCGGGTCCTGGAAGACCATGGCCATCTTGTTGCCGCGCAGCGCTCGCAGGCGCTCGAACTTGACGGTCATGAGGTCTTCACCGTCGAGGACGATCTCGCCCGAGACCCGCGCGTTGGTGCCACGGTGCAGACCCAGGATCGCCTGGCTGGTGACCGACTTGCCGGATCCGGACTCGCCGACGATCCCGATGGTCTTGCCGCGCTCGAGGTTGAAGCTGAGGCCGTCGACGGCCTTGACGAGGCCGTCGTCGGTGGGGAAGTGGACCTTCACGTCGCGCAGCGACAGGTAGGCCGGGGACTCCCCCGAGGCCGGTGACGCGGCCTCACGGGGGCTGGTGGTCGTGGTCATGGTGTGCTCCTTCCCGCCTCTCTAGGACATCCGTACGCGGGGGTCGATGACGCCGTAGAGGACGTCGACCACGAGGTTGGCGATGGTGATGAAGAACGCGGCGACGAGCACCACTCCGACCGTGACCGGGAGGTCGGTGTTCTGGATGGAGAGGATGGCCATCTTGCCGAGACCCTGGATGTTGAAGACCTGCTCGCTGATGATGGCGCCACCGAGCAGACCACCGAGGTCGAGGCCGGCGGCCGTGACGATCGGGGTGAGTGCGGCCCGCAGCCCGTGGCGGCGGATGACCGTGACCTCCTTGACGCCCTTGGCCCGGGCCGTGCGGATGTAGTCCTCCGACATCGTCTCGAGCATGTAGGCGCGCGTGAGGCGCACGTACGACGCCGCGAAGACCGCCGCCAGGGTGACCGCCGGGAGGAAGATTCCCTGGGCCCACTTCAGGGGACCGTCGGTGAAGGGGAAATACCCCACCGAGCTGATGGGGATCAGACCGAGCTGGATCGCAATGAAGACGTAGAGCAGCTGCCCGATGAAGAAGGTCGGGAGGGAGAACCCGATCAGGGACAACCCGACCAGGAGCCGGTCCTGCCACTGACCGCGTTTGAGGGCGGCGACGATGCCGAAGAGCACGCCGAAGACCATCCACATGACGAACGCCGCGAGGGCGATCGAGGCGGTCTGCGGCAGGGCGTTCTTGACCATGTCGGTCACGCCCTGGGTCTGCAGCTGGGAGTAGCCCAGGCAGGGGGCGTTGCAGGTGTAGACCGCCTCCGGGTTGCGCTGCTTCAGCCCGGGGTCGTCGGGGTAGTCCCGGGCGACGAAGAGGCCCTTGAGGAACAGGCCGTACTGCACGGGGATCGGCTTGTCGTAACCCAGCTTGACCCGATTGCCCTGGATGACCGCCGGGGTGCAGTTCTTGCTGCAGGTCAAGGTCGCCGGGTCGATCGGCGACGCGAAGAAGACGAGGAAGGTCGCCATGGTGATGATCAGCAGCATGATGACGACGGAGATGAGCCGGCGGACGATGTAGAAGAACATGGCTCGGACACCTTGGCGGTGCCCCACCTACCTTCCGGAATGGGTGGCGTGGTGCCGGGCGGGGGCTTGATGGCCCCCACCCGGCACCGTGTGCGTCACACGGGTTGAGCTGGTGTGGAACCGACTACTGGACGGCGATGGTCGCGAAGTCGGCGTAACCGCCGAACTGCGAGTTCGTCGTGTAGTTCTTCACGTTGGAGCCACGCAGGAAGACGAACTTCTGGTTGACGAGCGGCACGACGCCACCGTCCTTGTTGATCTGCTCGTCGATGTCGCCCCAGGCCTTCTCACGAGCCGCCGCGTCGGAGATGAGGTACGCAGCATCCATCGCCTTGTTGACGGCGTCGTTGTTGAAGTACCCGTAGTCCTGGTTGCTGCTGGTGGCCGTGATGTTGATGCGGCCGTCGAACAGCGGCGGGAGGTCGGTCGAGCCCGAGGGCCAGTCCGCTCCCCAGCTGGCCCAGAAGACGTCGGTCGCCTTCGACGCACTGCCGGAGATGGTGCGGTAGTACTTGTCGGTGATCCCCTGGAGGGTCACGTTGAAGCCGGCCTGGTCCCACGTGGACTTCAGCGCAGAGAAGGCCTTGTCCTGGGTCGCCGTCTTGCGGTAGGCCACGGTGATGTTGACCGGGGTCGTGATGCCGGCGTCCGTGAGGACCTTCTTCGCACCGGTCGGGTCACCCGAGGTGGGCGCGCCGAACGGGTTGAAGTCCTTGTAGCAGGCCAGGACCTTGTTGCAGATGGCGTAGGTCGGGGTCATGATCTGGGGCCCACCGTTGGCCGTGATGTAGGCGTCCCGGTTGGTCGCCATGGCGAACGCCTTGCGGGTGTTGGCGTCCTTCATCGTGGCGCTCTGGTAGTTGGGCGTCAGGTAGTCGACGTAGGGTGCCACCGGGTTGGAGACCCGAGACTTCGGGGCGCCGTTGACGATCTGGCCGAGCAGGGAAGAAGGAGCCGTCCCGAAGCTGATGGCGTTCTTGTCCTCGCCACCGTCGGCGATCAGCCGCTGGTAGATCTGCTCGGACTGGTTGCCCTCGGTGTCGACGATCTTGTCGGGGTAGGCCTTGCGGATCGGGTCGGTCGCCGCGTCCCAGTTGGGGTTGCGCACCCAGGTGCCGCCCTTGTTGGCGTCGAACGTGCCCGAGAGCATGTACGGGCCGTTGGAGAAGACGTCGAAGAGGCTGTTGGCCCCCTTCTCCTTGTCCTTGCGGAACGGGGAGTAGGCGGCGAGCGAGGCGGTGGCCTGGTTGAAGTCGGCCCACGGCTTCTTGAAGTGCAGGGTGATGTCCTCACCTGTGCACGTGATGGCCTTGTCGAAGGCGGCCATTCCCTCGGCGGTGTTCTTGTCGAGTGGGCCCTTGTAGACCGGCGCACCGTCGGCGCCGGCAGGCACGTCGAGGAACGACAGGATGTAGGTCGGGCCGTTGGAGATGACGTCGGTGGAGAACGTGCGGGAGATGCCGTACTTCACGTCGTCGCACGTGACGGGCTTGCCGTCCTGCCACTTGGCGTTACCCGTGAGGGTGAACTTCCACGTCTTGCCACCGTCGGTCATCGTGCCGGTGTCGGTCGCGAGGTCGGGGATGAGCTTGGGCTCCGCGTCGGACGACCACGTCGTGAGGCTGCGTGCGTAGACCCGGTTGGCAAACTCCAGGTCGGCTCCGACATAGCTCTGCTGCGGGTCGAGGCCGTTGTGGGGACCCTTGTTGAGGATGTAGATCGTCCCCCCCTTGGTCGCTGCCGCCCCGGCGTTGGAGGTGGCGGACCCACCCGAGCCCCCGCCGCTGCACGCGGCTGCGGTGATCGAGACGACCGCCCCGAGGGCGACCGTGAGGGCGCCCTTCCTGGTGCGCATCATGTGTTCTCCTTGTGTGCACGTTCGTCCGTCGCAGCTGCTACGACGGGCTTCCTCGGGACGGTTGTCACGAGGTCACCGCGGGATCTGGTCATCCGCACGGTAGCTGTGGGGACCGGGTCACGAACGACCGGCCTTGGGGTCGAGGGCATCACGCAGTCCGTCGCCGAGCAGGTTGAAGGCGAGGACGAGGATGAAGACCGTGAGCCCCGGGAACAGGAAGAAGGCGAAGTCGGCCTGGGTGTAGTTCACCGAGTCGCTGAGGATCGCGCCCAGCGACGACGTCGGCGGGTTGATCCCGACCCCGAGGAACCCCAGTGCGGCCTCGGCCGAGATGTTGGCCGGCATGATCAGCGTGGTGTAGACGAGCAGCGGGGCCCACAGGTGCGGCAGCAGCTCGGTGAAGTAGATCCGACGTCGGTTGGCCCCGAGCGAGCGGGCGGCCTCGACGAACTCACGCTCTCGCAGGGACAGGACCTGCCCGCGGATGATGCGGGCGAAGAAGGGGAAGCCGAAGAACCCCAGCACGATGATCATGAACACGATCTTCGGCGCCGGGGCCGCGGCGTCCTGGTGGATCACCTGCGCCACCAGGGGCACGAGGACCGTCTGGAGCGACAGGAGCATCAGCGTGCTGGGGAAGCTGAGGACGAGGTCCATGAAGCGGCTGATGAACCAGTCGATCGTCCCCCCCGCGAAACCGCCGATGATGCCTAGCAGCGTGCCGACGACGACCGAGAAGGCGGTTGCGCTGACGGCGACGATGAGCGAGGTGGTCAAACCGGTGAGGATCCGCGAGAAGAGGTCGCGACCGGTGCCGGGCTCGACCCCCAGGGGGTGCTTGAGCGACATCCCGCCACCGAAGCCGTCCGGGACCGACCCCAGACCGGTCACCAGGTCGAGGTGGAAGAGGTCGGGGGCGATGACCCCGAACCGCGACAGCAGGGGGGAGATGATGCCGAGGACCAGGAAGAGGATGGAGACCACGAGCGCCACCATGGTGACCTTGTCGCGGCGAAGACGCGAGCGCACGATCTCCCAGGGGGTGCGGCCCTTGATCGCGACCGCGCCGTCGGTCTCGACCGTGTCGATGTCGCGCGATTCCGTGTCCTGCTGGCCTGGGGCGATGGTCATGCGGTCCTGAACCTCTTCTCACGCAAGAACCCCGCCGTGCGGAGGGGGA
>JBBRNQ010000053.1:0-28461 GCA_038230235.1 Actinomycetales bacterium
CGGCGATCGTCAAGCTGAGCAGCCCCGTCGGGAGCAGCACCGGCTGGTTCGGCATGTGGTGGCAGTCGGCGTCTCTCGACGGCACCTTCACCCGCGTCTCGGGCTACCCCGGTGACAAGCCGTCGACGCAGTGGATGTCCTACGACTACGTGCGCTCCTCGCAGACCTACCGCATCTTCTATGACAACGACACCATCGGTGGCGAGAGCGGATCGCCGGTCTGGCAGTACCGAGGCAGCGGCGCCGCCTACTGCGCCAACGGTCCCTGCGCCATGGCGATCCACACCAACGGCGTCGGCGGCGGCTGGGTCGACAACAGTGGCACCCGCATCACGCAGGCGAAGTTCTCGACCTTCATGAGCATCGTCAACCTGCCCTGAGGTCCTGCCTCAGCCGGTCAGTCCTCCACTACCCACCCGGGTCATCACGGAACGATCGGTGACCCGGGTGGCTCCTATCGTTGAGGAGGACTTCTCTCAACCATCACCCCAGGACCGATGCCCGAAGGAGCCAGCACGATGACCACCACGCGTTCGCCACACTCACCTCTCCTGCGAGCCGTCACGGGTGTCGCCGTCCCTGCGCTCGCGGTGCTCGTGCTCGGGGCCTGCGGCACCGCCCCGTATGCAGCGAGTGCCGGATCGCCGACGACGCCGCCGACGGGCGGAGGGTCGACCGGGGCGTCCGGTGTCAGCACCGGAAGCACGGGAAGCACCGGAAGCACCGGGAGCACCGGCCTCCCCACCGTGCCCGACATGCCGACCGACCCGGCGATGACGCACGGGCCGATCCCCGACCCGGACGCGGCGTCATCGGCGACCCAGCAGCCCGGTCAGGTCGTGCGGCCGTCGGTCACCGGTCGCGTCACCGACGGTGCGGGCGAACCCGTCACCGGGGCCCTGGTGTCGGTGGTCAGCCACGGCGACCCCGTCAGGTCAGCCCCTGAGCTCGCCGTGCTCACAGGGTTCGACGGTCGCTACGCCTGGCCGACCCTGCCACCGGGGTCGTGGGAGGTCCGCGTCACCCGGGACCGCCGCACGGCGACGGTCCCGGTCACGATCGTCGCTGGCCGTACCGCCACCGCTGACCTCGTCCTGCGGTGACCCCCGTCGAGGCCAGACCACCAGAGGTCAGGCGGTCGGAGCGGGGGCGGCCTTGGTCTCGGGCCTGGCGTCGACGCCGGCCTCCTTGCGCTGCTGCGCCGTGATGGGCGCCGGGGCCTGGGTCAGCGGGTCGTAGCCGCCGCCCGACTTCGGGAAGGCGATGACCTCGCGGATGGAGTCCATCCCCGACAGCAGCGCGCAGATCCGGTCCCAGCCGAAGGCGATCCCGCCGTGCGGCGGGGCGCCGTACGCGAAGGCGTCGAGCAGGAAGCCGAACTTCTCGCGCGCGTCCTCCTCGCTCAGGCCCATGATGCCGAAGACCCGCTCCTGCACGTCGCGCTGGTGGATACGGATCGACCCACCGGCGATCTCGTTGCCGTTGCACACCATGTCGTAGGCGTAGGCGAGCGCCGGTCCGGGGTCGGTGTCGAAGGTGTCGAGGAACTCCTTCTTCGGTGACGTGAAGGCGTGGTGCACCGCCGTCCACGCGCCCGCACCGACGGCGACGTCGCCCGCGGCGACCGCCTCGCTGGCGGGCTCGAAGAGCGGGGCGTCGTTCACCCAGAGGAAGGCCCACGAGGCCTCGTCGATGAGCTCGCAGCGTCGGCCGATCTCGAGCCGCGCCGCCCCGAGGAGCCCGCGGGTGGCCTTGGTCGGGCCGGCACCGAAGAAGACGCAGTCGCCGGGGGCGGCACCGACGTGGGCGGCCAGACCGGCGCGCTCGCTCTCGCTGAGGTTCTTGGCCACCGGGCCGCCGAGCTCGCCGTCGGCGCCGACCAGCACGTAGGCCAGGCCCTTGGCACCGCGCTGCTTGGCCCACTCCTGCCAGGCGTCGAGCTGCTTGCGCGGCTGCGACGCCCCACCGGGCATGACGACGGCGCCGACGTACTCGGCCTGGAAGACGCGGAACGGGGTGCCCTGGAAGTACGACGTGCAGTCGACGAGCTCCTGCCCGAAGCGCACGTCGGGCTTGTCGCTGCCGTAGCGGGCCATCGCGTCGGCGTAGGTCAGCCGGGGGAACGGCGTCGGCAGGTCGACCCCGATGAGCTTCCACAGCGCCACCGCGAGCTCCTCGCCGAGGGCGATGATGTCGTCCTCCTCGACGAAGGACACCTCAATGTCGAGCTGGGTGAACTCCGGCTGCCGGTCGGCGCGGAAGTCCTCGTCGCGGTAGCAGCGCGCGATCTGGTAGTAGCGCTCCATACCGGCGACCATGAGCAGCTGCTTGAACAGCTGCGGGCTCTGCGGCAGGGCGTACCAGGACCCCGGCTGCAGCCGGGCGGGCACGATGAAGTCGCGGGCGCCCTCGGGCGTCGAGCGGGTCATCGTCGGGGTCTCGATCTCGACGAAGTCGTGCGCAGCGAGCACCGTCCGGGCCGCGGCATTGACCTTCGACCGCAACCGCAGGGCGGCGCCCTGGGCGGGTCGCCGCAGGTCGAGGTAGCGGTACTTCAGCCGCGCCTCCTCTCCCACGGTCACGCGTTCGTCGATCTGGAACGGCAGCGGCGCACTGGGGTTGAGCACCTCGATGCGCTCGGCACTGACCTCGATCTCACCGGTCGGCAGCGAGGCGTTGGCGCTCCCCTCGGGCCGCAGGCCCACGACCCCGGTGACCCGCACGCAGTACTCGTTGCGCAGGTCGTGGGCACCGCCCTGCTCGAGCACCTCGTCGCGCACGACCACCTGAGCCACCCCCGAGGCGTCACGCAGGTCGAGGAACGCCACCCCGCCGTGATCGCGCCGGCGAGCGACCCAGCCCGCGAGCGTGATGTTCTGGCCGGAGTGGTCGGCACGCAGGGTGCCGGCCTCGATGGTGCGGAGCACGGAGAGTCCTTCTGGGTCAGGGTCGTCCAGCCGGTCGGCCGGATCGCCCACTCATCCTAGGGACTGGTGCGCGAGCCTCACGAACCCGTTTCCGCCACAGCCCGTCGACCCTCGACCTGCGACGATCCGCCGAACCCCTGCGGCCCCACAGCGCGTTGACGTACGTTGCCCCCATGAGCAGGCGCGGCCGGGGAGCGGAGCGGCGTTGACGGCGCGCCGGCGCTGGGCCGTCGTCACCGCCCTCGTGGCCCTGCTCGTCCTGCTCCCCCTCGGGGTCCATGCCTTCCCGGTCGCCGGGGCGCAGGCTCCTGCCCCCGAGCTGCTGGCCCGGATCCGCGCCGCCGCCGACCACCCGTTCGACGGGTACGCCGAGACCACCGGCAGCCTCGCCCTGCCGGTGACGACCGGTCTCGGGGACGTCGCCTCGCTGCTGGGTGGCCGCACCCAGCAACGGGTCTGGTGGCGCGGCGCCTCGGACTGGCGCGCCGACACCCTCAGCGCGACCGGTGAGCTGAGCGCCCGCACCTCCCCGGCCGGCACGGAGGTCTTCGACTTCGAGGACAACGACGTTGCGCGTACCGGGCCCGACCCGGCGGGCGCGGTGCGGCTGCCCCGCGCCACCGACACCCTCCCGCCCCTGCTCGCCGCCCGGCTGCTCAGCGGGGCGACGTCCGCCCAGGTCTCCACCCTCCCGTCGCGCCGCGTCGCCGGTCGCGCCGCCGACGGCCTGCGCCTCCTGCCGGACGAGCCGCTCAGCAGCATCGCGCAGGTCGACGTGTGGGCCGACCGCGCCTCCGGGGTGCCGGTGCTCGTCGAGGCCTTCGCCCGCTCGTCCGCCGGCGGCGCCACCAGCGAGGTCAGCCTCACCCCCGCCATCTCGAGCACCTTCCTCGACTTCAGCGACGCGACCCCCGGCGAGCGGGTGGTGGCCTTCAGTCCGCCGCCGGGATCCCGCGTCTTCGACCGGCGCCGCCTGGATCTCGCCCAGGCGATCGGCCGCGTCCCCGACACCGCCCTGCCGGCCACGCTCCTCGGCTTCCCCCGGGTGGCCTCGCCCCCGGGCCTCGAGGGCATCGGGCAGTACGGTCGGGGCGTCACCCAGCTGGCCGTCGGTGAGCTCCCGGACCGGGTAGCCGGCTCCCTGCGCGATCAGCTCCGGGCCGTCGTCGGTGCCACCACCCTGCCGGAGGGCCTGGCCGTGACGGTCGGCCCGGTCGGTCTGCTCGTCACCGACCCGGGGGTGACCGGCCGCACCCTGCTCGTCACCGGCACCCTCACGCCCGAAGGCCTGGCCCGGGTGGCCCGGGGCCTGCGGCCCGGGTCGACGTCATGAGCACGAACCCCGGCACGAACCGCGCCACCACCAGCGACAGCGCCAACCCCAGCGACGGCAGCGACGTCGTCATCCTCACCCGCGCCCTGCGCAAGCAGTACGGCGCCGTGGCCGCAGTCGACGGCATCGACCTGCAGGTGCACGCCGGTGACGTCTACGGCTTCCTCGGCGCGAACGGGTCGGGCAAGACCACGACCGTGCGCTGCCTGCTCGGGCTGGTCCTCGCCACCTCCGGGGAGATCGAGGTGCTCGGCTCCCCCATGCCGAGGTCCGCCGCCACCGTGCTGCCGCGCGTCGGGGCCCTCGTCGAGGGTCCGGCGTCGTACGGGCACCTGTCTGGCCGCGCCAACCTCGTGATGCACGACGCGAGCGGCCGTGCACCTCAGGGCCCGTACGGCGGCGGCCGTCGCGACCGCTCGCAGCGGGCCGACGAGGTGCTCGAGCTCGTGGGGCTCGCCGCCGTCGGCAAGCGACCGGTGCGGGCCTACTCCCTCGGGATGCGGCAGCGCCTCGGGCTGGCCGCCGCCCTCATGCGTCGGCCCGAGCTGCTCGTGCTCGACGAGCCGACCAACGGGCTCGACCCCCAGGGCATCCGCGAGATCCGCGAGCTGCTGCTGCGACTCAACGCCGATGGGACGACGATCTTCCTCTCCAGCCACCTGCTCGCCGAGATCGAGCAGATGTGCACGCGCATCGGGCTGCTCGACCGTGGCCGCCTCGTGCTGCAGGAGTCGCTCGCGACCCTGACCGCGCCCACCGGCCGCACCCAGCTGGTCACGCCCGACCCCGCTGCGGCGGTCGCGCTGCTGGACGGGCAGCTCGACCACCGCGACGGCGAGCGCCTGCTCGTGCGCACCTCCGACCCCGCCTCGCTCAACGCCCGCCTCGTCGCCGGTGGGGTGCGGGTGCGCGAGCTGGGACCCGAGCGCCACACCCTGGAGGACGTCATCGAGCAGCGCACCCGGGCCCGGGCCACCGACGAGGTGCCGCAATGAGGGTCGAGCTGGTCAAGCTCTTCGGTCGTCGACGCACGTGGGTGGCCCTCCTGCTGCTCAACCTGCTGCCGACGGTCGTGGCCGCCCTCCTGGCCTGGACGCGCCTCGCCCCCCGACCGGGATCGGGCCCGGCCTTCCTCTCGGCGGTGGTGGCCGACGGCTCCCTCTTCGCCATCGCCGCGCTCGCCATCGTGCTGCCGCTCTTCCTGCCGATCTCGGTCGCCGTCGTCGCCGGTGAGGCCGTCGCGGGCGAGGCGCAGGCCGGCACCCTGCGCTACCTGCTCATCCGGCCCGTGGGCCGCACGCGGCTGCTGGTGCGCAAGCTCGTCGCCGTCATCGCCTTCGTGCTCGCCGCCGTGGTGTCGGTGGCGGCCATCGGGTTCCTGGTCGGCCGGCTCCTGCTCGGCCCCGGCACCCTCGAGGGCGGCGTGATCAGCCTCTCGGGCTCGGTCCTCACGCCGACCGACCTCGCCTGGCGCTCGGTCGTCGCGGTCCTCTACGTCACGGTCTCGATGCTGGGCGTCGCCGCTCTCGGGCTGTTCCTGTCGACCCTCACCGACTCCCCGCAGACGGCGAGCCTCGGCGCGATGGCCTTCCTCGTCGGCAGCTCGCTGCTGCTGACCGTCGACGCCGCGCGGCCACTTCAGCCGTACCTCCCCACCCGCTACTGGCTGTCGTTCATCGACCTCTACCGCGACCCCGTCCTGTGGTCCAACCTCGAGCGGGGAGTGGGGCTCCAGCTCGTGTACGTCGTCGTGTTCCTCGCCGCCGGGTGGGCCAACTTCACCACCCGCGACGTCACGAGCTGAGCCGGGCGCAGTCCGCCGGGCCCGACGTCGCCGGCCGGTCCACCCCGAGCGCCTGGGCGACGAGCGACTGCACGAGCCGGTCGCCCGGCAGCGCACCGTGCCGCACCGTCGACGCCGGGCAGATGCTCTGCAGCGAGGGGCTGGGGACGCCCGTGAGGACGGCCGACTCGGGGGGGATGACCACGTCGTCGGAGGTGCTCCACAACGACTCCGCGACGACCCCGGCCGGGATCGCCTCCCCCGCCAGCCGAGCGAGCACCGGGCTACCGGGAGCCAGCTGCTGGCAGGCCGTCGGGCAGCTTCCGGCCACCAGCGTGCCGAGCTGCGCCAGCTGGGTGCCCTGGTGGGGCGACCCGAGGGTCACGAGCCGTCGGGTGCGCGCCGCACCGCCGTCCTCCACCACCCACAACCGGGCGACCACACCACCGGCCGAGTAGCCGACGAGGTCGACCGAGGCGGCCCCGGTACGAGCGAGGGCGGCGTCGACCGCGCTCCCCAACGCCTGCGCCTGCTCCCCCAGGTCACCCAGGGCAGACCCCGGCAGCGAGACGACGGTGACGTCGCGGCCGCCGCTGCGCAGGGCGGCGGCCAGCGGGGCGAGCGAGCGCTCCGAGCCGCCGTACCCCGGCACGAGCAGGACCGGACCGGGCCGCGACTGGTCGACCGCGGCGGCCGGCCGGCTGTGCAGCACGAGCGCGACCACCACCGCCACGACCAGCGCCACGACCACGGCTCCGGCGCCGAGGAGGACCCGACGACGGGCGGGAGCGAGTCCGGACAGCATCCGGCCATGATGCGCGAGCAACCTGTCCGACCACCTCGGTAGCCAAAGAATCACCCCCGGCCGCACGATCGAGGTGATTCTGTGGCTACCCAGTGAACGGCGCGGTCACGGGACCCTGGGTTGTGGCGCGGCTCACATCAGGCCATAGTCCCTTCGTGCGCCTTTCTTCCCGCGTCACGCACCGTCGCGTGACCCAGCCCCACGTCCTGGTCCCCACCCTCGCCGCGGCCGCCCTCGCCGCCCTACCCCTCCTCCCCACGCTGCCTGCCCAGGCGGCGCCCACGGCACTCCCGGCCGGTGTCACCGTCGCCGACGGCGCCCCGGGTGCGATGAGCCACTTCGGGCTCGCCCGCAAGGACTGCCTCGGCACGGCCGCGAACCGCACGTCGAAGGTCTGGTACACCGTCGCGAACGGTGTCCTGTCCGACGTCTACGCCCCCACGGTCGACAACACCAACGTCGAGACGCTCCAGCTGATCGTGACCGACGGCTCGACCTTCACCGACCTGCAGACCCGCGACACGACCTACACCGCGCGCACCACCGACCGCTCAGGGATGGCCTGCGAGGTCACCAGCCGCGCCAGGAGCGGGCGCTACACCCTGGTCACCGACTACGTCACCGACCCGGCGCGCGACGCCGTGGTCATGAAGGTGCGCCTGATCACCCGCGAGGCCGGCCTGCAGGTCTACGTGCGGTACGACGCCACCATGAACGGCAACGGTGGTGGCGGTGACGCCACCACCCAGAACGGCGGAGCCGACGACGCGGTCGTCGACCGCGCCACCACCGCGCTGGTCAGCTCTGACACCGACACCAGCAGCCAGGCGGTCAACCGCGACTACGCCGTGCCGCTCTTCGGCGCCCTGCGCGCCGACAAGCCGTTCCTCACCGCCGCCAGTGGCTATGCCGGCACCGCGAGCGACGGCCTCACCCAGCTCGACGCCTCGCACCGGCTCACCTCCATGCCGACCAACGCCCCCCACGGCAACGTCGTCCAGACGGCCCGGCTCGACCTCTCGGGCGCAGGTACGAGCACCCTCGCCCTCGGCTACGGCAGTCGCCGGGCCACCGCGATCGCTGTCGCCGGGGCCAGTGCCAGCGCCCCGTACGGCGGCACCCGCGCCGCCTACGTCAAGACCTGGACCCACTACGACGCCGGTCTCGTCGCCCCGCCGTACCTCCTGCCCGGCCTGACCCCGGTCGCTTCGGAGCGGGCCCGCGCGGCGTACTGGCTGTCGGTCAACGTGCTGAAGGCCAGCGAGGACAAGACCTTCCCGGGGGCGGTCGCCGCCGGGCTGGGCAGCCCCTGGGGCCAGGCGGTCGAGGCCGGCACGCTCGTCGCCGGGAAACCCGTCTACTTCGGGTCCTACCGCGAGACCTTCGCCCGAGACCTCTACGAGGCCTTCACCGGTTTCCTCGCCGCCGGCGACGTCGCCACCGCGCAGGACACCGCCCGGTTCCTCTTCCTGCGACAGCAGCTGCCCGACGGCCGGATGCCGCGCAACAGCCTGCCCAACGGCAAGACCGCTCCCGACACCGGCGGCGACCAGCTCGACGAGACGAGCTACCCCATCCTCATGGCCCTGCTGTCGGGGCTCGACCACGACAAGGCCCTCTACCGGGACCACATCAAGAAGGCCGCCGACTTCGTCGTCAGCCACGGCCCGTCGTACGGCTCGGAGCGATGGGAGGAGCAGAGCGGCTACTCGCCCTCGACCATCGCCGCCGAGATCGCGGGGCTCGTCGCCGCTGCCCGCATCGCCGACACCAACGGTGACGCTGCGTCGGCGCGCGTCTACCGGGCCACGGCCGACCACTTCCAGCGCAGCATCAAGGGATGGACGGTGACGACGACCGGTCCGTACGCCTCCGGACGCTACTTCATCCGCCTGTCCAAGACCGGCGACCCCAACGCGGGCACGACCTACAACCTCGGTAACGGCTCGGTCGAGGCCGACGAGCGTGCGGTGGTCGACCAGGGCTTCCTCGAGCTGACCCGGCTCGGCGCCCTCCCGGCCAACGACCCCGACGTGAGGCGCTCGCTCCAGGTCGTCGATCAGGTGATCGGTCGCGACACCCCGACCGGTAGGGGCTTCTACCGCTACGGCACCGACGCCACCGGCTCCGAGGACGGGTACGGCGACTGCTGGACCCCCGACCCGACTGACTGCCCCGTCGACGGCCAGCCCTGGCCGACGACCAACCACGGCTCGGGCCACCTGTGGCCCGTGCTCGCGGGTGAGCGCGCCGAGCACCTGCTCGCGACCGGGAACGCGCCCGGGGCCAGCAGCCTCCTGCGCACGATCGACCGCCAGAGCTCCGGTGTCGGCCTCGTGCCCGAGCAGGCCTGGGAGGACCCGGCCGTGGCGGCCTCGCCCTTCGGCACCGCCCCGGGTCTCGCCTCGATCGGCTTCGAGCCCGGCCGTCCGGCAGGTTCCGCCGCCCCGCTCACCTGGGCCCAGGCCCAGGAGGTGCGGCTCGTGCGCTCCCTGGCCGAGCGTCGCCTCGTCGACCAGCCGCAGGCCGTCGCCAGCCGGTATGCCGCGGGGTCCGTGACCGCTGTCCCCGTCGCCATCACCTCGCCAGCAGGTGGCACCCAGGTCGAGACCGCCTCGACCCCCGTGACCGGCACGGCCGCCCCCGGCGCCACCGTGACCGTCGCCGCGACGGCGACCGATGCGGGAGGGGTCACCCAGACCCGTCAGACCCGCGCCGCCCGCGACGGGTCGTGGAGCCTGACGGTGGCCACACCGACTGGCGCGAGCGTCATCACCGCGGCCGCCAGCCTCGGCTCCGGCACCGGCTACGCCCAGGTCACGGTGGTCTCGACCCTCGTGACGGGCACCGTGGTCCAGGACCTCACCGACCCGACCGGTGACGACAACGGCCCCGGCACCTATGCCTACCCGACGGCCGCCGACTTCCACCCCGGCGCGTTCGACCTGACCCGCTGGCGGGTCATCGACAGCGGCGACCAGGTCGTCCTCCAGGCCAGCCTGGCCGACCTCACACCGACCTTCGGGGCGACCTTCGGGGCCCAGCTGCTCGACGTCTACGTGCACACCCCCACCGGGGCCCCCACCTCGACGTCGGCGGCCTACCCCAGCCGCGGCTACCAGATCGCCGCCGGAGACGCCTGGAGCCAGCGCATCGAGGTGCAGGGCTTCGGCGACGCGGCCTGGGTGGACGCGAACGGCACCGCCGTCGGCCGCGCGGGGGTCATCGCCAGCACTCCGGCGAAGACCGTCACCATCACGCTCGACAAGGCGTCGCTGGGCGGCACCCCCGGCCCGGGCTGGTCGTTCGCGGTCGTCCTGACCGGCCAGGACGGCTTCAGCGCCGACCAGGCGCGGGCGTTCACCCCGACCCCGGGTGCCTACTCCTTCGGGGTGTGCCCCGTGGGCGGCACGAGCCCGATCTGCGCCCTCGACCCGGGCACGGTGCCCAAGGCGGTCGACGTCCTCACCCCGGCCGGGGTGAGCCAGGCGACCGAGCTCGACCCGACGACGCTGCCCGTCACGGTGGCAGGGGTCCCCGCCGGCTGAGCACAGCGTGACCTCGGCTGTGCCCGGTGCCGCTGACGGGCCCGGGACCCCTGATCGGGCAGGGGTCCCGGGCCCGCAGGCACACGCACCCGAGACACGCGCAGCGAGCCCTGCTGTCGTCTCCCGTGCTGTCGGCGTGCGATCCTCAACCATGCGATGCGTGAAATGCGCGGTTTCTTCCCGTGCCCGGGTACCCCGCCCCCCAGCCCTCCTCGGGGTGCTCCTGGCCGTCGCGCTCGGGGTGACCGCCTGCGCTCCCGCGCCACTCTCGGTCGCCACCCTGACGTCGCCCACCGCCACGTCGGCCTCCACACCCTCGACCCCCGACCCGACGACGACACCTGATCCGAGCGTGACGACTCTGCCGGCTACGAGCGGAGCCACGCCGAGCCGCACCGGAGGCACCACAACGGCTCCGATCCGGCCCCTCCCGGCGTCGTCCCCGACGCGCCCGGTGCCTGCGTCGAGTGCCCCGGCCGTCCCTGCAGGCATCGTGGTCGACGCGTCCGGTCACGTCGAGACGGCCTTCGCGACGACAGCCGGCGGGATCGTCTGCGCCGTGTCGGCCGACGGCCCGCAGGCGCGTTGTGACATCGACAGCAGCGACTGGACCCCTCCCCCGGCTCCCGCCGACTGCCACGGCGCCTGGGGTGCCGGGATCTCCCTCTCCTCCAGCGGCGCCGAGCTCACCTGCACCACCGACACCGTGTTGGCCGACGCCGGCACCGGTGGAGCCGGCACCTGGTGGGCGCACCTGCCGGGGGCGAAGCTGGTCCCGCGGGCAGGCGGTCGGACGGAGGTCACGCTCCAGCAGGGCGCGACGGTCGTCGCCGGGAGCGGCGCGACCCGGCTGACCTGTCGCAGCGACGGCACCACCGTCACGTGCGCCCTCGGGTCGGCCCGGTTCAGCCTGTCGCGGCAGGCCTACTCGCTGCGCTGACCCGGCCGCTCACCGGTCCGCTGACCCGACCCGACCCCTCGCCACCTGGTCACCCGACCGCTCCCGACGACCGACCGACTACCGACGAGCCCGATGACGCACCGGTGCACGGGACCGGTGGACAGCCACCGCGACAGCCCGGGCCAGCATCCACCGTGAGCGCAGGATGGTGGCCAGGCTGCGCCACCGCAGCGGCGTCTGGTTCGCGTCGTGCAGACGACGCTGCACCGACGGCCGCTCGAGGTGGGTCATCTCGCCGAGCACGTTGCCGACGACGCCGAGCCACAGGTCGTGCGACTCGTGCACGAAAGACGGGATCGGCAGCGCGACGTCGAGCACGTCACGCCGTACCCCCATGGCGCAGCCGAAGTACCACCGGGTCCCGACGAGCACCAGCGCGAGGTTGAGCAGCCGTCGCCCCGAGTCACGGGCCCGGAGCGGCCACCGCGGCGGCTCCAGCGGCTCCCCCAGCACCGCCACGCTCGTCGCGACCACCCCGTGAGCGTGCAGTGCCGTGACCATGGCGTCGAGGCGACCCGGCACCCACACGTCGTCCTGGTCGCCCAGCAGCACCACGCGGCCCCTGCTCAGCCCCAGGGCCCGCTCGAAGGTGCGCACGCTGCCGACGTTGATCTCGTTGCGGTGCAGTCGGATTCGCGAGTCACCAATCGCCTCCACCCGGGCCACGGTGTCGTCGGTGCTGCCGTCGTCGACGACCACGACCTCGTCGTCCTCGCCCAGCTGCCCGAGCACCGAGGCGAGCATCTCCTCGATCCATCGCGCGCCGTCGTACGACGCCAGGCAGACGCTCACGGGAACCGTGTCCACTTGGCGCGCCGTCCGTCGTGAAGGGTCATCCGCAGGGCTCACGGGGTCCAGCATCCCGCAGCCCGGCGGGGCGCAGCGCACGACCGACGACCATTGCCTGCGGCCAAAGGGTGCCATCGCCCCCAAACCTACCCAGCGAGAGCGAGCAATGGTCGTCGGTAGGCCCGGTTTGCCAGGAGGCCCGGGCGTCAGCCCTGCTCGCGATACGCCGGGTGCCACGGCCACGGCGCGTCGTACGGCCGCAGGGGGGCCCACCCGCGGGCCCGCGCGCCCCACGCCGCCATCAGGCCGACGACCGCGCCGGAGTTGTGCACCTGACCGGTGAGCACGGCGTCGTAGGCGTCGTCGAGGGGCACCCACCTCGCGGTGATCTCGGCCTCCTCGCCGTGCCGCTCGTAGTCGCCGCCCTCCGGGCCCACCGGCGTGACCTCGCGGGCGAGGAAGATCCGCAGCGACTCCGAGAGCCCGCCCGGCGAGGAGCAGAAGTCGATGAGCACGTCCCAGCGGCCGGCGACGAGGTCGACCTCCTCACGCAGCTCGCGGGCGGCCGCGAGCCAGGGTGACTCCCCGGGCTCGTCGAGCAGCCCGGCGGGCAGCTCCCACTCGATGCTCCGTACGGGGTGACGGTACTGGCGGATGAGCGCGACGTGGTCGACCCCGTCGATCTCGCGGAGCGCGACGACGACGACGGCCCCGGGGTGCTCGAGGTACTCCCGGGTCACCTGCCCGGCGTCGCCGAGGTCGACGACGTCGCGCTGCACATCCCAGACCAGACCCCGGTAGGCCGTCACCCGGCTCACGACCGGCCGGTCGACGACCTCGTCCTGCAGCTCCTGCTTCGTGCCGACGGGGATGTCCACGGGCGGCGGATCAGACGCCGGCGACGGCGGTCGTCGCGGCAGGGACGCCCAGGGCGTCGGCGGCGTCGGCCGAGTGCCGCTCCACCTCGACCAGACGCTCGGCCCGCTGTCGGTCGAGGGCGGCCCCGACGAGGCCGGCAAAGAGCGGGTGCGCGCGGTGCGGACGGGAGAGGAACTCCGGGTGGGCCTGCGTCGCGACGTAGTAGGGGTGCACGTCGGCGGGCAGCTCGACGAACTCCACCAGCTCGTGGTCCGGCGAGAGACCGGAGAAGACCAGCCCGGCCGCCTCGAGGCGCTCCCGGTAGGAGTTGTTGACCTCGTAGCGGTGACGGTGACGCTCGTGCACCTCCAGCGTGTCGTAGGCCGTGGCCACGACGCTGCCGGGAGCCAGGGCCGCGGGGTAGAGCCCGAGCCGCATGGTGCCGCCGAGGTCACCGGCGCCCTCGACGAAGGCCTTCTGCTCCTCCATCGTGGCGATGACCGGGTCGGGGGTCTCGTGGTCGAACTCCGACGACGACGCGCCCTCGATCCCGACCACGTTGCGGGCGTACTCGATGACCATGCACTGCAGCCCGAGGCAGATCCCGAGGGTCGGCACCTGCCGCTCCCGCGCCCAGCGCAGGGCGCCCAGCTTGCCCTCGATGCCGCGCACCCCGAAGCCACCCGGCACGACGATCGCGTCGACCTCACCGAGTGCGCGCTGGGCCCCGGCCTCGGTGCGGCAGTCGTCGCTGGCGACCCAGCGCACGTTGACCCGGGCGTCGTGGTGGAAACCACCGGCGCGCATCGCCTCGGTCACCGAGAGGTAGGCGTCCGGCAGGTCGATGTACTTGCCCACCAGGGCGATCTCGACCTCGTGCTCCGGGTCGTGCACCCGCTGCAGCATGAGGTCCCAGTCGTGCCAGTCGACGTCGCGGAAGGCCAGCCCGAGCCGGCGGATGACCGTGGCGTCGAGCCCCTCGCGGTGCAGCACCTTGGGGATGTCGTAGATGCTGGGGGCGTCGACGCAGGCAGCGACCGCGTCGGCGTCGACGTCGCACATCAGCGAGATCTTGCGCTTGATGCCCTCGGGGATCTCGCGGTCGGCGCGCAGCACCAGCCCGTCGGGCTGGATGCCGACCTGGCGCAGCGCAGCCACCGAGTGCTGCGTCGGCTTGGTCTTCAGCTCACCGCTCGGGGCGAGGTAGGGCACCAGCGAGACGTGCAGGAAGAAGACGCTGTCCCGCCCGATCTCGTGGCGCACCTGGCGGGCCGCCTCGAGGAAGGGCAGCGACTCGATGTCACCCACCGTGCCGCCGACCTCGGTGATGATCACGTCGGGCGCATCGGGCCGGCCGGTCGCCTCCGCGCGCATCCGCAGCTTGATCTCGTTGGTGATGTGCGGGATCACCTGCACCGTGTCACCGAGGTACTCCCCCCGACGCTCGCGGGCGATCACCGCGCTGTAGACCTGCCCGGTGGTGACGTTGGCCGACCCGGCGAGGTCGACGTCGAGGAAGCGCTCGTAGTGCCCGATGTCCAGGTCGGTCTCCGCCCCGTCGTCGGTCACGAAGACCTCGCCGTGCTGGAAGGGGTTCATCGTGCCCGGGTCCACGTTGAGGTACGGGTCCAGCTTCTGCATCGTCACCCGCAGACCCCGTTGCCGAAGGAGGTGACCGAGGCTGGAAGCCGTCAGTCCCTTGCCGAGAGAGGAGGCCACACCTCCGGTCACGAAGATGTGCTTCGTCTGGTCCACCACGGGATCTCAGTCTAGGTCATCGCCGGGGTGCCCCGAGTACCACGCCTCGTAACGGCGAGCCGTGGTCGCTCCGTCGGGCCACGACGCCGCCACCCTCCGCCCCTGCAGGCCCTGCCTCGCCACCGACTCCGGGTCACGCCGGAGGTCGTCGACGAGATCATCGAGCGCCGAGGCCAGCGCGTCGGCCGACCCGGGCGGCACCAGCCGCCCCGTCCCCTCCAGAAGGGCCGGTATGCCGCCCACCCCCGTCGCGACCACCGGCACTCCCGCGGCCATCGCCTCCTGGACGACGAGGGCCCGGGCCTCCCAGTCGCTGGTCACCACGAGCGCCGTGGCGGCGCCGAGCAGCGCCGGGACGTCGTCGCGGGCGCCCAGGAACCGCACCCCCGGGCCAGAATCCGCCCGCAGCCGGGTCAGGTCCTCGTGGGAGCCGGCACCCGCCACCGCCCAGACGATGTCGTCCCGGTGGTGCATCATCGCGGCCGCGTTGACGACGAGGTCGAGCCGCTTCTGGGGAGCAGCCCTGGCCACGGTCAGGAGCAGGGGCTCCCCGTGGCCCAGGCCGAGGCCGAGGCCCGAGGCGAGGGTCGCCTTCTCGACCGCGTCGGGCACCGCACCGGCGAGCAGGGCCGGCACCCGCGGGGACGGCACCGGCGCCAGGCGCGCCTCGCGGGCTCCCAGGCTGCGGGCCAGGTCGACGAGGTCGCTGCTCGCGCCGGTGACGAGGTCGGCTCGTCGTACGGTCCAGGAGGCGGCCGCGACCGCGGCCCTGCCTCGGGCTCCCGACCCACCCGACGGAGGGTTGTGCAGCGACAGCAGCACGCGTGCGCTCGGCCGCACGCCCAGCGCCACGGCCGTGCCGGCCTGCAGACCGTGGGCGTGAACAGCGTCAGCGTCGTGGGAGAGGCGACGCAGCCGCCCCGGCCAGGCCGCGAGCGCTCGCGCGTCGCCGGGGAACCAGGTCAGGGCGTCGTCCCAGCCGAAGTGGCGCGCCGTCGAGGCGTGGGTCACCCGTCGTACCTCGACACCCTGAGCGCGCAGGTCGTCGGTCAGCTGACCGACGTGGGTGCCGATGCCCCCGGTGCTCCGCCCGACGACGATGACGACCTTCACGCGACGCTCCACCCACGACGCGTCATGACCGCTGCCGCCTGACCCTGGCCAGCACGAGCCGGGCCGTCGGCCGGTCGGTCACCCCCGCGGCGGCAAGCAGCACCACGAGGGCGAGCAGGGCCACCGCCACCACCTGCCCGAGCGCCGGGAGCAGGCCCGACACGACCCAGGCCCGGGTCAGCAGCGTGCCCGCCGCACCGGCGACGGCAGCGGCTGCCAGACCGGCGAGGACGGCTCGACGCAGCCCGGCGAGGGCCTCGGGCCCCCAGGCCCGGGCGGTGGCGGCCACGAGCTCGAGACTGGCCAGCGCCATGCCTGCCGAGCTCGCCAGGCCGAGCACCACCAGGGCCCGGGCCGGGGTGGATCCTGGGGGGACCAGCACCAGGGGCACCGACCCGGCGATCAGCCACCCGGCAGCGACGGCGGCCCCGGCGAGGATCGGCCGACCCCGGATGTAGAGCGCCCGGGTCAGCAGCGCCGCCACACAGAAGGCGGGCAGCCCCGGCACGAGGGCGAGCAGGGCGTGGGGCAGCTCGACCAGCGCACTGCGGCCGTCGACCCCGGTGCGGCCCGCGTCGAGCTCACCGAAGAAGGTGCCGAGCGGAGTGGCGACGGCGGCCAGCAGGCCGGCCCCGGCGAAGCCCAGCAGCACGGTGGCCCGGAGGGTGCGAGCGAGTACACGCGCCACCTCGTCGGTGGGCCCGGTGAGCCCGGTGGGCCCGGTGGGCGCAACCTCCTCGGTGGGCTCGTGCGGCGGCAGGGACTCGCCCGGCCGGCGACGATGGGCGGGGCTCCCCGCGGCACCGGCCATCGTGGCCAGGGCAGGGAACGCCGAGACGGCCAGCGGCACGGCCAGCACGGCGTAGGGCAGGAGGTAGAGGGTCTGCACGTAGGTGCTCACGTTGAGCACCCCGGTGCCCGCTCGCCGGGTGGTGACAAGGGTGGCCAGCACGGCGTACTGCTGCGCGACGAGGGCCAGCAGCCCCGCCCCGGCGAGGGTACCGAGCCGACGCGCCGCGCCCGGCGGGAAGCGGAAGGTCGGACGCAGCCGCAGGCCCAGCCGAGACGTCGGCAGGAGGAGCGGCAGGCTGAGCAGCACGACCCCCGCGGTGGTCCCGCCGGCCAGCGCCAGCACCGCCGACGCCGGCACGGCCTCGATCGCCCGGGCCCCGTCGGCCAGCCGACCGTACGCCGTGTAGGACCCGATCACGACCAGGCTGGACAGCAGGGGCGCGAGGGCCGCGGCGAGGAACCGCCGGTGCGACTGCAGGATGCCACCGAGCACGATCCCCAGACCGTAGAGCGGCACCTGGGGGGCGAAGAGACGCAGCATCGTGCTCGCGAGATGGCGACTGCCGGGGCACTCCCCCTCGTCGACCAGCAGGCGAGCCACCCGCGGAGCCACGACGACGAGGACCACGGCGGCGGGGATGAGGAGCGCGAGCGTCCAGGTGAGCAGCGCCGACCCGATCCGGTCGGCATCGGCCCGCCGCCCGCTCCCGAGCGCCCCCCCGATGAGGGGCACGGCCACGGCCGCGAGCGCTCCCCCGGCCGCGACCTCGAAGAGCACGTTGGGCAGGGAGTTGGCACTCTGGTAGACGGTGCCGACGCACGTGGCCCCGACCGACCGGGAGAACTCCAGCCACCGGACGAAGCCGACCGCTCGCGACAGCAGGGTCACGCCGGCCACCAGCCCGGCGGCAGCGACGATGCCCCGCGGGCCCGACCGTCCGGGCACCGCCACCGGAGCCACCCGAGCCGGACCCCCGTCGCGGTCGGCCCGGCGGCCCTCGCTGCGGACCTCGCTGCGGACCTCGCCTCGGCTGTCACCTCGGCTGTCACCGCGCGAACCACCGCCTCGTGGCGGCGGCGGCGCAGCATGACGCCCAGGCTCCTTCGACCGCCTCCTCACGATCGTCGCCTCACGATCGCCTCATCACGCCCCGGCACCGACCCTCGGCTCCCGACCCCAGGCGTCGAGCGCGCGCAGACCCGGGGTCGACTCGATGACCTCGGTGAAGCTCACCCGCTCGGAGAGCAGGGTCAGCGCGACGAGCAGACACAGCAGGGCCAGCCGCCCCGCTCGCGGCGACCGGTCGACCACCGCCGCCCCGAGGGCCGCCCCCAGGGCGTTGGCCCCGGTGTCGCCCAGCATCCGTTGTCCGGCCAGGTCTGCGGGCAGGGCCACCAGCGCCGCCCCGACCACCGAGCCGGCGGTCGAGCAGCCCGCGGCGGCCAGGGGCACCGCGCCTGCCACGGCGACCTTGAGGGCCCGCCCCGGGCGCAGGTCGAGCAGGTTGACCAGGTTGGCGCTGCCGGCGACGACACCGAGGTCGACGACGACGTCCACCACGGCACGCAGAGGACCACCCGCAGCGCCCACCACCGGTGTCGAGGCCGCCGACCCACCCACCACCGACCCACCCGCTGACGCCGACGGCGCCCGGCGCCCGGTCAGCAGCCGCGTCAGGGCGACGATGGCCCCGGCACCCGCGAGGCCGCCGATCTTGAGGGCTCCCGTCGTGACCCGTCCCTGCCGCAGCGCACCCAGGTGCCCCCGCAACCCCTTGGTCGCCCAGTCATCCGCGAGGTCGTCGACGGCGCCCACCGCTCCCGCCAGCAGGGCGGCCCCGGCGCCGGCGAGGCCACCGGCGACCGTCCCCCCCAGCCGGCCCCCGGGTCCCTCGGCAGGTGGGCTCAACCGGGCGCAGACCGCGCCGATGACGGCTCCGGTGACGACCCCCACCACCACCGAGGGTCCCTCGAGGAGGGTGACCCGCCTCCCGGCGTGGTTGGTGCGGCTCCACCGCTGCGCCCCTCCCGGGGGGTGACGGGCGAGGACCCCGTACGACGCGCGGGTGGCCGCAGCCCCGACGGCGGTGGCCAGCGTCGTGGCGCAGGCGGCGGCGACCCGCGGGGTGATGGAAGGGGTGACGGAACGAGGCTCCACGTGACGAGCGCGGGTCGGGTCGGGCGTCACGGCGTCGTCGGGACGTCGGCCTTGGCCCCGGCAGAGATGCCGTACTGCCCGGCCTTGCCGCTCGCCTGCTCGGCGAGCGCGAGCACGACCACTCCTGCCCCGACCGCTGAGTCGGCGTGGTCGACGCTGGAGATCACCGCTGTCAGGCTCTTGTCGGCACGGACGGCAGTGACGAGGTTGGTCGTGGTCCCCTGAGCTGCCGTCGTGGTCGGGGCTCCGGCGGCCACGACGAGCCCACTGCTCTCGGAGTCGAGGGTGCTCAGGAGCGTGGTCAGCGTCGCGGTCTGGCTGGTCACGGAGTCTGCTGTCCCCGCGATGGGTCCGCCGAGGACGACCACGAGATCCCCCTTCGCCGGGGCGTCGGTCGAGACGTCGAGCAGTCCTGCCGAGCTGAGCGTCCTCAGGGCGGCGGCGGCTCCGGGCACCGCCGCCGGCGTCTCGGGCCGGGCGCTCGACGAGGCGGACGGCGTGGCCGTCGACCCGGTGGGCCCCTTGACGAGCACCGCCGCGAGCACCCGCGCCAGCAGCTGGTCGGCGTCGGCGGTCGCGGCGACGCCCACAGCGGCCGCCGCCGCGGTCGCGGCCTCCTGGCGGTCGGCCGCACCGTCAGGAGCGCGGTAGGCATCCTTGAGCGTGACGAGGCTGGTGACCGTGGCCCCGGCCTGCTGCATCGCTGTCGTCGTCTCCTCGGCGAACTTCCCAGCGGTGTCGGGGGTCACGACCAGGACGACACCCTTGCCCTTGAGTCGTCCGGCGAGCGCCGACGAGGCCACCGCGGCAGCGTAGTCCTCCTGGGCGGTGACGATCTTCGTCGAGTCGTCGCGCTCGCTCCGGAGGGTCTCCATGTCCTTGCGCAGCTGCGAGACCTGGTCGGTCAGCTGCGTCCCGATGCCTCCCTGCAGCGGGCCGGCGCCCAGGACGATCCCGACGGCGAGGGCCACGAAGATCGACACGATGGAGACCAGGTGGTAGCGGAAGTCGATCACGGGAAGATCCCCATGATCCGCGACCAGACGTCGTCCCAGCGGGCCCCGAGCACCTGCAGGAGCGCCTGCCCCGCGGGGGTGGCCGCCAGGGCCACGCCGAGAGCCAGCAGGCCCACCAGCATGGTGCCGATCAGGGTGAGGGCCGAGATGCGGGAGCGGTAGAGACGGCTCACGCCCTTGGCATCGACCAGCTTGCCCCCGACCCGCAACCGGGTGAGGAAGCTGCTCGCCATACCGGAGCGACCCTTGTCGAGGAACTCCACGAGGGTCGCGTGGGTGCCCACGGCCACGATGAGCGTGGCCCCGCTGTCGTCGGCGAGCAGCATCGCGACGTCCTCACTGGTGCCCGTCGCCGGGAAGACGACGGGGTCGATCCCCAGGTCGGTCACCCGCTCGAGACCAGGAGCCCGACCGTCGCGGTAGGCGTGGACGACGATCTCGGCACCGCACCGCAGCGCCCGGTCGGAGACGGAGTCCATGTCACCGACGATGAGGTCAGGATGATGGCCGTTCTCGAGCAGGGCGTCGGCGCCGCCGTCCACCCCGATGAGCACGGGCTTGTACTCGCGGATGTAGGACCGCAGGGCCTGGAGGTCCTCGAGGTAGTGATACCCCCGGACCACGATGAGTGCGTGGCGACCGTCGATGCGGGTGCGGATGTCGGGGACCCCTACGCCATCGAGGAGCAGCTCGCGCTCCTTCTTGAGGAACTCCATCGTGTTGCCGGCGAAGTCCTCGAGCTGTTCGGCGAGACCGGCTCGTGCGGCGTCCATCTGCTCGCGGACCGACTCGGCACTCATCCGCTCGCCCCGAGCCAGGACCGTGCCCCGCAGCACGAGGGTGTCACCGTCGAGGACCACCAGCTCCCCGTCCCTGACGGCGGACATCACGGCCTCACCGACACCGTCGAGCAGGGGGATGCCGGCATCGACCAGGATCCCCGGCCCGAGGTTGGGGTAGCGGCCGGAGATCGATGCAGCCGCGTTGACCACGGCCGCCGGCTTGATGGCAACGAGCGCCTCGGCGCTGACCTTGTCGATGTCGAGGTGGTTGATCACGGCCACGTCGCCGGGACGCAGCCGCTTGGTGAGGTTCTTGGTGCGGGCGTCGACACGCACCGGCCCACCCAGCTCGGAGGGCTCCGGCGGGCGTCCGCGGCGCAGGCGCAACGAGATCGACATCAGGGGCCATCGTGCCATGGACTACCCGGTGGACTCCCGAGCCACGGCGGACATCGGGTGTGATGTACGGCGCGGCCACCAGGGCGCGGCGCGCGGTCAGGCGCCCACGCCGCTCCGACCGGGTCGCTGCCCGTCTGGGGCTGCTCGTGCGGTGCCGGAGGTCACCCGGTGGTCGGGGTGGGTCCGCCCGCCCCGGCCAGCCCCGCGGCCTGGGCCGGAGCACGCGCGCGGGTGCGCTTGGGGGCGGGCGTCCTCGTGCCCGAGGTCGTGGCGGCGCCAGGGTCCGGCCTGTCGCGCTGGGCGGCGCGGGCGAGATCAGCCTGGGCGACCAGCTCGCGAGCATGCTCCAGCCCCGCCCCGGAGCCGGGGTCGCCGCCCATCATGCGCGAGAGCTCGCGCAGTCGTCCGTCGGCGGTCACCTGGGTCACCGAGCTCGACGTCACGCTGCCGTCGTCGTCCTTGTGCACGACGAGGTGCCGGTCGGCGAACGCCGCCACCTGGGCGAGGTGGGTCACCACCACCACCTGGGCGGTGCGCGCCAGTGCCGCCAGCCGGGCGCCGACGTCGAGGGCGGCGCTGCCCCCCACACCGGCGTCGACCTCGTCGAAGACGAAGGTGGGCACGCTCTGGCCGCCTCCGGCACCGGTCACCACCTCGAGCGCGAGCATGACGCGTGACAGCTCACCGCCGGAGGCCGCCTTGGCGACGCTGCGGGCGGGTGAGCCGGCGTTGGCGGCGAGGAGGATCTCCACCTCGTCGACACCGTGCCGTCCGTAGCGCACCCTCGAGGGCCCGTCGGTCGCCGGCTCGAGCAAGGGCAGGTCGAGGCCCTCGGGGTCGGGACGGGTCGTCACGCTGACCTCGACCCGCGCCCGGCCCATCGCGAGGTGCCCGAGCTCCGCAGTCACCTTCTCACCGAAGTCACGGGCGGTGGCCACCCTGGCCCGGTGCAGGTCGAGGGCCTGGGTCGCGAGCTCGCGCTGCAGCCCCACGGTCTGCTTCTCGAGCTCGGCCACCCGGTCGTCGGCGCCGAGGATCTCCTCGAGGCTGACCACCGCCTCCTTCGACCACTGCAGCACCTCGTCGATCGTGTCGCCGTAGACGCGGGTGAGCCCCGCGAGGTCGGCGCGGCGCTGCTGCACCGCAGCGAGCCGACCGGGGTCGACGTCGACGTCACCGAGGTAGGACGCGAGGTCGGCGCCGAGGTCGGCGACGAGGTAGGCCACCTCGGCCACCCTGCGCTCGAGGTCGGCGAGAGCGGGGTCGTGAGCCGCGAGCGGGCCCAGGACCGTGCGGGCGGACGCCAGCCGCTCGGTGACACCTGCTCCAGTGGGCGAGGCGGCGTACCCGTCGTCGTCGCCGGTGAGCAAAGCGTGCGCCTGCTCGGCCGCCAGCCGCAGACCATCGGCGTGCCCGAGCCGCTCGTCCTCTGCGCGCAGCGCGACGTCCTCCCCCGGCCTGGGGTCGAGCGCCTCGATCCGCTCGAGGCCGGCGCGCAGGACGTCGACCTCGCGGGCCCGGTCCCGAGCCTGACGGCGCAGCCGGTCCCGCTCGGCGCGGGCAGCGGAGAGGGCGTCGTACGTCTGCTCGTAGTGGTCGCGCAGGGCGGTGAGGCCCGGGCCACCGACGTCGTCGAGCACCTGCCGGTGCTGGTCCCCCTGGCGCAGCCGCCACTGGTCGGCCTGGCCGTGCACGGCGACGAGCAGCTCTCCGAGCTCGGCCAGGACGCTCACCGGGCTGCTGCGGCCACCCACGTGGGCGCGCGAGCGACCCTCCCGCGTCACGGTGCGAGCCAGCACCAGGTCGTCGTCGACGTCAGCACCCGCCTCGGCCGCCCGCGCCAGGGCGGGATGCCCGGGCGGCAGCGTGACGATGCCCTCGACGAGCGCCGAGGCAGCTCCGCTGCGCACGAGACCCGAGTCGGCCCGAGCGCCCAGCAGCAGGCCGAGACCCGAGACGACCATCGTCTTGCCGGCCCCCGTCTCGCCCGTGACGACGTTGAGGCCGGGGCTCAGCTCGAGGACGGCGTCCTCGATGACCCCGACCCCGCGGATGCGAATCTCCTGGAACATCGCTGCCAGCCTAGGCGGGACCGGTGTCGCGGCTGCGTCCGCGCCAGCCTTCTGTGGACAGGTGGAACTTTGCGACCAGCCGGTCGGTGAAGGGCGAGGCGTTGAAACGCGCCAGTCGCACCGGCACCGCTCCGCGGCCGATGTCGATGCGGGCGCCCGGAGGGAGGTCGACCTGCCGCCGACCGTCGCACCACAGGACCCCGTGGTCCTCGGTCTGCGGGATGACCTCGATGGCCAGGCTCGACGTCGGGCCGACCACCAGAGGTCGGGCGAAGAGGGCGTGGGCGCTGTTGGGGACGACGAGGATGGCCTCGACGTCCGGCCAGATCACCGGCCCCCCCGCGGAGAACGCGTAGGCGGTCGACCCTGTCGGCGTGGACACGACCACCCCGTCGCACCCCCAGGTCGACAGCGGCCGGTCGTCCACCTCGAGGGACACCTCGAGCATGCGCTCGCGGGCGGCCTTCTCGACGCTCACCTCGTTGAGGGCCCACGACGACCAGGTCGGGCGTCCGTCCTCGTGCACGACGACGTCGAGCGTCATCCGCTCCTCGACGGCGTAGTCACGGTTGAGGATGTGCTCGACCGTGAGACCGACCTCCTCGCGCTCGGCTTCAGCGAGGAAGCCGACGTGGCCGAGGTTGACTCCGAGCAGCGGGGCGTCGGACCCGCGGGAGCACTCCGCACCTCGGAGGATCGTGCCGTCCCCCCCGAGGACGACGACCAGCTCGCACCCGCGGGCCGGCTCGTGAGGATCCGACGTCACCACGGGCCCGATGTCGATGCCGGCGAAGGACTCCTGCTCGGCGGGCGGAAGCGCGACCTGCACACCGGACCCGACCAGATTGTGCACGACGTGGCGGGCGATGGCGACCACCTCGGGTCGCCCGGGATGGGCGACGAGGAGGATGCGTCGGGTCACGGGGTTCCTTCCACCTGCTCGGTGCTCTCGGTAGTACCGGTGCTCTGGGTGCTCTGGGTGCTCTGGGGTGTCTAAGTGCCCTCGGGTGTCTGAGTGCTCTCGACGAGGTCGATGAGCGCGTCGGCGTCACCGCCGAGCACGTCCTGGTCCGAGCGCCGCGTCACCCAGAGTAGGTACTCGCGGTTGCCGTCCCCACCCCGGAGGGGGCTGCGCACCAGGCCACGCACGTGCAGACCCAACCCGCGAGCAGCCGCCACGACGTCACGCAGCACCCGTCGACGCTCCTGGGTCGAGCCGACCACACCGGTGCGACCGATGTTGTCGCGCCCCACCTCGAACTGTGGCTTGACCAGGAGGACGAGGTCACCGCGCGGGTCGGTCTGCTCGACCATCGACGGCAGGGCCAGTCGCACGGAGATGAAGCTGAGGTCGGCCACCACGAGGTCGTAGGGCGCCCCCAGCTCACCCGGGTGCACGTCCCGGATGTTGGTCCCCGACAGCTCGCTCACCCGGGGGTCCTGCGCGATGAGCGGCACGAGCTGGTGGTGCCCGACGTCGAGGGCCGTGACGTGGCTCGCCCCCCTCTCGAGCAGCACCTGGGTGAAACCACCGGTGCTGGCCCCGACGTCGAGGCACCGGCGACGGTCGACCACGAGCCCTTGCGGACCGAAGGCGTCGAGGGCGCCGAGGAGCTTGTGCGCTGCCCGACCGACCCAGCGATCGGGCTCGTGCAGCAGCTCGACGTGCGCCTCGTCGGCCACGGGCGCCGAGGGCCGGGTCGTGACGACCCCGTCGACGACCACGGCGCCGACGTCGAGCAGCTCGCGGGCCTGGCCCCGTGACCGGACCAGACCCCGCCGTACCAGCTCGACGTCGAGACGTCTGGTGCCACCTGGGCTCGCCACGGCCCCGCTCACGCCGTCCCGAGGTCGTCGAGCCGGGCCTGCAGGGCGTGGTGCGCGCGTTCCCCCGCCACTACCTGAGCGTCGAGGTCGTCGTCGCGAGCCCCCTGCTCCAAGTCGGCCAGCGCCGTGTCGACGGCCTCGTCCCCGGTATGGGGCGCCGACGAGACGGGCGCCGGGAACAGCCCGTCCTCGTCACCGGCCTGGGGCGGTTCGAGGTGGCCATCGCCGTCGGTCCCGGCGACCTCGATGGGGGGCCACTGCGCCCCGGCGTCGTCCTGGTCGGTGCTCAAGCTCAGTCCTTCGTCTCCCCGGGCGCCGTCCCCGGGTCGATGACCTCCGGCGTCGACCTCGGGGTGACCGCCTTCTTGGCGGGCGTCGCCTTGTTCGCGGGCGTCGCCTTGTCCGTCGTCGCCTTCTTGGCGGGCGTCGCCTTCTTGGCGGGCGTCGCCTTCTTGGCGGGCGTCGCCTTCTTCGTCGTCGTCGCCTTCGTCGTCGTCGCCTTCTTCGCGGGCGCTGACGCCTTCTCAGCCGACACCGACGCCTTCTTCGTTGGCCCCGACGCCTTCTTCGCAGGCCCTGACGCACTCTTCGTGGGCGAGGACGGTTTCTCCGCGGGCCCCGACGCCTTCTTCGCCGACGTGGCCCTCGGGGTAGGCGCAGCCGTCGTGCTCAACTGCTGGTCCGCCACCCGGGACGGCCTCGGGGTCTGCTCCGCCAGAGCGACCTCGTCCCCCGATGACCGGGGTGCGTCACGGGGATCTCCACCCAGACCCCGCGTGGCCTGAGCCGCCATCACGGCCACTCCGGCCCGCACGATCTCCGGCGCCGAGACGTTCAGGGCGGCCGCCACGGCGCGGTCAACCTCGTGGCGCACCAGAGCCACGAGGCTCTCGCGGTTGGCCCGAGCCGCCTCGAGGATCTCCTCGGCCAGCGCCCCGGCCTGCCCCGATGGCGCCGAGACGACCGACACGCCGAGGGACACCAGCGACTCGGCCACCTCGACGGCCTTGGCGCGAGTGACCTCACCGAGACCTGATGCCAGTTGAAGATAGCTGCGCAACGGCTCGAACGGCCCCAGTGACGTCATGGTGTCCTCTCCACAAGCTCTCAGCTGCCGCAGACCTCGCGGCAGCTTTCGGAATGAGATGCCGACCCTAGTCCTCGGGGTGGGGCGCCTGCAGCCCAGCCTGGTGCTCGATGGACGACGCGAGGGCGATCAGCTCGTTGACCGCACCGTCCCTGGCGTCGGCTCCCTCGTCGAGGGCGGCCAGCAGCAGCTGGAGCCCGGCATTGAGCACACCGACACTGCGGGTCTGGCTGTCGCCCGCGGCATCCAGCTCTCCGCCATCCCGTCCGTCATGGAGCACCTCGACCCGGGGACGACCTGCGCCCCCGTCGTCGCGTCTTACGCTCCAGCCGCTGCACTCCCAGACCTCACCGCGACGGGACACCACAGGGACGGGGTGGTCGAGGACGCGCAGGTCCGCAGCGACGAACGTGGGGCGAGGTCGGCCCTGCGCTCGCGCCAGGGCTGCGAGGTCGTCGACACCGCTGAGCACCCACAAAGAGTCGAGGCCCGCGGCCATCGCGCCCAGGATGTCGGTGTCGAGCCGGTCGCCCACGCCCAGCACCACCCGAGTCCCGAGGCGGTCACAGGCCAGGTCGTAGAGGTCACCCTCCGGCTTGCCTGCCGCTTCGGGGGTGACTCCACTGGCCCGCTGCACCGCTGCCACGAGCATCCCGTTGCCGGGAGCGACGCCGCGGTCGGTCGGTAGCGTCGCATCAGTGTTCGTGGCCACCCACCATGCTCCGTCGGCCACGAGGTAGCTGGCCCAGGCCAGGTCGTCGGCGGTGACGTCAGAGCCGTAGCCCTGCAGCACGGCCGCCACTTCCGGGGCACCGGCTCGTGCCCGCGCGTCCCGCAGCTGTTGCGGGGTCACCGGCCGCAGGCCCACCTCCGTCAGGGCGACCGCCACCCCAGGCCCACCGACCGCCAGCACCACGGCGCCTGGGGTCACCCGAGCCGCGATCCGTCGCGCGCCGGCCTGCGAGCTCGTCACGACGCGCGCGGGCGACACGTCGAGACCCAGCCGCACGAGGTGGTCGGCGACCTGCTCCGGCGGGCGTGAGGCGTTGTTGGTGGCGTAGACAACGGCCGAGCTGGATCCCGTCAGCGCCTCCACCGCGTGCGGCACAGGCTCCGGACCCCGGTAGACGACACCGTCGAGGTCGCACACGAAACCCCGGTAGCGCTGGCGCAGTGTGGTCAACTCCGGCCCTCGACGGTCGCCTCGCGAGCAGGGTCGCCCTCAGCCTCGGCCGCTTCGCCGTCGACCTGGTCGTCGCCGAGCAGATCGGTCTGGTTGATGCCGTCGAGCTCGTCGAGCCGCTCGGACGCATCCGTCTCGAGGTCTGCGTCGGTGTCGACCGCCACAGCGAACCATCGGCGCGCCTCCTCGACCTCACCCAGCGCCAGCACCGCCTCGGCGTAGGCATAGGCGAGGCGGGCCGTCCAGGGACGCACCGGCTTGGCGGTGAGCTCGGCGATCCGCAGTCCCGAGGCCGCCGCGTCGAGCTGGCCGAGGTCACGACGGATACCCGACACCACGATGGCGAGCTCCACGCGCTCATCACGGGTCAGCGTCGCCGCCTCCGGCGACTGAGCGAGGTCGAGAGCCTTCTCGTGGCGTCCCAGACCTCTCTCTGCGTCGACCATCAGGGGCAGCAGGTGCGACGACCCGCTCAGCCGTCGCACGGTACGGAACTCTGACAGCGCCTTGGCCCAGTCACCCATGCGGTAGGCCACCAGGCCCAGGGCCTCCCTGGCCGCCGGCACCCTGCCGGCCCGTCGTACAGCAGTCTCGGCGTGCGCTTTGGCCGCCTCGATGTCGTCCTCCATCAGCAGGGCCGTCATGACCAGGTGCTGGGCCACGCCCTCCGCGTTCTCCTTGCTCAGGGTCCTCAGCTGGGTCCAGACCCCCCGGTCCAGCTCCTTCCCCGTGACGCCCTCCTCGATGCGGGGCTCGGGCAGCCGCGGGGTCCGCGAGACCGGGCGGGACGCGCGGTCGCCGTCCCGGGAACCGTACGACGCCCCCCGGCCGGCCTCGGGCGCCCGCCCTGCACCGCCAGACCGCCCTGCGCCGCCACGGGACGAGTGACCGGACCCTGGCCCCCGCGGGCCCTGTCCCCGCTCGCGACGGGGCTCACCTCCGCGCGGGGATCCGCCACCGTGTCCGTCCGCAACCATCTTCTCTTCTCTCGTCGGTCGTCCTGCAGGACTCATCCTAGGTCCGCCGCAGGCGTGTACAGATGCGCCCGAGCCCCGGTGCCTTCCAGGGACCGCCGGGGGAATGACTGCGGGCACCGGAACATGACGAGAGCCCCGCGCGGATGGTGGTCCGCACGGGGCTCTCGTTGTTTCAATGGTTGTCCGGCTGCGTCCTACTCTCCCACACCGTCACCAGTGCAGTACCATCGGCGCTGAGGGGCTTAGCTTCCGGGTTCGGAATGGGACCGGGCGTTTCCCCCTCGCTATGACAG
>JBBRNQ010000054.1:0-28060 GCA_038230235.1 Actinomycetales bacterium
GACAACAGAGCCGTGCACGCGGAGGCTGTGAGGGCCCGAACCCGCGTGCACGGCACGTCCGCCTCGAGGCGGTGAGATCATTCCTGCGGCGACGCCCCCCACAGCCGGCACCGTCGGTATGACCTCGGCGACTGACCGTCCACGGGCGTGCAGCCCGAGGGGATCAGTAGGTCGTGGTTGCTGACGCCGCAGCGGCGCCCTGCTGGCGGTGCTCGTTGAAGAGGGTCCACCAGGACGAGACGCGAGGGTGGCGGCGGAGCATGGCGCGGCGCTCACGCTCGGTCATGCCACCCCAGACGCCGAACTCGGTGCCGTTGTCGAGGGCGTCGGCCAGGCACTCGGCCACGACGGGGCAACGCTGGCAGATGAGCTTGGCCTGCTGCTGGGCCGCACCGCGGACGAAGAGGGCGTCCGGGTCGCTCTTGACGCAGTTGCCGAGCGGGGCCCAGTCGGGCTGGAGGCCCTGGCTCGGGCTGCCGTACTGCGCGCTGCCACCGGTGCCGACCGTGGTGATCGTCATGTGCGTTTCCCCTGTTCGTCCCCGTGATTCCCCAGGCACCGGATTCTGATCCGGGCCCCCACCGGCTGCTCACCCCTGAGCTTCACCGGTGCCACTTACAAATCTAGAGACGATTGCCCCCGTTTCCCATGCTCCGATGGGATGGTTGGCGAACGTTCGAGTAACTAGTCATCCGCAGGACGCGGGAACCCGTCGGGCACCTGAAAGAGCCTCCTCAGGCAATCCTCAGGCCGCTGTCAGGCCGCCCGTCAGGCACACATCGGACCCACATCGGGCACACATCGGGCGGGCTGGGGGCGGGCATCGGGCGGGCATCGGACCGCCTCCAAGGCGTCACAGGACGCTCGAACGCGGTGCACAGCCCTGTGGACGAGGGCCCGGGACAGTCGACGGTGCGGGTTACGCTTGCCCGCATGCGTGCAGGACGAACGACGAACATCGCGAGTGTCATCAGCCTCCTCGGGGCCTTCCTGGCCACCGCGATGGTGATGGGGCTGCTCGCGGCGGGAGTGGCCATCCCCGCCGTGGGGGCCGTGGGCACGGCCGCGCGCTCCGGCATCGACGTCTTCGACTCCCTGCCCGACTCGTTCACCGCCGCTCCCCTCTCGCAGCAGTCGCGCATCCTCGCGGCCGACGGCAGCCTCCTCGCGACGCCGTACGACCAGAACCGGATCATCGTGCCGCTCTCGGCGGTGTCGGTGACCATGCGCAGGGCGCAGGTCGCCATCGAGGACAGCCGCTTCTACGAGCACGGCGGGCTCGACACCCGCGGCCTCGTGCGCGCGGTCGTGTCCAACGCGCAGGGCACCGTGCAGGGAGGGTCGACCCTGACCCAGCAGTACGTCAAGCTGCTGCTGCAGGAGACCGCCATCAAGAAGGGTGACAAGGCCGCGGCTGCGGCGGCAGCCAACCAGCGGGGGCTGGCGGCCTACACCCGCAAGCTCCAGGAGCTGAAGTACTCCATCCAGCTCGAGAAGTCGCTGACCAAGGACCAGATCCTCCAGGGCTACCTCAACATCAGCTACTACGGCGACCAGACCTACGGTGTCGAGGCCGCGTCGAAGCGGTACTTCGGTCACTCGGCCAAGACGCTCAACATCGTCGAGTCGGCGACCCTCGCCGGTCTGGTGCAGAACCCGAGCACCACCGACCCCGTCAACTTCCCCGCGAAGGCGCAGGCCCGCCGCAACGTCGTGCTCGACCGGATGCTCGAGCTGAAGCTCATCACCAAGGCCGAGCGCGACAAGGCCCGCAAGACACCCATCGCCAAGACGCTGCACGTCACGCAGCCGCCGCGGTCGTGCGCCGGGGCCGGCGAGAACGCCTACTTCTGCGAGTACGCCTACAACTACCTGCTCAACGACCCGTCGATGGCGGTCCTCGGCAAGACGAAGGCCGCTCGCGAGCAGCGGCTCTTCAACACCGGCCTCACCGTCACCACCACCGTCGAGCCCGCCCTGTCGGCGATGATGCGCAACCAGATCGTCCAGCGCGTCCCGCAGGGCAACAACCAGCGAGGCATCGAGATCGGCTCTGCCGCGGTGTCGATCGACCCCAACAACGGCAAGGTTCGGGGCATGGCCCAGAACAGCTCCTACCCCCGGGGGAAGTCGACGTCGTGGGACCAGACCCAGATCAACTGGGCCGTCGACAACCAGTACGGCGGCTCGAACGGCTTCCAGTTCGGGTCCACCGCGAAGGCCTTCGCCCTCGTGACGGCGCTGGAGAGCGGTCTGCCGATCAACACGGTGGTCCAGGCGCGCGAGGCCTCGAGCAGGAACCCGACGACCTACACGGACAAGGAGTTTCCCGGGACCGTCGACCAGTGCGGGCTGCAGGGCACCCCGTGGAAGAACGTGAAGAACGAGTCGGCCGGCGAAGGCGGACCCCGCACCCTCAGCGCGGCGACCGCCAAGTCCATCAACACCGCGTTCATCGCCCTCACCCAGCAGCTCGGGGCCTGCAAGGTGCGCGACACAGAGGTGAAGCTCGGTCTGCACCTGGCCAACGGCCAACCGGCGCGACGCGAGCCCCCGTCGATCATCCTCGGGTCTCAGGAGGTCTCGCCGATGACGGTCGCCAACGCCTACGGCGTCATGGCCGCCGGCGGTCGCCTGTGCGTGGCCGACCCGATCGTGTCGATCACGGACGCCGCCGGCAAGGCGCTCAGCATCCCGAAGCCGGGCGACAAGAACTGCAAGCAGGTCGTCGACCCCACGGTGGCCGCGGGTGTGGCCCAGATCATGAAGGCCACCCTCGACCCGGCCCAGGGAGGGACGGCCGCGGCCAGCAAGCTCGCGGACGGTCGACCGGCTGGCGGCAAGACCGGCACCTCCGACGGCAACAAGCAGACCTGGTTCGTGGGCTACACCCCGCAGCTCGTGACGGCCGTCTGGACTGGCACTCCCAACGACACGTCGCAGCCCCTCGACAACATCAACCTCACCGGTCAGAACATCCCGGTCGTCTACGGAGCCTCGATCTCCGCGCCGATCTGGAAGGGGATCATGGACAATGCGCTGGCGGGTCAGCCGGCGCCCGACTTCCCGGCTCCCCCGGCGACCATGGAGACCGGTAACATCCAGCCCTTCAGCCCCTCCCCGATCGGCTACTCCGTCGACAACGCCAAGGCGATCCTGGAGGCCCAGGGCTACCAGGTGGTCACCGGTGGCACCGTCGCCTCCAACTTCCGCCCGGGAGTCGTGGCGACCACGGCGCCCAGCGGGAGCGCCCCCGCCGGCAGCACCGTCACCCTCTTCACCTCGTCCGGGCCCGCAGCTGCCGGCAACGGGGGGTTCGGCAACAACGGGAATGGCAACGGCAACAACGGGAATGGCAACGGCAACAACGGGAACGGCAACGCTGGGCCCGGCTGACCGGGCCCCCGCTCAGCGGGCGTCGGCCACCAGCAGACGCCGTACGACGCCGGAGATGCGGCCCCCGTCGGCGCGGCCGGCGACCAGCGGCTGGACCGCCTTCATGACCTGCCCCATCTGGGCCATGCCGGTCGCCCCGGTCTCGGCGACGGCGCGCCGTACCAGCTCCTCCAGCTCGTCGTCGGTGAGCTGGGCGGGCAGGTAGCCCTCGAGGATCGCGAGCTCGGCGACCTCCTGGTCGGCCAGCTCGCCCCGGCCGGCGTCGCGGTACGCCGTCGCCGCCTCCTTGCGCTTCTTGGCCTCCTTGGCCAGGACCTTGAGGACGTCGTCGTCGGTGAGCTCGACGGCGTTCTCGCCCGCCACCTCAGCGTTCGTCACGGCCGTGAGGGCCATGCGCAGGGTCGCCGAGCGCGTCGTGTCGCGCGCCTTCATGGAGGTGGTGAGGTCGGCGCGGAGAGTGTCCTTCAGGGTGCTCATGGCCCCATCCTCCCAGCAGGGAGCAAGGGCAATTGCGGGGCGTGAAAGCATGGGGGAATGCGACCCCTCGTGCGAGCCGGCCTGCAACTCGGGATGGGCGTGGCCGGTCTCGGCGCGCTGGGGGTGGGCTACGGCTCGCTCATCGAGCGCAACGCCTTCGCCCTGCGGCGTCGCAGCATGCCGGTGCTGCCGCGTGGCCACCGCTCCATCCGGGTGCTGCATCTGAGCGACCTGCACCTGATGCCCACGCAGAAACGGAAGGTCGAGTGGGTGCGGACGCTCGCGACGCTGCAGCCCGACCTCGTCGTGACCACCGGCGACAACATCGCCCACCCCGACTCGGTCGACGTGGTGCTCCGGGCCTACGAGCCGCTCATGGAGGTGCCGGGGGTCTTCGTGCTCGGCTCGAACGACTACTACGCGCCCGGGTTCAAGAACCCGCTGCGCTACCTCTTCGACGACTCCATCGGCACCGACCAGTGGCAGGAGACCCGCAGGCTGCCCACCGACCGGCTGGTCGACGGGATGGTCGCCGGGGGCTGGGCCGACCTGACCAACGCGCGCGCGGTCCTCGACGTCGCGGGTGAGCCGGTCGAGTTCGTCGGGGTCGACGACCCGCACCTCGAGAAGGACCGCTACGACCTCGTGGCCGGGCCCGCCGACCCGAGCGTCCTGCTCACCGTCGGGGTCACCCATGCCCCCTACCAGCGCACCCTCGACGCGATGACCCGCGACGGGGCCTGCGTGCTCATCGCCGGCCACACCCACGGCGGCCAGCTCTGCGTGCCGTTCTACGGCGCGCTCGTCACCAACTGCGACCTCGACCCCGGGCGGGTCAAGGGGGTCTCGCGCTGGTGGCCGGGCGCCGGCCACCAGCCGTCGAGCCAGGCCCCGCCCGACGCGGCCTGGCTCGAGGTGTCGGCCGGGCTGGGCACCTCGCCCTACGCGCCGGTGCGGTTCGCCTGTCGCCCCGAGGCGACCCTGCTCACCCTCGAGCCCGCCCGCTGACCCCATCCCGTCTGCCGCATCGTCACCTCCGCGGCGAGGCCCCGGCCCGGTCGGGGCCTACCGATTGGGAGGACCCGGGGGTGAGCGGATACGATCGTCCACGCTGCTCGTCGCCGTCACCGGGGACCGGCAGACCAGCCACGGGGTGTGGCGCAGCTTGGTAGCGCGCTTCGTTCGGGACGAAGAGGCCGCAGGTTCAAATCCTGTCACCCCGACTCGGTGGGCCATGGCCCTGGACAGCGTAGGACGTGGTCCGGGCCCTCATCCCTCGCCGCACCGACCGCGTCACCCTTCGGCTGGCTGGTGAGCTCCCGCCAACCGGTCACCGCCGACGAGGGACCCACGCGGTGTCGAGGCGACCAGCGTCGAACTCCTGCAAGCTGGTCCTTGCCTCGAGTCCCGTGATTCCCCCCCCGCACCTGACGTCCGAGCTCGGCTCGGGCCTCACCCTCGGCCCACGCCTGCGCATTGATGGCGGACCACCTCCGCGCGCTTATCCGCGACGAGAACCCGACCGGGCCACGGACGCGTGGCCATCGGCCGGGCACGAGGCGTCCACCAGCGTCGGAAGCAGTTCTCACACCCAGCCGAGGCCAGGGGCACGAAACTGCCCTCCCAAAGCCCGCAGGGTCGAGGGCCACCTGCCGATACCCCCTACAGGTGGTAGCCCAGCGCCGCCCAGCGAAGAGCCCGAGGGGGCACGATGATGGCCGGTAGCCGTGCGCTCGCCCGCTTCGTCATCGTCGGGATCGTGTGCATCGGTGCCTACTTCTTCCTACCGGCCCCGGCGCAGAACCTGGCGTTCGTGGCGTCCAACCTCGTCGCAGCCGGGATGATCCTGTCCGGCGTGCGCAGCAGACGTCTCCAGCCCCGGGGGGCCTGGCTGTTGCTGGCCGGATCCCCGACCGCGGCCACCCTGGGCAATGCCGCCTACTTCGTCAACGACTCACTGCTCCACGTCGCGCCCTTTCCCTCGGTGGGAGATGCCGCCTTCCTCGGGGGGTACCTCCTCCTGGCTGCGGGACTCGTGCGGCTGCAGCACTCGAGGGCGACCCACCGCGACCGTCCGGCGCTGCTGGATGCGGCGATCATCACCATCGGGTTCGCGATCGCGTCCTGGGTCGTGCTCATGGCCCCGTTGTTGCACACTCTCGACATCCCCCTCCTGACGAGGCTCACCGCACTGGCATACCCCGCCGCGGACGTGCTGGTGGTCGCGGTCGCGGCGCGCCTCCTCCTCTCCGGCCGGCGCCACAGCCCGGCCCTCGGCTGGCTCGCCGGCACCGTCGTGGTCATGATCGTGGGAGACACGACCTTCGCCGTGCTCAACCTGCTGGGCCTCTATCACACCGGGCACCCCGTCGACGCGTTGATCCTCGCTTACTACCTGGGCTGGGGGGCCGTTGTGCTCCATCCTCGGGTCGGCGACCTGGGGACGGCCACCATCGACTCCGACCGGACCGCGGGCACGCACTGGCCCCGGCTCGTCGCGCTGGGGGTGTCGTGCCTGGTCGCCCCCATCGCGCTGGTCACCCAGGTCAGCAGCGGGCAGCTGAGGGACCTGGTGGTCCTCAGGGCCGCCGCGGTCGTGGTGGTCCTGCTCGTCGTCGTACGGATGGCTGGCCTGGTCGCCCAGCTCGAGACGACTCTCGCCCAGCGGCACGCACTCCAGGACGAGCTGGCCTACCGGGCCACCCACGATGCGCTCACCGGTCTGGTCAACCGCAGGGAGTTCACCGAGCAGCTCGAGCGCGCGCTGCGAGATCACCCCGGGGGTGGCATCACCGTCCTGTTCCTCGACCTCGACCACTTCAAGGCCGTCAACGACAGCCTGGGACACGGCGCCGGCGACACCCTGCTGACCGTCGTCGCCGACCGTCTCCGGGACGAGCTGCGCACCGATGACACTGTCGCCCGTCTCGGCGGTGACGAGTTCGCCGTGCTGCTCGCCGATCCGTCGTTGGGCAGCGAGCACCTCGTCGTCGTCACGGAACGACTGGCCACCTCGGTGAGGAGACCCATCCACCTGCACGGCATCGCCGTCCAGGTGGGGGTGAGCATCGGTCACGCCACCGCCGGGCCCGACCACCCTCTCGAACGGCTGCTGCAGGCCGCGGACCACGCGATGTACGCCGCCAAGACGACATCCGTCGACCAGGCCCGTCGCGCCGCCCCCCGCCCGGCGTAGAGCGAACGCGAGTCGGCCAGGGCGATCGTGACGGCGGCGCAGGGGCGCGACCACGGACCACGAAGCGCGGTCCTCCTACGCCGATGACCGCTCCTGGTATCGCAGCCCCGATATCCTCACGGCCGTCGGCCCTGCCCTCGCGGCGCTCTTCAGTGACGCCGCCGCGACAGCGGTCGCCGGCCCCGAGTCGCGCGGAATGCTCCTGGGCCCACTCGTGGCCCACCACCTCGGCATCGGCTTCATCGAGGTGCGCAAGGAAGCCGAGCGAGCCTCGCACACGGACCGGTGCGACACCCGCAGCACCCCACCCGACTACCTCGACCGCACTCTCGAGCTCGCTGTCCGCCGCTCACCCCTGCGCAGCACCGACCGCATCCTCTTCGTCGACGACTGGGCCGCCACCGGCGGCCAGGCGAGCGCCACCATGGCCATCGTCGCGGACGCCGGGGCGACCTGGCTCGGCGCCGCAGTGATCGTCGACGGCCCGCAGAATGCCGCGGACCGCCGACGGCTCAACCTGAAGGGTCTCCTTCACCCGCATGAGCTCGACCGAACAGACTGAACCCCTGCCCTCCCGACCGCGCGCTGCTTCCGCAAGCAGCGGGCGCCGATCACCAGCCGTCGGTCAGCACCGAGTCGAGGGCCGCCAGGACCACGTCGGCACTGTCCAGGGTCAGGCACATCGGCGGCTTGAGCTTGAGCACGTTGGCCCGCTCCCCCGTCGGTTGCATGATCACCCCGAGCTCGCGCAGTCGCTCGCAGATCGCGGCGCACTCGGCGCTCGCCGGCTCGAGGGTCTTGCGGTCACGCACGAGCTCGACCCCGAGGTAGAGGCCCGTGCCGTGGACGGCTCCGACCAGCGGATGGCGTGCCATCAGCGCGGTCAGGCCCTCGACCAGGTGGTCACCGACGACGACGGCGCTGGCCTGCAGGCCCTCGTCCTCGATGACGTCGAGCACCGTCATCCCCGTGACGCAGGACACCGGGCTGCCTCCGGCCGACGAGAAGAACGACCCCGCCGCCTCGAAGGCGCCGGCGATCTCGCGCGTGGTGATCACCGCCCCCAGGGGGTGCCCGTTGCCCATGGCCTTGGCCACGGTGATGACGTCGGGCACGACGCCCGACCGCTCGAAGGCCCACCACCATCGCCCGGTGCGCCCGTAGCCCACCTGCACCTCGTCGGCGACGGCCAACCCGCCGGCCGCCCGTACGGCGTCGTACGCGGCGGCGAGGTAGCCGTCGGGGAGCAGCACCCCCCCGGCGTTGCCGAGCAGCGGCTCGCACACGTACGCCGCGGGGGGCCGCCCTCGCTCGACCAGCCCCTCGACGAGCTCACGGACCTCGGCGGCGTAGTCGGCGCCCGCGGACTCACCCCGGAAGCGACCCCGGTAGGCGTTGGGCGCCGACGCGAGGTGCACCCACTCTGGTCGGCTCTCGAGCGCCGACGGGTTGTCGTAGAGGGACGTCGTCACGGCATCGGAAAGCGCCGTCCAGCCGTGGTACGCCTCCCGTACGGCGACGACGTCCTGGCGCCGCGTCACCGTCTGGGCCATCCTCAGGGCGAGGTCGACCGCCTCGGAGCCGCTGTTGACGAGGAAGACCTGGTCGAGCCCCTCGGGGGCCAGGGCCGCGAGCCGCTCGGAGAACTGCGCGATCGCCGCGTAGTGGAAGCGTGAGTTGGTGTTGAGCGTGCGCAGCTGCTGCTCGACGGCATCGGCCAGCCGCGGGTGCCCGTGACCGATGGCCGCGACGTTGTTGACCATGTCGACGTAGGCCCGGCCCTCGATGTCGACGAGGTGGTGGCGCCACCCGCGCTCGATGCGCATGGGCTGCTCGTAGTAGCTCTCCTGCACGGACGCGAGGGCCCGGCGTCGGCGACGCAGCAGGTCAGCCGGGTCGCGGCGAGGGGCCGCGACGTCGACCCCGAGCAGGGGCGACGGGTCGGGGCACAGGGCCAGCCAACCCGCGGCCGTCGACGGCGGGGCGAAGGCCGGCGTTTCGAGCTGCGGCGAGACGCACCACTGCAGGTGGGCGGTCTCCGCCGTGAAGGCGCCGATCGGTGAGCCGGCCTGCACGTGCTCACCGTCGACGACGTCGTCCGAGACCGCGACACCGCTCACGACCAGTCGAAGTCCCGTCTCGTGCACGAGACGGAACCCCGAGTCGGCCTCTCGCGACACGACACCCGCGAAGGGGCTGACGACCCGTGTGCCTTCCTGAGCAATGACCTGCGTGCCGAGGGCGATGGAGTCCGGAGCAACGATGCTGTCGAGCTCGGTGCGGGTCAGCCTCGCCTCCCCCCACCGCGTGGCCGCCGACCCGCCGGGCCGGGCCGCCTCGCGCAGGATCTCGTGCTCGACCTCGGGCTCGAGGAACCGCCCGGAGTGCAGCAGGCGGCTGGTCACCGAGAGGTCCACCACCGCCGTCCCCGGGGTCGCCTCCGCCTGCGGGCTCACCGCGTCTTCTCGTAGCCGTGTCGCCAGCAGCGAGGTCGCCGAGCACGCGACCTCGCGAGCGGCGTCGTGCCTCTTCCCCCCGGGCAGGCCGAGACCGGCCCGCAGGAGGGCCTCGGCGAGGTCGAGGTCCACCGCTCTGGCGGAGTCGAGGATGCGCCACTCCCCCTCGAGCGGCTCGGCCAGGTCGGCGTTCTCGGGGTCGAGCGCCAGCTGGTGCTCCGTGCTCACGACGAGCACCGCCCCTCTCAGCACCACGAGCGGCCACAACGCGGCGACCTCGTCGTCGGTGAGTGGAATGACCTCGTGGAAGGCGCGGACGGCGGGCAGCACGTCGGTGAGTCCGTGCCCGGAGTATCGCAGGACCGACGAGCAGGTGACCGCGAGGTCCCCGACGAGCCAGCTGCGGCTGAGGTCACCGAAGTCGATCACCGCGTCGGGGCGCACCCGCCCCGCCTCGTCACGGGAGCCCACGACGTTGTCGTCGGTGAGATCGGCGTGGATCGGCCCGACCCGCAACCGCTCCGCGCTCTCGGCCAGCCGGGCTGAGGCGAGGGCGACCGCGTCGGCGACCACGGCTCGCCGTACGGGGTCGCCGACCGACCCCAGGAGCTGCGCGACGACCGCGTCGGCGCGTCGCAGGTCCCACTGCCCGGCCCGGTCGAGCCCGGCGTGGTCGAAGGCCGTCAGGGCCGAGCAGACCCGGGCCGAGAGCCGGCCGAGGTCGGCGACGACCTGGGGAGCGAGGCGGCGGGCACCCGTCAGGGGCGTTCCCTCGACGTAGGTGAGCAGGCGCACCAGCACGGTGCCCGCACCGTCGGGCACCTCGTGGAGCAGGCGCCCGTCGAGACCGGGCAGGGGCACCGGCGCCACGAGGTCGGGGTGCTGGGTCGCCAAATGGACGAGGGCGGCGTTCTGCGCCTCGAGCGCTGCCGACCCCCAGCCGGGGTTGGCGACCTTGAGCACCACCCGGCCGGCGCCGGTGTCGATGCGGAAGTTGCGGTCCTGCTGGCTGCCCAGCTCGACCACGGGCCCGTCCACCCCGTAGAGCTCACGGGCGATCGTGGCGGCGCGCGCGGCGTCGACCGTGGGGCGGGGGGATACCTCGAGGGAGGAGTCGTCGACCTGCATCGAATGTCGCTCGTCAGTCCGTCAGTCCGTCACTGCATCGGCCCGAGGGGTCGGGGGCGAGCGGGACGCCAGCCACGCCCGATCGTAGGGGGATCAGCCCCCGGCCACACCAGACGGCACGACGACCACGGGGCAGTGGGCGTGGTGCAGCACGTGCTCGCTCACCGACCCGAGCACCAGCCCCTTCAGCAGACCGCGACCACGGCTGCCGACGACCACGAGCTGCGCGTCCTCGGACCCGTCGACCAGCGCACCACCGGGGTCACCGGCCGGCACGGTGACGTCGATCGGCAGGTCGGGGAAGCTCGTGCGGGCCGGCTGCAGCAGTGCCTCGGCGAGCTCGACCTGACCCCGGGTGACCGAGGCCCGGATCTCGTCGCGCACGGTGTCGACGGCCCGGATGTCGTCGACCGTGATGTCTCCCGGCCAGGCGTGCATCACGGACAGCCGGCACCCGTGCTCGACCGCCCACCGGGCGGCGAAGAGGAGGGCCGCGGTCGAGCTGGGCGAGCCGTCGAGACCGACGACGACCCGCTCGGCCGCCGTGGGGCGCGGCAGCTCGCGCACCACGGCGACCGGGCAGAACGCGTGGGTGGCGACCCGGGCCGCGGTCGACCCGACGACCAACGCACCGGCAGCCGTGTGGCCCAGGGTGCCCACGACGACGAGCGCCGCGTCGTGCGACGCCCGGACCAGGGCCTGCGTCGGAGCCTCGTTGGACTGGGACGACGTGGTGGGCACGTCGGGTGCGACCACCGCCAGACGCTCCGCCGCTGCGGTCAGCGACCAGACGGGGTCGTACCACGCCAACGGCGCGACGACCAGCGGCGAGACGGTGGCACCGGCCACCTCGAAGGCGTGCAGGAGGTGGAGCGGGCGCCCCTCGCGCGCGGCCTCCGCGGCTGCCCACTCGAGGGCGAGCAGGCCGGCCTCGGAGCCGTCGACCCCGACGACGAGCGGTCGCACCACCGGCGCGGCCGGCAGGTCGTACGACGGGTCGCCCTCGTGGGTGGTGCTCTGCGCGGCCTCGTACGACGCCGCCTCGAGCCGGGTCACCACGGAGCCGCTGACGACCCCGCCCGTGACGGTGGCCATCAGGCGTCCTCGGCCGGGGTCGGGTAGGGGCGCACGACGGCGACCGGGCACGGCACCCGGCGCAGCACGCCCTGGCTGACCGAGCCGAGCAGCATCCCGCGCACGTCTCCCCAGCCCCGGCTGCCCACGACGAGCAGCTCGGCACCGTCGGCCTCCGCGACCAGCGCATCGGCCGGGGACTTGCGGATCACGTGGGTCCGCACGTCGACATCGGGGTAGCGCGTCGTGTGGCCGGCGATCGACTCCGCGGTGGCCGCGACCTCGAGCTGACCGGCCTCACGCCAGCGGTCACCGGACGCCGTGCGCACGTCGACGCCCTCGACCTTGTCGGGGCTCCAGCCGTGCACCACGGTGAGGCCGATCCCCCGGGCGTCGGCCTGGGCGAAGGCGAAGTCGACCGCCGCCATCGACACGGGCGAGCCGTCGACGCCCACGACGACGCGGGGACGGCTCTCCGGCGCGGGTACCGGTGGGGCCTGGCGCACCACGACCACCGGGCAGGTGGCCTGCGAGACGACCTGCAACGACGTGGAGCCGAGCACGAGCGTGCCGAGGCGGCTGCGTCCGTGGGTGCCCACGACGAGGGTGTCGGCGGTGTGCGACGCGTGCACCAGCACGTCGAGCGCCCGGAGCCGCTCGGAGGTGGTGCGCACGGTCAGCCCGGGGGCGAGCTCCTTGGCCCGCGCGACGGCGGCGGCGAGGATCCCGGTAGCGCTGTCGTCGGCCGAGTCCATGACGATCGCCCCCGCCATGATGTCGGGATAGACCGGCTCGGCCGCACAGACCAGATGCAGGGGACGGTGGCGGCGCACGGCGTCCTCGATCGCCCAGTCGAGGGCGGCGAGGGCCGAGCCGTCGGCGTCGAGGCCCACCACGACTGCTCCACGGCTGGGGTCGGTCGTCGAGGTGAGGTCGGATCGGACGTTGGTGTCGGTGGTGCTCATGACGGTGCTCCTGTCGAGAGGGTGGTGGCGGACGTGGAGGGGGTCAGCGCAGGATCGGGAACCGGCGGACGATGGCGAGCCGCTCGTAGGCGGCGCCCAGACCCCAGGTGTGTCCGGCGCCGAGGCCGGCGAGCAGCACGAGGGTCATGGCGTAGATGAGGTGGTCGTCCATGAAGACGTTGCTCGACGGCGGGAGGGCGGCCGACCACATCAGGACGAGGAGCAGCACACCGGAGACGGTGGCGATCCGGGACGCGACACCGAAGGCGAGGGCGCCGCCGATGCCGAGCAGGGCGAGCATGAAGAGCCAGTTGGCCCAGCCTGCTCCGGCAAAGGACCCGTACATGCTCGAGAAGGGACCGGTCGCGTGGGAGAGGAAGCCCTTCGTGGGCGAGCCCCCGTGGATCCAGGCCGCCGGGCCGAAGAGCGACGTGACGCCGGTCGTCGCGTTCTTGCCGGTCTCGTGGCCGAGGGCGAAGAGCTTGTCGAAGAACGCCCACAGGAAGACGAAGGCGATGCTGAGGCGGATGACGGCAGCAGTGCGGTGCACGAGCGGGCTGTCGTACGGGGAGCGTCCGGCCGCAGCCGGCGGCCCGGCCGTGCGGCCCGTCGTCGGCTGGGGGGACTTCGGGGAGATGGTGGTGCTCATGATCTGCTCCTGATGTCGGGGCCGGCCTCCTGGCCGGCACCCTGAGCCTCGTCCTCAACGAGCCGGCGCGACAGGGACCTATGACCCCTCTGGCAAACTCCTGAACGTTGCCGTTCGTGGCCACGGGCTCGCCGTTTATTTATTCCCAGGAAGAATCATCGGACGGTGACGTCATCGGACGTCGACGTCAGTACTCGGGACCGTCAGCTCCTGGGCACGGGGATGAGGCGAACGGGGCAGTGAGCCCCGCGCTGCGCCGCCGCAGCGATGGACTGGTGGGCCCGCTCCTGGTCCTCGCCGAGGACCAGCACGCTGGCTCCGGCCGTCCTCGAGATGAGCACTGCCACCGGGTCACCGCCGACCACCTCGAAGGTGGCGCGGACCCGGGAGTGCCGTGCCAGGGCGTGCATGGCGGCGGAGAAGGTGCGCTCGTCGGCGTGGGTCGCCGTCGACTCGATCGAGAGCACCTGCACGAAGCGCACCGCGCACCGTCGAGTCGCGGCCTCTTCGACGGCGGCGCGGGCGACGGCATCGGCCGACCCGTCGTTGACCAGCCCGGCCACGACCTCACCCGTCTGGGGGCGGCGGTGGTAGACCCCCGGCAGGCCCGGCAGTCCCGGTGATGGCGCGACGACGTCGGGGCTCACGAGCTGCCGCCCGGACCGTGGTCCACCGGGAGGGGGGACGCCTCCGCGATCTCGCGGCCCGAGATCTCCTCGGCGCGGATCCGCACCCAGGACACGTCCCCGGCCGGGCTGTTGCCGAAGGACGTCCAGCTGCGCGGCGCGAGGGCGTCGAGGCGGGAGGCGTCGTCTCCGCGCAGGACCTCGGCCCGACCGGTGACGAGCACGCTCCATCCGGACCGGGTGGCGACGTCGTGATCGTCGATCTCGTAGGACATCGACCCCCCGTCACCCGCCCGGTGCAGCTTCGAGCCCCAGGTCGTGCGGAAGGCCACGCTGTCGCCGTCGACCACGTGGTTGACCGGCAGCACGACCACGGTGCCCCCGTCGGGGAAGGCGACCCGCCCGACCGGCACCGCACGCAGCCGCGCGAGGCAGGTCTCCATACTGAGGACGCGCAGGCCGCGTCGGTCGAGCACCGACCCGACGGGGTCGGGGGGGATGAACGGCGTCGAGCTCTCGGGGTAGGGCATGGCGGGCTTCCTTCGCGGTGGTCACCAACGGGGCGACGCAGGGGGTGTCGTGGCCAGTGACAGCCACGGGTCCTTCAAGGCATGCTGGACCCGGCCGGATGGGTGCCGCCACGGCCATAGGTCCCGGGAGGACCTGGGCCCAGACCCGGGAGAATGCCGTCATGACCTCACCACCGCCCACCCCCCTGCCTGTCGCCGGCGGCCCTGTCGGCGCGCCTGTCGCCGGCGGCCCCGTCAGGGGCGGCCTGGCGGGGCTGGGGCACCTCGAGCTCGACGACCTCCTCACCGAGCTGCGGTCGCGGGCCCTGACCGCGCAGGCCAGTCACGACCGGCTGGGCCAGCTGCTCGAAGCCGTCGTCGCCGTCGGCTCCGACCTCGACCTGCCCGAGGTCCTGCTGCGGATCACCAGCTCGGCGTGCGAGCTGGTCGGTGCGCGGTACGGCGCGCTGGGGGTGCTCGGCGCCGACGGGGAGCGGCTCGTGGAGTTCATCACCCACGGGGTGACCGAGCAGGAGCGTCGGGTGATCGGGTCGCCACCGAGCGGCCACGGGGTGCTGGGTCTGCTCATCCGCGATCCGCGCACCCGGCGGATCGCCGACATCGGCGCCCACCCCGACTCCTTCGGGTTCCCAGCGGGGCACCCACCGATGACGAGCTTCATCGGCACGCCGATCACCACGCGCGGAGAGGTCTTCGGCAACCTCTACATCGCCGAGAAGATCGGGCAGGTCGAGTTCACGCCGACCGACGAGTCGGTGCTGGAGGCGCTGGCCGCCGCGGCGGGCGTCGCCATCGAGAACGCCCGGCTCTACGACCTGTCACGCCGCGGCACGCAGTGGAGCGACGCGGCCCGCGACCTGACCCGGGCCCTGCTGACCGACGACGACGAGGACGGCGCGCTCGAGACCCTCGTCTCCGCCGTGAAGCGGGTGACCGGTGCCACCAGCGTCGGCGTGGCCCTCGACGACGGAGACCTGCTCGTGCTGCGCGCCGTCGGTGACGCCAGCGAGGCCAGGCCCCTGCAGGGCGCCCTGTGGGAGGGGCTGCGCACGGCCCGCCAGCCGGTGCGCTTCTCCCCAGCCGGGCCGTCCGGCCTCGCGACCAGCGCCATGCAGGAGCTCAGCAGCCTGCTCGGCGCCGACCGCGCAGGGGAGTGCGTCATCGCCCCGCTCGCCAGGGTCGGGGATCGCACCGGGGTGCTGCTCGCGGCCTGGGCGCCGGAGTCGAGCAACGACGTGCCGCTGCACCTCGACGCACTCGGCGAGGTGGCCCAGCAGGCCGGTCTGGCCCTGCTCGCCGGCCGCGCCCGCCGGGACGAGGCCCGGATGTCGCTGCTCGACGACCGGGCCCGCATCGCCCGCGACATGCACGACCACGTCATCCAGCGGCTCTTCGCCACCGGGTTGTCGCTGCAGTCCGCCATCACCGTGGTCGACGACCCCGGGGTCCGCGAGCGGCTCGACACCGCGGTCGACGAGCTCGACGCGGCCATCAAGGAGATCAGGCTCACGATCTTCCAGCTGCAGGACCCCCGCGCCCGGCAGCTCAGCGACCACCTGCGCCACCTGGTGGACGTGCTGTCGCACGGAGCGTCGCCCACCCCGGTGCTCACCCTCGACCCGAGCCTCGCCAGCCTGTCGACCCCGCTCGTGGACGACATCGTGGCGGTCGTGCGCGAGGGCCTGTCCAACGCCGTGCGACACGCCAGGGCCGGCACCGTGACGGTCGACGTCAGTCGGCACGAGGGCAACATCGTCGTGCGCGTCGAGGACGACGGCGTGGGTCTCGATCCCCACCAGGTGCGCAGCGGCCTGGTCAACCTCGGCGACCGGGCCGCCCGGCGCGACGGCACCTTCGTCGTCGAGCGACGCGAACCCAGCGGGACCACCCTGCAGTGGCGCGCACCGTTGCGTGACCCGTGACCCGTGACCCGTGACCCGTGACCCGTGAGCCGTGAGCCGAGCCGGGAGGCGACCCTGAGGACCCGTGAGCCGACCCGTGAGCCCTGCAGGACGCCACGGAACCGCCCCGGGACCAAGGTCCCGGGGCGGCTGCTCCATACGCAGCAGGATGGGTGGGGGGCACCCTGCGTGCACCCTCAGCCAAGGAGGAAGACGTGCTCGTCCGCGAGATCATGACCGCGCCCGTCACGAGTGTCGGCGAGCACACCCCGTGCACCGAGGCCCTGGCCCTGCTCGCCCGGCGCCGCCTGACCGCCCTCCCCGTCGTCGACGCCCGTGGTGCGGTGGTGGGCCTGCTCAGCGAGGCCGACCTGCTGCGCTCGGCCCTCGAGGCCGACCCCCGCTCTCACCTGGGCCGCACCCGGACCCACGGTGAGCCGCTCCCCTCCGTGGTCGGAGACCTCATGACGAGGTCGCCCGTCACCGTCACCGAGAACGGTGACGTGGCGGAGGTCGCCCACCTCTTCGTCCGCACGTCGTTCAAGAGCTTTCCCGTCGTGCGCGACGGCCTCCTCGTCGGGGTGATCAGCCGCAGCGACGTCGTGCGTGCCCTCGCCCGGCCCGAGGACGCGGTCCTGGCCGAGGTGCGGGCCGTCCTCGCCGAGCTCGGGTCCCCCGGGTGGGAGGCCACCCTGGTGCACGGCGAGGTGCTGGTCACCGGTCCGGCGACCAGCCGCGACGAGGACCTCGCGACCCGTCTCGCGGCCTCGGTGCTCGGGGTGCGAGCCGTCCGGGTCGCCACCGGTTCCGCGGGCCCACCGTCGGAGCCCGGACCCACCCACCCGGATGGAGCGTCGTCGTGAGCGAGGCGCCCACGTCGGCCGGCGACAGTAACGCCGACGCCGACGCCGACGCCGAGCACGACGCCAAGGCCATGATCACGGTGTACCTGCTCGACGACCACGAGATCGTCCGCCGGGGGCTGCGCGAACTGCTCGACGCGACGGGCACCATCACCGTGATCGGTGAGAGCGGGATGGCCCACGAGGCAGCCCGTCGCATCCCGGCCCTGCGACCCGACGTCGCGATCTTCGACGCCCGCCTGCCCGACGGGTCGGGCATCACCGCCTGCCGTGAGGTGCGCGCCGTCGACCCCACCATCAAGGGCATCGTGCTGACCTCGTACGACGACGAGGAGGCCATGGCCTCCGCCGTGCTCGCCGGCGCGTCGGCGTTCCTGCTCAAGGACATCCGGGGCAACGGGATCGTCGACGCCATCCACCGCGTGGCCGCCGGAGAGAACCTCCTCGACACCGCCCCTGCGCGGCTGCTCGCCGGCCAGTGGCACGCGGGCACCGAGACCGACCCCCGCCTCCGGCTGCTGACGCCCCAGGAGCGGCTCATCCTCGACCACGTGGCCAGGGGCCTGACGAACCGCCAGATCGCCGACGCCATGCACCTGGCCGAGAAGACGGTGAAGAACTACATCACGTCGGTGCTCGCCAAGCTCGGTATGGAGCGGCGGACCCAGGCGGCCGTCTACGCCGTCCAGCACCCGCGGGTGGGCCAGCGCGGCGCAGGCAGCTAGCGCGCCTCGCGTCGCCTCGCGTCGTACCGGCCGGCGCACCTCGCGGTACGTGTCGCGACCCAAGTTGCTCCAGCGCGTGTCGCGCCGTACGTGACAGGGGGTCGGGTCCTGTCGGCAGGGTCCGGCGGACGAGTCCCGGCGGACCGTCTCCGTGTGCGTCAGTCGCGCTGACCCATCGCCTTCCGCGCCCCGGGGGACAGGACCACCCGACGACCGGTCACCTCGACCGGCTCGATGCGCAGGAACCAGGCCTTGCGGCCCTCCTGCCAGGGCACCAAGGGCAGGCGCAGCGCCGACAGGGTCTCTTCCCGCTCCAGGATCTTGTGAGCGTCGCCCCGCACCACCACACTCCAGGCCGTGCCGGCAGTCAGGTCGAATCCGTCGATCTCGAAGGCGACCGGGCGACCGGCCGCGGTGGCGAGCTTCGTGCCCGCGGCGGTGCGGATCACGATGCTGCCGTGGTCGACGAGATGGTTGACCGGGAAGATGTCGGGGGCGCCGGCGTGGATGACGGCCAGGCGCCCGAGGGGCTCACGGCGCAGGAGCTCCCAGCACTCCCGCTCATCGAGCTCGTCGGGTACCGCTGCGTGCTCCGTCAGCTGCTGTCGCAAGTGCTCGGCCATCTGCTGGGGACCGGGAGTCGTCGGGTGCGCCTGGGTGCCGCTCGACGGTCCACTGGTGCTGGTGTCGTCCATGGGTCGACGATGCCGCTTCGAGCGAGGTCGCGGACAGGGCCTTTGGTCCCGGGCCTCGCGCGCACCCGCCCGCGCGTGTCCGCCCGCGCCTGTCCGCCCGCGCGCACTACCCGGCCGCGGGGGACCTTTGGCCATGGCGGCTCGGCCCTGCCCGGGCCATTCTGGTCACATGACCACCCCCTCGAGCCGGGTCCGTGCCCAGACCCCGGCGGAGCCGTCGGCCACGGTCGAGCGCGCTGGCGAGCCGCCGTCCGTGCCCCCGGCCCACGCCGAGGTGGTCGTCGGCATCCTCGACGACCGCGGGGCGGTGCCCCTGGTGCACGCGGCGTTGGCCGAGGCCACGGCCCGCCACGCCTCGATCCGGGTCGTTCGGGTCCTGCCCCTCGGGGCCGCGCAGCACGAGGTGCTCAGCGCCGACTCGCTGGCCTATGCCGTCACCCGAGCTGCTGGCGAGGACGGCGTCACGGTGCCCTCCCGCTTCGAGGTCGCGGTCGGTGACCCCGTCGAGGTGCTGCTCGAACGCACTCGCGACGCGACGCTGCTCGTGGTCGGCACCGACCGCGACGGCAGCACCGTCGCCCAGCGGTGTCGCGCGGACGCGCAGTGCTCCGTGCTGGTGGTCGGGGGCCCGCCGCCCGCATAGGGTGCAGCATCGGAACCCGAGGAGACTGATGGCTCGCCAGATCTCACGCCGTACTGCCCTGACGGCGGGTGCTGGCGTGCTCGGTGTCGGGGCGGTGGGCACGGCTCTCGCCGCCGGCGACTCGGCCACGACGTCACCGGCGGCGCGGGTCGACACGGCAGCTCCGGCCCTGGGGACGAGGGGCATGCTCGTCGGGGGACGGGTGCGCCGCGCCGGGTCCTCCAAGGCCGCCGACTTCCGTTGGGGTCAGGCCCAGTTCGGGCCGCTCCAGGTGACCCGTGACGACGTCGCCGGGGCCCTCCCTCCCACGTACGACGCCTCCCAGTTCCCCGCGACGTGCACGGACATCATCTCGTTCAGGACCTCTGCCGGGCTCAGCGCCCGCTTCGTCAACTCCATGGTCACGAGGATCACGATCTTCCAGCCTGGGCCCGAGCGGCCCATCCTCTACGGCGGGTCGCCCACCGGAGGCACGACATTCAAGGCCGACCTCGCGGCGTTCCGGACCGTCGTGCGGGGATTCAACTCCTCCGTGCTCGTCGGGCAGGCCGCCAGCGGACTCGACTACCGGAGCACCCGCGCGGGCGAGGACGGCTCCTACATCACCGGGTCGAGCGCAGACTTCTTCACCTTCGACGCCTACCGGGCCGGGACCGACACCACCGACAACGCCCTCGTCCCCCTGCAGGACCGCCCCGAGTTCACGACGTGGTTCAGGTTCGTCAGGGCTACCGGAAAGCCCTGGGGGATAACGGAGTTCGGCGCCGGACGCTGCAACGAGGCCGGGCTCGTGCCCGGCATCGAGGCGATCAGGGTGTCGGTGACCCGGTCGTCCGCCGACTGGTGCCGTGCGAACGGCGCCTGGTGCTTCTCCTACCTCCTGTCCGACGAGGGCCCGGACGGGCACGACTGGCTGCCGACGGATGCGGCGTTCAAGGCCATGTACCGCGATCTCACCCGCGCGTGAAAGACCGCGAGACCCCCCGTCGCCGGCGCTGGTGACCTCCCGCTAGGCCGATTGGTCCACCGTGGGTCCGAGCGTGATCCGGTCCATGACGGTGGCTCCCCGCACCTGGCGCAGCCGCAGGAACTGGTTGGCGCTGGCGTCCATGACCACGGCCCCTGCCTCGGCGGGCAGGCGCTCGTCGCGACCGGCCCGCAGAAGGGAGAACTGCTCCTCGGCCTCGGCCTGGGAGAGCGGCCCGACGAGCTCGATGTGGTAGTTCGCCGAGGTCCTCTTGTAGCCGGTCTCGATGACGATCGCGTAGTCCTGCATAGCTCCATCCTCTCGCGGGTCCTGTCGCGCGTGCGGGCCGGGTCGCGTCCGGGCAGGGTCGAGTCTGTCCACCCGGCACCGTAAGGTGCCGCCATGGCTGACTCCCCGAGCTCCACGACCCACGGCACGGCCGACGGCGACACCCCCGGCACGCCCGCCGGCGAGACCCCGGGCCCGGGCGCCGCTGTCGTCTCCGACGACACGGTCGTCACGCAGCACACCCTGACGACACCCGACGGCGACCTCGCCTACACCGCGACCGTGGGGAGGGTCGTGCTGCGCGAGGAGGTCATCGAGGACGGCACCTTCGTCGGGGTGCGTCCCCGTGCGGAGGTGTCGCTGACGGCCTACACTCTCGACGGGGCCGACCCGCTGACCCGCCCGGTCACCTTCGCCTTCAACGGCGGGCCCGGCAGCGCCAGCGTCTGGCTGCACCTGGGACTGCTCGGTCCGAGGCGCGTCGTCTCCGGCGACGCGGGAGCGCTGGCGAGGCCGCCGTACGGCGTGGTCGACAACCCGGAGTCGCTGCTCGCGGTGACCGACCTCGTCTTCGTCGACCCCGTCTCGACCGGGTGGTCGCGGGCGGTCGAGGGCGGCAAACCGGCGACGTACCACGGCTACGAGGGCGACATCGCCTCCGTCGGTGAGGTCATCAGGGCGTGGGTGACCTCGCACGGGCGGTGGATGTCGCCCAAGCTCCTCGCCGGCGAGTCCTACGGCACCATCCGTGCCGCAGCCCTCGCCGACCACCTCCAGGCCAAGCTCGGGCTCTACCTCAACGGTGTCGTCCTCATCTCCAGCGTGCTCGACCTGTCGTCGGTGGACTTCGAGAACCAGCGCAACGACCGGGCGCACGCGCTCTACCTGCCGACCTACGCCGCCATCGCGCACTACCACGGCAGGCACGAGGGCCGGACCCTGCGGGAGGTGCTCGACGAGGCGGAGGCGTACGCCGCACGCGACTACCCCTGGGCCCTCTCACGGGGCGACCGCCTGAGCGCGCAGGAGCGCACCGAGGTCGTCAGCACCGTCGCCCGGCTCACCGGTCTGTCGGAAACCTATGTGTCGCAGTCGGACCTGAGGATCGAGCACCTGCACTTCTTCGCCGAGCTGCTGCGGGACGAGGGGTTGGTCGTCGGGCGCATCGACGGGCGCTTCACCGCACCGACGGACGACGGCGTGGCCGAGAAGGTCGAGTCCGACCCGTCGATCGACGCGACCACCGGGCCCTACACGGCGGCGTTCAACCACTACGTCCACGCCGAGCTGGGTTACTCCACCGACCTGGCCTACGCCGTGCTCACCGACGCGGTGCACCCGTGGAGCTTCAAGGACTTCGAGGGCCGACCGATCGACGTCTCGCCGCGGCTCGAAGCGGCGATGCGACGCAACCCGCACCTGCTCGTCCACGTCGCCTACGGCTGGTACGACGGCGCCACCCCGCACTTCGCCGCCGAGGACGTCTTCGCCAAGCTGCGACTCACCGCCGCCGACCACGGGCGGATCGAGCACCGCTACTACGAGGCCGGCCACATGATGTACGTCCACGAGCCGTCTCGGGTGCAGCAGAGTGCCGACCTCGCCGCCTTCGTCCGGCGGGCCTGCTCCCCCTGAGCCCCCGCAGACCCCTGAGCCCCCGCAGACCCCTGAGCCCCCGCAGACCCCTGAGCCCCCACTGACCCCTGAGGCACACGCGGACGCCGTACGGGTCAGCCGTTGGGCACCGTGAGCCGACCGACCCGACCCAGGTCTCCGGAGGCCCAGCAGACCGACCCGGTGGTGCACTGCACCGAGTCGAACGAGCCGGTGTCGAAGGTCCGCCAGGTGCGGCCGCCGGTGGTCGTGACGTCGGAGCCGGTCGGCCCGACGGCGAGGGCGAGGGCCTGCGAGCCCGACACCCACGACGAGCCGGAGCGGTAGCCCCCGGTGGGGGTCGTCGGCGAGCGCCAGGTGGTCCCACCGTCGACGGTCCAGGCGGAGGTGCCGACGGTGATCTCGGGAGCGCTGAAGTCGCCGCCGACCGCGATGCCGCGCATGGCGTCTCGGAACTGCACGGAGAAGATGCCGGCGCTCGGGCCACCCAGCACCGGGGTGTCGACGGCCTGCCACACGCGGCCGCCGTCCTCGCTGCGCATCACGCGGGCCGGGGTGCTCGCCCCGCCGGTGGCGAGGTACATCCGCTGGGCCGTGCCGGCGGTCAGGCAGGTGCCGCTGGCAGCGAAGCCGAACTCCCCGGGAAGGGCCGGCGGCATCCCCACGCTGGGCACGCGGGCCCAGGTGCGCCCGCCGTCGATGGTCTCGACGAGCCGGAACTTGCCGTTGACCGGGTCACTGCTCGCGACCCCGCGCTTCGGGGTGGTGAAGGCCAGGCAGTCGTAGAAGGCCCCCGCCTCGTGGTTGACGAAGGTCTTCGACCAGGAGGCGCCGCCGTCCTCGGTGCGGTAGATGCGCGAGTCGGTGCCCTCGCCGATCGAGAGGATCACGGCGGTCGTCGCCGAGAACGCCTCGATGTCGCGGAACTGCAGGTCGGCGTCGGCAGCCGAGAGCTTCGGGCCCACGGACGCCCACCGCGCCCCACCGTCGGTGGTGCGCAGGACGGTGCCGTTGGTGCCGCTGACCCAGGCGACCCTGCCGTCGACCGCCGAGAGCCCGCGGAACCGTTCCTGCGACCCGGTCGGCCGGAGCGACCAGGCCAGTGCCGGGGCATCGGCCCCCGCCGTCGCGACGGGAGCGGAGACCACGGCCGCCGAGACGGCCATCACCCCCGCCAGGAGCAGGGCCAGGGCCGGGCGTCGGGTCATGGGGTCGAACCTAGCCCCTCGGCGAGGGGGCTGACCAGACCCGGCGGGGCGCCGTACGGGCGGGTGGTCGGGCGGGTGGTCGGGCGGGTGGTCGGGCGGAGCGTCGCCCGCGGCGCCGTCAGTTGACCTGGCGCTCGCGGCCCTCCCAGTAGGGCGCGCGCAGCTTGAACTTCTGCAGCTTGCCGGTCGCGGTGCGCGCCAGCGCGTCGCGGAACTCGATGCTCGAGGGCGCCTTGTAGCGCGCGACCTTGTTCTTGCAGAAGGCGATCAGCTCGGCCTCGGTGACGGTCGCTCCGGGGGTGAGCACGACGAGCGCCTTGATCGTCTCGCCCCACTTGTCGTCGGGGACACCGATGACGGCGACCTCGGTGACGTCGGGGTGCGAGAAGAGAGCGTCCTCGACCTCGATCGAGGAGACGTTCTCACCGCCGGTGATGATGACGTCCTTCTTGCGGTCCTGGATGGTGAGGTAGCCATCCGTGCCGATCACGCCACCGTCACCGGTGTGGAACCAGCCGCCGTCGAGGGCGACCGCGCTCTCCGCCGGCTGCTCCCAGTAGCCCTCGAGGATGACGTTGGAGCGCGCCAGCACCTCGCCGCTCTCGTTGATCTTCAGCGTGCAGCCGATCGCCGGCTGCCCCTGACGGGTGAGCTTGCTGGCGATCTCCTCGGCTGGCAGGTCGTCCCACTCGGAGCGCATCCGGTTGATGGTCAGCAGCGGCGACGTCTCGGTGAGCCCGTAGATCTGGATGAACTCCCAGCCGAGCTCGTCGCGCACCCGCTGCACCGTGCGGGTGGGCGGCGGCGCCCCGGCGACGATGACGCGGACGGTGTCGCGCCCCGGCACCTTCCCCTCCCACTCGGGCAGGGCGTCGAGCACCGCGGACACGACGGCGGGGGCGCAGCACATCACGGTGACGCCGTGGTCGCGCACGCGGCGCAGGATCTCGGCGCCGTCGATCTTGCGGATGACGACCTGCGGCACGCCCATGCCGGTCATGCCGAACGGCATCCCCCAGCCGTTGCAGTGGAACATCGGCAGGGTGTGGAGGTAGACGTCGCGGTCGGTCACGCCGGCGTGCAGGGCGAAGGTGACGGCGTTGGTCCAGATGTTGCGGTGCGTGATCTGCACGCCCTTGGGGCGGGCCGTCGTCCCCGAGGTGTAGTTGATCGTCGCGGTGGCGCCCTCGTCGGGCTCCCATGCCCGCGGCTCCGCGTCGAAGTCGTACATCTGGCTGTCGTCCTCGCCGATGACGAAGACGTGCTCGGCCTCGATGGCCCCGACCATGTCGGTGAGCTCGGGGTCGAGGTAGACGACCCGCGCCCCGCTGTGACCGATGATGTAGCGCACCTCCTCGACCGAGAGGCGGAAGTTGACGGGCACCAGCACCCTTCCGGAGCCGCAGACGCCGAAGAAGGCGGCGAAGAGGCGGGCGCTGTTGTGGCTGACGTAGGCGACCCGGTCACCGACCCCGATGCCGAGGCTGTCGAGCTTGGCGGCCTGGGCCCGGGCCAGCTCACCCACCCGCGCGTAGGTGACCTCGCCGAGCGACTCGGCGGGCTGCATGGGCTCGTCAACGACACCGACCCGCTCGCCGTAGACCGCGAGGGCCCGGGCGAGAAAGTCGTTGGCAGAGAAGGGAACGATCATCGGTGCCTCCTGCGGCTACAGAACTGACCCCCACTCTAGTGAGGCGTCTCCCCGCGCGAGGGTCACCTGCGGCGAGTGGTCGGTCACTCTCGCCGTACGGCGCGCCGTACCGGCCTCGCTCGGCGGGCCCAACACGCCTTGTGCCGGCCGCGTGCGGGACTGGTGCCAGCCTCGTCCACGCCTCCTGCCCGCCGGTCAGTCGAGCGGGCCCGTGAGGTAGCGCTGGAGCGTGGGGCCCAGGGCTCCCGCGACGTCATCCGTCGAGAGGCCCTGCAGGGGCTCGAGACCGACGATGCGCGAGGCCACGAGGAAGCCGACGACCTGGGAGGCGGCGAGCGCGGCCCGCAGCCGGGGCCGGTCGGCGCCCAGGGCCTCGGCGAGCGGCGTGAGGATCGCGCTCGTCACCGTGTCGCGCACCAGCCGCGCACCCTCCTGCTCGGTCGCGGCGGCCCGGAGCATGGCCGTCATCAGCGGGGCGCGCACCTCGTCGGCCACGAGCCCCGCGACCGCCTCGGCCAGGCGGTGACCGGCGTGCTCGGGACCGTCGGCGAGGACGTGGGCGATGATCGACGGGGGGTCGACGCGCAGCTGCACGGACTCGCGCAGCAGGGCGTCCTTGGAACCGAAGTAGTGGCGCACGAGCCCGGGGTCGACGCCCGCCTCCCTCGCGACGGACCGCACCGAGGTCTTGGCGAAGCCGTCCTCGGCGAACTGCCGCAGGGCGGCGGTGACGATGTCGTCGCGCAGCCCGCTGTCACCCTTCGGGCGCCCCGTACGACGAGCCCGACGGTCGGCGGCGGGGGCGGGCTGGGTCGTCACCGGCCCATTCTGGCACTTGCCGAGTTAATTCCTCGGGTGCAGACTTCCTCGCATGAGGAATTCAATTGCTGCCCCGGCCGTCCCCGTCCCCACCCTCTCGCCGCGCCGCCGCACCGCCGTCCTGGCTGCGGTCGCCGTGTCCCTGCTCATGGTCGTGTCCGCGGTGAGCGGGCTCAACGTCGCACTGCCCTCCCTCGCGCGGGACACCGGCGCCTCCCAGGCCCAGCTCACCTGGGTCGTCGACGCCTACACCGTCGTCTTCGCCGGCCTGCTCCTCGGGGCCGGCGCCCTCGGGGACCGCTACGGACGCAAGGGGATGCTGCTCGCCGGGCTGGTCCTCTTCGGCGCCGCTGCCGCGTGGGCGACCCAGCTCTCGGACCCCGGGCTGCTCGTGGCGGCCCGGGCGCTGATGGGCGCCGGAGCGGCGGCCGTCATGCCGACCACCCTGTCGGTCATTACGACCTCGTTCCCGCAGGAGGAGCGCGGTCGGGCCGTCGGGGTGTGGGTCGGGATCGCGGGCGGCGGGGCGGTGCTCGGCCTCTTCGGCGCGGGGCTCCTGCTCGAGGTCTTCGCCTGGAACTCGTTCTTCTGGCTCAACGTCGTCCTGGCCGTCGTGGCGCTGGCGCTCACGCTCGCCTTCGTCCCGTCCTCCCGCGAACCGGGCACCGCGCTGGACGTGCCGGGAGCACTGCTCTCTCTCGTGGCCGTGTCGGCGCTGGTCTACGCCATCATCGAGGGCGCCGACCAGGGGTGGGGTGAGCCGCTGACGCTCGGTGCCGTGGTGCTCGCCGTACTCGGACTCGGTGGTTTCGTCGTACGTGAGCTGCGGACCGACGCCCCCCTGCTCGACGTGCGCCTCTTCGCCAACCGCGGCTTCGGTATGGGGTCGCTGTCGGTGACGGTGCAGTTCTTCGCGGCCTTCGGCTTCTTCTTCATCGTGCTGCAGTACCTCCAGTTCGTCGTCGGGCGCAGCCCGCTGCTCGCGGCCACCACCCTGCTGCCCCTGCCTGCCGTGATGATCCCGACCGCGCGCCTCTCCCCGAGGCTGGCGGCGCGCTTCGGCACCAACGTCGTCAGCGGGGGCGGGCTGCTGTTCATCGCCGCCGGGCTGGTGGTGCTCTCACGGCTCGGCGTCGACTTCTCGCCCTGGGTCTTCTACCCGGGCGTGGTCCTCTTCGCGCTCGGGATGGGCCTCGCCGGGACCCCGGCCACGACCGCCATCACCGAGTCGCTGCCGTCGTCCCAGCAGGGCGTCGCCTCCGCGGTCAACGACGTGTCGCGTGAGCTGGGCAGCGCCCTCGGCATCGCCATCCTGGGGAGCCTGCTCGCGTCGTCGTACCGACGTGAGGTGGCCCCGGCTCTCGTGGGCCTGCCGCCCCAGGTCGCGGAGGGGGCCTCGTCGTCCATCGGCTTCGTGCAGGCCGGGGTGCTCGACCGGCTCGGCGCCGCCGGCCCCCCACTGGTCAGCGCGGCGCGCTCGGCCTTCGTCGACGGTGTGGGAACCGCCGTCCTCTCGGCTGCCTGCGTCGTCGCGGTCGGCGCCCTCGTGGTCGCGGTACGCGCCCCACGAGTCGGTGACCACGGGACTGCGGACCGCTCCGCTGCGGACCAGTGAGCCGCAGAGCGCGGGATGCGGACCACTGAGCCGCCGACGACTGAGCCGCCGACCACCATGGTGCGGGCCATTGAGCTACTCGGGATCGTCCTGACGTCACTCTCCCGCCGACCGGACGACCGAACCCTTTGCCGGACGGGGCCCGCCAAGGCTGCGGACTGGCGGTCGGCACGGCGTCACTCGCCGAGCGGGCCCGTCAAGGCGGCCGGCTAGACCGTACGGCGTCATGTGGGTGGGACATCCCACGGATGAGGTACGCCGAGGCGCCGCCAGAGGACGAGGGACGGCTGAGCGCCGTCGGGCGCATCGCGGAAGGTCAGCTGGCCGCATCCCGAGGCGGGATGGACCATCCCTGCGACAGGGCGGCGGTCAGGATGTCCCGCAGAGGAATTGGGCGGGCCTGAGGGTGAACGTCTTGACATATATTCGAACTGGTGTCCTGCATATCTGCTTGAGTGCAGTTCCGTGCTCAGCCGCCGATGAGGTCCTTGAGGGGATGGGGGTCGGTGTCGACGGCCTGCTGGAGAAGCCGGTAGAAGAGCATTCCGCGGGCGCGGGAGTTGCGGCGGTTGAA